>CALECT010000127.1 GCA_937949725.1 uncultured Pseudanabaenaceae cyanobacterium
GTCAGATCAATATTCGTTGAGCTACCCAACAGGTTGCTCAGATTGCTTTGAATGTCGCTGGTAGCATCACTATTCGTTTGGGCTGAAAGCTCTAAGCTGGCAGCGGTTACTGTTACGCCAGTGCCTAGCTCTGCCTTGGTATTCTGTGTGCCTTGAATCGATGCGGCAGAATCGCTGGTTGTAATACCCAGCTCGTTGGTGGCTTTGAGACTCAAAGCACCGCTGACATCGAGATTGCTCGTGCCCGTTACCGAGATCAACGCATTACTGCTCAGGCTTGCCGAGCCTGTGGTGGATGCAGTGAGGCTAGCATCGGCTGCGATCGCTAAACTTGTAGCGGTGATGGCAGCGTTATCAATACTGACTTGAGCCGCAGCACTGCTACCACCTGAGGCGATCGCCGAGAGGCTAATGGCCCCTGCTGCTAAATTGGCATTAACGTTAATGCTTTCAGCAACGACGTCGAAAGAGCCGCCAGCTAGGAGCAGAGAATTAGTCAGGCTAAAAACATCATTGCCATCGCCCAGGTCCACCTGAACGTTTGCCACAGAGTTACCATCAACCACGAGTGACTGAATGCCGCCTGCAGTTGAGTTCAGATCGTTAGTAAATGAGAAGCCGTCTAAGCTATAAATCAGCTCATCATCGGCATTAAGCCCCAGAGTTAAGGTTTCGGCCGCTGCATCCCCTGTAAAAATGACGGAACTGCCGCCTAATGCTGCGGTAAATAGAACCCCTTCATAGGTGGCTTGGGTTGTGGTGTCGAAAGCGATCGCAGTTTCAATCACGCCAGTCGTGACTTCTAAATCCCAATCTCCCCCTAAAGCTGCATTGCCTGTTAGGTCATCCGAAGCTGCCACATCGGCTCCGGTCAACTGATCCAACTGCTCAATGAGGGAGCGACCTGAGGCATTGGAAGCTAAGTTACAGCCATAGAATAGTAAGTCAGCATCTTGGTTGAGGGCACCCGTCCAACGTTGCAGCTCATCAGCATATTGATCAAGAGAGTCCAAGCTGAGATGACTATTGCCTAACTGCACGGTTCCCGCATCGCCATGGGAGACAATGTGAACGGCATCAATGTCTTTTCGTTGAGCGAGGATCTCGGTTATTTGTGCAACACCATCCTTTGCGCCATCGAGCAGAATGGCCTCCACTCCTTGGGCCAATCCCTCTACGAGAGTCTCATAGCCCTCCACTGCGCGATCAATAAAAACAATCCCGCTTTGCTGTTGAGCCAGCTTACTTTGCCAATGCCTTAGCGGATCGTCCCCTCCCTCTGGAAGGGACTGATGGCTCTGCAAGCCATCTGAATTTAGATCTTGTGAAAAGCCAGAGACAACAGGCTTTGATCCAAACAGTTCAGGAAAATCCATTAACTTATTAATCCTAGAGACTAGGATGCGGCAAAGAGGAAATTGAAATGGGAGAAGAAGAAGTCCTAAGTCAGCCAGCAGAAGACAGCTAGCTCAGTCCAAAACGTACAGTGCCCCTCAGCCTTCAAGACAAGGTTTGGTCGGGCAAGATTGAATGGGCCATAGCAGAGCCGAACACAATTGAGTCAAGAGAATATTTGGAAACTTTTCTGGGTAATTGCAACGCAACAGCACCAATCACCTCAAAATTCGATCCACCAATCAGCACAACAACCTGAACCAAAGCGTTGATGCACTGTTTTTGGTAGTTAAATATTTCCTAGGGACTTGGTCATACCAAACCCCTAAATTGCTCAATACAGATATCTGAGAGTTCTTAAGCCATGACTGCTACTTTCATCGCAGGAAAGCGACTCAAAGTATCCTGAAAATCATGCAGATTTTTAGCCCAGTCTTCAACGATGGTCTGTATTTGAGCGACAGCCTCTACAGATGAATCTGGGTTAATGAAATACTCAAAGTTGCCACTGAACAGAAGGATTGGTATTTGTCCTTTCTCTGCATCGTTAAAGGTCGCACTATTGATCGTTAAGTTGAGGCGATATTGCTCAAACTCATAGACCAAATTGAGTTCCTGTTGTGAGGATTTGGCATTGCAGCGTTGCCAATCCCCAGCTGCTAGTAATTGCTGACTGATATAGTCCTGAGGCCCAGCTTCGTTACCTTCAAAGGGGACATAGGCACGAAGATTGATCCCCACAGCCCGATAGTCAAGATTGGGAAGGGTTGAGACATAACGTCTGGCAATGCTAGGACAATCTAGCTCTTGCTCGGTCTTCTCAGCCCAGGGCTCCATGAACAGGCAGCGATTAGGCTGGGCAATGATCTGAATTCCGTTGGAAAAAGTAACTTGGGAACCTTGTTGGTGAATGACAGGTTGGCGAGCTAACTCCCAATCTTCTGGCACAACACCACTGTACTTAAGTGCATTAGGGTGTAAAAGACTAGGCTCATAGTTTTGAGCAGCAATCGCAATAACGAGCTCGTTAAATTTTAGGTTTTCCATGAATATTTTGTTGGGGAGGACTCGGACTAAACCGCTCGATCTTGAAGACTCAATTAGTCTCTAAAGCTAATCTAGGAATTCGAAAACCCTCAAGCTGCTCTAAGCAGCGCAGCAAATTCTAAGACGGGAATTAAATGCTTCTACTCGATAGATACTGAGATCGATCAATAAAACACGAAGCTCCCCACCTTACCTAGTAGAAACTCAGTAATTGAGTTTTGATGCACCCACAAAAAATTACTAATCCATATATAGCAGTACAAAGCACAAACCCTGCTCCGTAAATGTGACCCTTTTTGGGCAATTTGGCCGAGTCATTTCCCAGACACTACCGTGAAAGCACGAGCATGAATGAAACGGGTGTTGACCGGTAACAGCTTTGATGGGCTTTGGGAGACAGGCATTAGACAAAACTGCAAATTACTGAAAGGTGCTTCACAAGGAGGTTGAGAAGGTGTGCAGCTACAAGAGATGTTGCTGAAATAAGGGATAAATAGTTTTCTATAAATCAGTTTAATTATAGACTTCTCTCTAAAATAATTCGAGGAATTAGCAACCCCTACGCAGAGCCTGACCAGCGTATTTGGTTCTTCTCATCATTTAGGTGGTAAACCCAGTTCATTAAGAACAATCTTTATCTCAAAAGGAGTCTCTATTGAGATAACCGCTACTAATAATGCCATGTTAATTTAGAGCGATTTATATCTCATAAAGAGTCTCTATCGAGACAGTTACTACTACTAATGCCATGTTTGCTCTTGGAAGCTTGGAATATCAGCCCAGTCCATATCGTTCAATAATTTCTAGACCAGTACGAGGCTCCACTGAACCTTGTAACTCTTGCCGAATACGCTGTCGATAGGATTGCCAGTCAGCTCTATCTGAATCAGATAAAACTGATAGATGCTTGACGGGCAAGTTCTGACCTTTGAGTAATGTTAGGTAACCATCTACCTCAAAAATACTTGCAGGTGGGGTTAATGTTTGGATTGCATGACAGGCCCCAGAATCTTGATATAGGTCTACAAGCTCTTGGATCTTTCCTAGGTTCGTTTCCTGACGACAATGTTCCCAGAAAGGGCTATTCAACTTATCGTTGAACTTAAAATGTAGAGTCAGAAAGTCGCAAATCTCATCCCATAGCCCAGCGATATAGCGATTGGTTGTAGAAATCAATAGGGGAGAGGGAGAAAGCTGACTATCCTGCAAGTCTAAAACGACACGCCAAAGCATTTCTGCAATCATATGCTGCCCCGTAGACTCTAAGGGCTCTACAAAACCTGAAGCATTTCCCAGGGCGATCACATTATTGACCCAGAAGCGTTGATAACGTCCAGACCGGAATGATATTTTCCTTAAACCTTGAGTTGATGGAGGAACAGATTGTAGAAATTCTTGTCTAGCGTCTTCTTCTTCGCAAAAGCTCGACGAATAAACATAGCCAAAACTGATTCTATCTTTCAGATCAATACGCCAACGCCACCCAGACTTCATTGTCGTTGCAGTGGTGAATGGGGAAATGGCATGCTGACCTAGGCAAACCCCTACAATGGCTGAATCGCAAAAAAGGCGATCGCTAAATGATTTAAAGGGCTCTTGCATCGTTTGGCCGAGAAGCTTTGATTGAAAACCAGTCGCATCAATAAATAAATCTGCTTCAATTATCTTTCCATCCGTGCAGCGAAGCTTTTGAATGTTCCCTGAGGCATCTCGCTGAGCTTCTAACACTTCCAAATCATAAAAATTAACGCCCAAATCTTTGCTCTTTTTGAATAAGAAGTCAGTTAATTCTTGAATTCCAAGATGGTATCCATATCCATCTGGAACAATATGTATCTGATTGTTGTCACTGATCCAGATAGGAGCATGCTGCTTATTCATCAAAACAGAAAACCGACTCGCCTCATTCATGTCGTGAAGTGCATAGCTTCCAATTGGGTATCTTAAGTTGGCAGAATCGTAACTAAATTGACGATCAAACGTATAGTTGAAGAAATATTCACCAGGCTGCCCCCATTCAAAGCGAATGCCAAGTTTCCAAATTGGACATACTGCTTTATAGAACTCAACTCGATCTATCTTTAAAATATCGTGGAGAAATTGAGGAATCCAAGCTGTTGTGGACTCGCCAACTCCAATGGGCGTGCGGTTTGAAGAATAAATTACTGTAACTTGAAGCTGCGGGAAAAACTTTTTAAGGGTGAGTGCCGAAAGAAGGCCTGCACTACTAGCCCCAACAACTGCAATATGCTTAATAGGGGATGGGATAGACATACATTCAGCCGCTAGGATACTTGCAGTTTAGGCCATAAATTATACTGAATATGACCTTGGCCAGACTATAACTGAAGTAATTGTTACATCCTTTACTCTGGGAACTGTCGTGCTAATCCTAGTAGACTTTGAAGCCTGGAAAATAAGTAATCTTCTGGCGACTATGAGCTAGATCTGAGCTGACTCACAGTTGCTGAGTCGCTCATCTCACTTGGTCTCGTCTAAGCAACAAGGCTAGGTTGTTGAAGTTGGGAGACTTTGTATGCCGTTGGGCTTGCTAACCTCTTTGGCTCTTTATGCATCCCTTTTAACCAGGACTGGTGCGACCTAATCACATCCCTCCATGACTTTCCTCGAAGGCCTGGCAACCGTCCTTTGAGTATCGCAAGCCAAGGATGTGGCACTGTCTAGCTAAGAGGTGATGCTTTCCTGAGTCATTTCCATATAAGGCTTCTAAACTTCTATCTCCCTTTAATAGGACATGGCTCAGCATCGTGAGAATAGTTTCCCAAAGCTCAAAAATACGTGCTTCTACGGTCGGCCATCTAGATGGGATTGTACAAATCAATGAAACCAAGGCATTTATACGGATTAGAAAAGCAATTTCTCTCTGCTATATGTATTAGAGATAAACTCTCTGAGTAGAATATTGAAGTGCCTATAGTAATAACTTGAGTAGTCGCGTTAATTGTGTCTTGCTGAGAGCATACGACTCTTAATAATCAAAAGGTGGATATATCATGCCTGTTAACTGATGTGATTCTAAGACCTTTTGCATTAAGGCAAATTCTGTCTTTGCATCAGACATGAAAACCTACCAAAACATCAGTACTTGATTTCGTAATTGCTTTTTGTACCATGACTTCATGGAAACGCATTCAAAACATAAGAGCGAAGTGTTCTAGGCATCAGAATCCTTCCTGTAGGCTCTAAATTGTTTTTATGAGCATTGGCTTGTCTGATTTTAAATCAGATAGAATTCTAGGTTTTTAACCGAATCTATTTTTGTCGTATTAGGTTTATCTAGACAGATATTATGAGTATAAAATCAATGTCGATTGTTCATCGGTTTTGTAGCTATACTACAACATCATTCCTCTGTGTAGTTGCTCTTGGCAGTCAGACACAAGCAGCTACGACTTTCCCCCTGCAAGTTCCTTCTGAACAAGCACAGACTGCTCTAAAACTGAAACCCAAGTCACAAAAACAACAAGCGTTGCAAGATAGATTCAAGTCTACTGTCATAGTGCAGCAAGTAGATACAAGCGAAACTTCTGTCACCGATATAGTCCAGCGTCTAGAGCAGCGTTTAGTAGATTTAGAGACGCGTCAGAGAGAACTACTGGATGAGATTGATGCACTCAAGTTTCAATTACAAGGGCAAAGCTCGTTGCCTCTTGTCGACATAGCAGCAGATAAGCAAGTAGAACAGAGTATTGAACTAACCAACAGTGGGCGTGAACAGGGCCTGTACTTATCCGGTGAGGTACTATTTCTCAATCCAAACCTGGGAGATGAGCTAGACTTCGCGATCGCGGACTCTGGAGAAGCTTTAGCGACTAGCGGCTCTCTCGAGGCAGTTGAATACGGTAGTGAAACTGATACTCGAATCAGTGTAGGTTATCGTCAGGGCGCCTTAGATGGAAGGCTAACTTGGTTGAGTATTGAAAATAGCAATAGTGAGTCTGCAATAAGACCCGAGTCTGGTTTCCTATTCTCTACGCTGACTCATCCTGCGCAGAATGACAGTGCTGAGACAGCAGAAGCAGAAGCAAGCCTATCCCATGTTACGACCGACGTAGAGCTAGGCTATTCAATAGCAGCGAATCAAAGTTTGGATATGCGTCTGTTTGCTGGACTACGGTTTGCAGATATAAACCAGGATTTCAACGTGGCCTACGATGGTGTTGACTTTACCAATGCAAACGTTGATTTAGAGCATAGCTTTGCTGGCTTTGGACCAAAGGTGGGTGCAGATTTAAACTTGCGATTAGGCTCTGGCTTCAGCCTTTTCAGTAGAGTCGCAGGGTCACTGATGGTAGGCGATTCACGCACGACCTACAATGAAACAGATAATGATGGTGATTCTGTAATTGCAGATATCAAACATCGAGATAACGATCGAATCATTTCGATGCTTGAGATGGCACTGGGGATTGATTGGAGCAAACAGGTCACAGACAATATTGATTTTGGTTTGAGCTTAGGCTACGAATATCAAAATTGGTTTAATGCATACGATAGTATTCAATTTGTTGATAATGCTAGTCCAGGTATTTTCAATAGTGAGCGAGAAAATATTGGGTTGCAAGGTATTTTCTTCAAATCTGGTGTCTCTCTAGATTTCTAAGAGCAGACGCCTGCAATACTCTGGATAATTTGAAGTAGCGATGGTGCCATATTGGAGAAGATATTAGCCTGAACCACTACTGCAAGTTGTGTGAGTGGGCACTGTCTGCTTCAGGAGTGATGCTCTCCTGAAATACTTACAGGAAGAGCATTTCAGGATTCTTCAGAAGACAAACCTTAACCTCTTTCTACACCAAGCTTCTGACTTATATAACCCTTTAATTCAGTGCCCCATAGGCTGGTCTAGCGAGGAGCAATATTGTTCTTCAAATTGAATCGGTGACAGAAATCCAATCGTGAATGAATTCGTCGTCGATGATAGAAAACCTCAATCTATTCATTAATCGACGTTTTGCTTCAGCTCGATTAGAGAAGTTCTGAGTGTGAATAAACCTCAATCTTAATTGTACTCAAGAAACTTTCTGCCATTGCATTATCCCAGCAATTTGCATGGCACCTCGTAATTACATCGAGACCGCATTGTTAGTTATTTTCTAGCTCAAGGCGTCGTTTCCACTCATCATCATCTTTGGCTTGCTGGGAGCTCTCTTGATTTAGCAGATCTTGCTCTGTGGTGTAGGCCGCATCTTCAGATTTTAGTTGCTTTCGAAACGCAAATTGCTGAGCATAGGAGAGCTTGCTGCGCAGTGTTTGGCTTGGTTGCTGGAGCTGGCGGGCCAGATCCTGGCGTTGCTGGTTGCGTTGCTGGAGGCTGCGATCGCGCCATTTGACAACTTGCCAACGAATCAAGGGAATCACGAGAAAGCCTAAGCCATAGAGCAATAACAGCGGATAAATCTGGCTGACAAAGCTGAGGAAGCCAATGCCCGTGGCTGTCAAACTCGGTAGTTGTATACCCAGCAATGCAGCTAGGCTTGCATTGACGATCCCCAACATTCCTGCGGCCCAAAGCTGGTTGGTTGTGGCTTTGCTAAATTTCCAGGAATTTTCCCGTAGATAGGAAAGGCCAGAATTCCCACCTTGTCCTGCTGCTGTGACTTGGAGCTCGGGGAATTGGTAGACGATTTCGCCTTGGGGGCTGACGAGGGGCTGGCCTTGGAATTGAACTAGGACCGGGAGGATGGCGTCGTCGGGCTCTGCTTTAGGGCTATCGAGGAAGGGAGTGACTTGTTCGGCTGCGATCGCCCCTTGATGCTCTTGAATAACTCCGGCGATGGAACGCCAACGTCGGTCTTCTAAGTCATCATTGGGGTTCCCGTCACCAAAGAGGAAGGAGAAGATGGATTCGAGGAAGTTGAGCTCGGATTTTGGCTGGTTGGAAGAGAATCTCTGGCGCGATCGGCTTTGAGAACGGTTGCCATAACCGTAGCTTCTCCGGCCATAGCCACCGTAGCCCAGCCAGTCGGCATAGAAGAAGAGGCGGAGGGCGCTGCTGAAGAGATCGGAGAGGATGTAGAAAAGGCCACCTACATTGAAGGAGCTGTTGTTATTGTTGTCGTCGCTGTTGGAGAGGGCTGTGGCGGCGGCGATGGCGAGGATAATAAGGGCGATCGCCATAATGCCAATAGAGGACACTAGGGCAATACCGAAGGAGATACGAATGAGGTAGAAGAGGATTTTCCAGGCTTTGCCCAGCCAGGCGTTGAGGCGAAGCTTCCAGTATTTGCCAAGGAGGATGCTGCGAAAATTCTTAGGAAAGCTATAGGCGATATCGCCGCTGTCAGCCACCTGCAAATTGCCGCCCACTTCGCTAGCAAGGGCGAGGAGCCCCTGCTCGGCTACGGGAATTCGCAGACCAGCCTGGGCCGCAATGTCACCGACGGTGACGCGGTAGTTGAGGGCCTCAACGGCTTTCATTACTTTGGGTTCGAGGGCCATGGCATGCCTGGTCGCGGGGTGGGTTGAGGGAGGCTTTCTTAGCCGGGCTCTTATCTCCAGGATAACGATTGTGCCGGAGGTTGTGGCTGACATTGGGGTGTGAAAGCCACCCAGTCAGGCTTTCGAGGTTGTGTTAACAAGCAGAGCAAGGTAATGAATATACTAGGTGTAGAACCATCTTTAAGTTAAGTAAATGAGTTTTGAAGGCATCGCTCTACAGTTATACATCGCTAAGCCTTAGCTGTTGGGAGGTTCAGTCGCCAGAGCTCTCTCAAATTTGTGGCACTGATTGTTCACCCAGCTGAAGAGACCTTCATCTCGACTGAATGATTCAACATCGTTAGTTCAGGACAATGGTTGATCCCGCCATAGTGAGGTCGCTCAACAGCCATAGCTGAACGAGGAAAAGAAAGCACCGATCCTGTTCTTCCTGCCTCCTCAATTATTGTTCAGATATGACTCTGATTGACGGTAGGCAGTGCCAGTTCAAAGCCTATGAAATTTGAGGGTAAATGTTTGAGCACTAATTAGGACTAGGTCTCGCGCTCATCCAGAGGTTGGAGCACTGGGCATAGCAGACTGGATTCGTTCTCAAATATTTGACTTTGCTAAAGCATTGGAAGGTAGAGAGTGAGAGGATTAAGGGTGCATTCAGGGGTTAAGCCCTTCACCTGGGTTCTAAAATGTTTGTTGGGGACATTTGCGTAGCTATTCCTGGAGGACCGGGTATTTTTAAGTTTATTTTCGCTTAAAGGCTTGTTTTCTATCTTGATTAGCTTCAGTCTTTGAGGTTATTGAGTCGCGCATAGCTTGCTCCAGAGCTCCCAAAAATGAGCTAATTGGCCTAGCTAAAGGATGCATATGAACAGATTGATTTCAATCTACTAATTTAGTAGTAAATCTGGTGTTCTGGTGCAGTATTGTTTAGTTAATCGTCTCTCTTGAGTAAATGATGACTGAAGCATTCGTGGGTAAAGCTCTCCTGAAAAAGTTGAAGGAGCTTGGTAAGACCGATCCTAATGCAACCAGACGTGAGCTGGCGAGCCTCTGTGGCTATGTAAAGACAACGAAAAAAGGCGTAGAACGTGTGAACGTTGCAGGCTTTTACGAAGCCTTGCTAGAAGCGAGAGGTCTAGATCTGGGTTCGGACACTGAGTCTAAACGCCGGGGTCGCGAAAAAACCTATCGAATTAGTGTGCAGAAGAATGGTCAGCTCTTAGTCGGTAGTGCCTATACAAAAGGCATGAACTTGGAGCCTGGAGACGAATTTGACGTCAAGCTAGGCTATAAGCATATTCATTTGGTGAAGCGTGGTGAAGAAGAAGAGGAATAACCTTCTTGCCTTCTTGCCTGCATGTTCAGGCGGTCCATGTCTTGCGTTAGAAGGATGTCTTTTGGGCATGGCTAGTTGGGTTAAGTTGAGAATTCTCATAATACTTAGCTCGCTTTCAAATAAATACAGAATTCTTGAACAATAGACAGAGTTCTCCTGGAGGCTTCTGCTATTCCAGGCATTTGACGTTGCTCCCACAGTTGCTTATCTGAACGACTGAACAATTCTCCTCTTACCCAGCTGCTCTAGCGGATGGCTCCGAGACCTGTTAACGTCTTGGGCTTGCATAACTGGTGTTGAGTTTCGATCAGGTTGGACTTAGATGAGCTATTTGGGTTAAGAAAACTGATACTGGCTAAGAATTCAAAACGGGCCTAAGTATTGTAATTACAATACTTAGGCCCGTTTTTCTATGGGCGAGTCTATTGCTCGTTATCTAGCCAACGGCCAGCCAGCCTTGCCAAACATTCAGCCCCTGGGACCCAGTAATCTGATTCCCATTCATCAACCAAGCACCCTGCCAACCCTCAACACGGTTCTGAATCAGCAAGTCAGTCTGGCCATCCTCGTTTTGGTCACTCGTCCCAACGATATCCCAGCCAGCCCAACCCGCAATTCCCTGCGAATTCACAATTTGCTCGTTGGAATCGAGCTCGAAGAGACCGTACCAGTCCTCCGTCTGATGCTGGGCCACTAGCTCGGCTTTGCCATCACCGTTGAAGTCACCAGCTCCTTTCACATCCCAACCTGACCAGAAGTTGATCCCTTGGGAGCTTTGAATTTCGGAACCATCCGCACCCCCCATATACCAAACCCCATACCAATCTTCGGTTTGATGTTTGATCAGAATATCGTCGGTTCCATCATTGTTGAAGTTGCCGGCACCGATAATATCCCAACCCGTCCAACCTGGAATCCCCTGGGAGGACTGGATGTTAGGACCGTCCATATAGAGAATCCCATGCCAGTCATTCGCTAGGTTCTCAATCACAATATCCGTTTGACCGTCATTGTTAAAGTCACCCTTCGCCGCTGGCTTCCAACCTGTCCATAGGGACACAGAATCGGTGATGTTGCCCTCATTATCAATGAAGCCAATGCCGCTCCACTGTTCTTGGGGGTGATAGAGCAACAGGTCGGTTTGACCATCACCATTGAAGTCACTCGTCGCAGTTAAGCCCCCCGTTAGCGTCGCTTCATCTGAAACAGCGCTGCTCGCATCTGTTCCTCCGACGAAGTTCGTCGCGTCTAAGCTCTCTGCGTTGACGTTGAGGAGCGTTGCCACGCTCTGGAAACCATTACCACTGTCCACTAGGACTTCGGTATGCTCACCCAGTTGTTGCAATTGGACATTGCCACCCACCGTGACGTTGTTGCCCAGGATGGAGGTGAGGTCGAGGCGGTCCCGGATGATCTCAAAGTCCATCACCGTATCGCCAAACTCACTGGCAT
>CALECT010000128.1 GCA_937949725.1 uncultured Pseudanabaenaceae cyanobacterium
CCCTAAGCCGACAACACCGGCGACAAAACCCCCGCCGGATTAACCGTCAGCAAGGGCCGCCGCTGCAACCCCTCCCGCTCAATAATGGAATTCGCCGCCAGCAACCCGCTACTCACCGCCCGCTCCATCAAGCCACAAGGAAACGGCATCTTCACCCAATCCCCCGCAAAAATCAGATTGGGCACCGCCGTCGCCGTCTCAGGTCGATTAGGATGACTCCCCGGCGGAAAGCCAGAAAAATTCTTCTGGTTCACCAGTTCACGATGGAGAATCTTCGCCCCCTTCAGCTCCGGCACAATCTCAAACAGCTCTGATTCAAAGGTATCCAATACATCCTTCTGAGTCGGAAATGCTTTTTCCTTATAGCAATAGGAATGGAGCTCCACCACACTGCCGCCATGACGTTCCGCCCAGTCGCGATAATCATCTTGAATGCGGTGGTAGAGGGTAATACTGTCCGTCAGCTTATAGCCCGATAATGAGGTGAAATTGCTGTACTCCCAGTCAAAGTCGCGATCGAGCCAGAAGCGCGTCACGGCAAAAGGATCCGCCGTTGCCAACTCAGACACCTGTTGCAAAGTCTCGGCATGGTGGTCCCCTTCGGATAATGCAAATAGGTTACGCATGCCGACGACGTCTGCTGCGAAAACGTAGTAATCCGCTTCTAAAACAGATTCAGCAACGGCAGTGCCATCGGCGTTGATGGCTGCAAGCTGGATGCGATCGCCATCTCTCGCCAACACCTCAAAGCGATCTAGATTGCGCTGGGCCGGACCTGCTTGGCGATCGCCCCCTTCCCCAAACACTGCGCCATGGCAAGGACACAAAAAGCCATCCCCATCAGCCCCATTATCAACCTTGGCCACCGTACAGCCCTGGTGCGTGCAGGTCAGCGACACCGCCTCAGCATCCCCCGCCAATAGTGCATATACATCATCCCCAGCGCCATAAAAGCCCTCGCCCAGGCTTGCATTCGTCTCCACCCAAAACGGAGCCGTCTTACCACTGGCTCCTTCTTGGTAACGCAACTGAGCAATCTCGCCATCAGCCCAATCAATACCAGTCACCGTCACATCGGTAATCACCTGGCCATTGAACTCACGAACGCTATTTGCCACAGGATCGACCAGGCTGCGACCCATGTCCATACGAGTGCCCCGGAAGGCCAATCCCTCAGGATTACCAAAGAAATAGAAATGGAAGAACTGCATCAGCTCCCCGGTACTCAGCACATCCGGCGAGTTCAAACTGGACTTACCAAAGGGCAAGAAATAGAGGTCGTAGAGCCCCTTGGGAATCTCCCCATGGACCCAATCCGTCACCGCAATATTGTCCAAGCGCTCATAGCTGCGCTGGGGATGGAAAGCTGTGATCTCCTTAAACACCTCCCAATGCTCTGGCTTAACCAGATTGAGCCCCCAGTTCAGGCTGTTGGGACTGGAAAACGCTAAGTCAACAATATTCCAGGGAAAGGCGGAGCTACTGGGCTTAAAAATCTCAGGCCCATAGTCCTCCTTGTAAACCACCGCATAAGTCGGCAAGGCGGCAAAGTTATCCTTGGCCTCCAGCTCATCCACCATGCTCCACAGGTTGTAGTACTGGGGGAAAAAGCCATGGAAGCCATGCTCCATGCGCATGTCTTCGCCATTGACCTTGATGTCCCAGCTCGCAATCTTGCCACCCAGCTGGGGCGACTTCTCCAGCAGGGTCACTTCAAAGCCCCGTCGACTCAGCTCATAGGAAGCCGCCAGGCCAGCAAGACCGCCTCCCACGATCGCCACCGTCTTTTTCTCGCTGGCGTAAAACGGTAAATCTAAAGTGTCTTTGCCATAGACAGTGGGCTTGGGCTTCTTAAAACGGGAATAGCCTAGGCCCGTTCCAACAGTACCGACCCCCAACAGCTTGAGAACGTTGCGACGGGACACCTGGCTAGCCAGGATGGAATCAGAAGTTGGGGTCATGAAACTATCGAAAACGGAATGGACGCATGGGGGCTAAAGGTGGAGTCATTCCCCATGAAAACGAACAGGACTCACAGAGCAACAAACTAATTAAATGACTAAAGAGGGAGCAATAGGTGCCCAGTTTTTATACAGACACGAGATTTGAACAAAAGTTTACTCTGCTTGCAAATTAATTTAGAACACGAAGAATTTGAGGTTGTTGAGCCATGAAGATCCCACTATCCAGGCTCAAAATCCTCTCTTCAAGGACATCAGCCCGTTTTGCTCGTAAAACACCTAGGCATGGATACCGCTAGGGCATTGCTCCCAAAGCTCTCCCAGTGGTTACGGAAGCTGACGAATTAAATCAAGGCCTAATCGTCCCTGGTCGAAAGACTTGACATAGGCATTGGACAAGTAGGGTTGCCCTGCCAAACGTCCCGTCAAGTAGGTTTCGAAGGAAGCCAAGCTGAGAGCCTTGACATAGTTTTGAGCCGTGGCTAAATCTCGACCCACGATGGGTTCTGGTAAGGGGAAGTCCTCTTCCTCTGGGTTTTCAGCAATGGTTGAAAAGTGAGTACCGCCTAGCATCAGCGCTAGATTACGTCCTTCTCCTTGAATCCAACGGAAGGGGCGAATCTGTTCTAGAACTGCTGGGGCGATCGTATCTAGTTCTCCGCTCACAACGAGGGTTGGCACAGCCAAGCCCGCCAATCCTTTCCGGCCAAACACAGCGCTGGTGAAAGGATTAATCACCACAGCATTGGTAATCCGTTCATCCTGTAAGCCGTCTCCCGGCAGGGGCAGGGTCAAGGCACGACATTGCAGCGCAAGGGAGATATTCCAACTCTGATCCAAATCCTCACAACTTTCCTCCAGCTGCTCCGGGTTGAGCTGAGCCCCTCCTAAAACCAAAGCGGTGTAACCACCAAAGGATTGCCCGACCATGCCCACCTGGTCCAACTTAAGCAGGGGGGAAAATTGCTCATTCTCCTCCAGGAAATCCAGGACAAAGGTGATGTCGAGGGGGCGATCAAGAAAGGCTTGGGGAGCTGAGATTTCATTGGCTCGGCCCTGGAGCAAGGCTTCAAATTGCTCTGTATTGCTACCGGGATGCTCCGGCACGATGACCGCAAAGCCATGGGAAGCCAGATGCTCAGCTAAGTAGACAAATGAAGTGCGATCTGACTTAAGACCATGGGAGATGACCACTGTGGGCCAAGGAGCCGTCGCCGAGTCTCGGGCAGCAGGCAGATAGAGGTCAACGGGGAGATTGCGATCGCGCCTTACATCCTTGAGCACTAAAACTTCGCGATCCCAGCCCAAAGGCCCCGCTAGGGATAGGTCAGGCAACGTGGACGCGATCGCCGCAATCCCCAGCTGCGTCTCCTCAGCAAACTCCGCATCAGACTGAGCCCTCACCTCTGCCACCGACGACTTGGTCTTTCGCACCAAATCATTCAACTCCTGGGCAATCTCCCAGCCCCGTCCCAAGCTGATCCGCACACCGCTCGTGGGGAACTTGCGCACCACATTCAACGGCGTTAGGCCACCCGGCTCCGCTGCTGCTAGGATCAGCGCCGCTCGAATGGCAAAAAAGCCAGGCTGACGCGCCTCTGACTGAATCACCTGGCCCAGGCGCTCCAGCAAAATTTCTCCCTGGGGCGAATACAAAAACTGCGCCACGGCCACCACCGACACATCAGCGGAAGTATTCAGGGCCTCGCGAAATTGAACTTCCTGTTCATCATCCAATAGTCGAAAGTA
The DNA here is from genome assembly GCA_937949725.1 of uncultured Pseudanabaenaceae cyanobacterium. Lineage (GTDB taxonomy): Bacteria > Cyanobacteriota > Cyanobacteriia > PCC-9006 > JAAUQQ01 > JAAUQQ01. The sequence goes on from CALECT010000128.1 coordinate 3,711, forward strand.
ATCCCGCAAATCGGGCTCAATCTTGCCGGTCTGGGCAAAAGTCTCCAAGGAAGAGACCTGGAAAGAATCCCCCAAGATGCCGAGGCTAATGGAAACCCGCTCAGCGGAGAGTGCAGGACGCCCACAGACATTTCCCACAAATCCCAAGGTCAACCCGAGCAAAGCTTGGCCGCAGCGTAGCTTCCATGCAGAAAGAGGCCTGGCTTGACAACGAATGGACGGAGCAGGAGCCGTCGAAACTAGTCGAACCAGCTTGTTCAAAATAAAAGTTTTTCTAACCATAATTTCCTCACCTGGAAATTCATCTCGTCTCCAGCAATCCCTTCGGCCGCCCCCACAATAGCGCGCCCCTCTCAAAGCAGTTGCAACCAAAGCCATAACATCACCCGTAATGTTATGACTTGCCCACAGAGAAAGTCATAACAGCTCAAAAGCATCATCAAATAATCCGCTGCAACAGCTCAGACAAGAACAACAAGAATCTGCGTCCCGACCACGACAAAGAGGCTCAAACGGCTTAACAGCCACTAAAAGCATCAACAATGAAGCAAGAGAGGAAAGCCTCTCCCAGCAACGGTTTCCCCAACACCCAAAGGACTGCCACCTAAAAACAATTCAAATTACCCTTGCCTTTTATGGTGATTTTCAATATAACTAGATCAAGCCATCGCAAAGCCCCCCACCCCCAATCGAGGCATCAGCCCAGACTCAGATTTAGCCACCCCTGGGCCACTGCTGACCACTCCACTCCTTCCCATCATCGAAGCGTGGAAGCTGCGGTAACAACGGCACCACAACCATTGAGGCTCCCCTCCATGTACGACGCGAACGCTTTAACCCTGACTCCCGCCGATGCCAGCTTACTGACTGACCTGTATCAGCTCACTATGTCCGCCTGCTACGTCGGTGAAGGCTTGGACCAACGACCCGCCAGCTTCGAGCTTTTCACCCGGCGGCTACCCTCCCGCTACAGCTATCTCATTGCCATGGGTCTGGAACAAGCCCTGGCCTACCTGGAATCCTTCCGCTTCAGCGCTGAACAAATTGCGGCCCTCCAAGACACTGAAATTTTTGCCCACGCCCCTGAAACGTTTTGGACGCTGCTGGCCGGAGCTAAATTCACCGGCAATGTCTGGGCCGTCCCCGAAGGTACTGCAATCTTCGCCAATGAGCCCATGCTGCGGGTGGAAGCGCCCCTCTGGCAGGCCCAGCTGGTGGAAACCTATCTGCTCAATACCCTCAATTACCAAACCCTGATTGCCACCCGTGCAGCTCGCTTGCGAGATGTCGCCGGTCCCGACGCGCAACTGCTGGAATTTGGCACCCGCCGCGCCTTTAGCCCCCAGGGTGCGCTCTGGGCCGCCCGAGCCGCCTTGGCAGGAGGCTTAGATGCCACGTCCAATGTCGCCGCAGCTCTCAAGCTGGGTGAAAAGCCCAGTGGCACCATGGCCCACTCCTTGGTGATGGCCCTCAGCGCCCTCAAAGGCACCGAAGACGAAGCCTTTGAGGCCTTCCACAACTACTTCCCCGGTGCAGCCCTGCTGATTGACACCTATGACTCCGTAAATGCAGCAAAGCGACTGGCGGCATCGGGCAAAGACATCCCCGCAGTGAGGCTCGACTCGGGAGATTTGGTTGAGCTTTCCCAAGCGGTGCGCAAGCACCTACCCGAGACCAAAGTCTTCGCTAGTGGAGACCTGGATGAATTTGAAATTGCACGCCTCAAGGCCGAAGGGGCTTTGCTGGATGGCTACGGCCTAGGCACTCGTCTGGTCACCGGGGCTCCGGTCAATGGCGTCTATAAACTGGTTGATATCGACGGAATTCCGGTTATGAAAGAAGCGAAGGGCAAGATTACTTACCCTGGTAAAAAGCAGATTTTCCGCCAGCCCACTGCCAATGGATTTGAGGATGTACTGGGCTTGGCAGGTGAAGAAATGCCCGGAGCAACGGCGCTGCTCCAGCCTGTGATGGAGGATGGAAAGCGACTGACTACAACGGAGACCATGGGAGCGATCGCCCAGCGCACTGCCCAATCCGTTGCTGCCCTCTCCCCCCGCCTACGGGACATTCAAGCCCCAGCGCCCTCTCCCGTAACGCTCTCACCCCAATTACTTGAACTGACCGAGAGAACTCGAAAGATAGTGTCAGTCGCAGCTTAATTCATCGACCTCTCAGGGCGTTATCACTCGGCTAGCCAAGACCCAGACGAGCTGCTCTGACATCAACCAACCCAACTCAAACCTTCCTTAGCCAGCATCCATGAACATTGCACTCTTTGGCACCAGCGCCGATCCACCAACCCGGGGCCACAGCAAAATCCTCACCTGGCTCGCCAATCACTACGACCAAGTGGCAGTCTGGGCCGCCGACAACCCCTTCAAGCAGCACCATGCCTCCCTGGACCACCGCAACGCCATGTTGCAAACCCTAGTCGAGGAGCTGAAACAGAAAAACGTCAGCTTCCTCCCCGAGCTCAGCTACCGCCGCTCCATCATGACCGTGGCCCGTGCCCATGAACTCTGGCCTGAAGCAGAGCTGACCTTGGTCATTGGCTCGGATCTCGCAGCCCAGCTACCCAGCTGGTATCAGTCCCAGGCGCTCCTTAACCAGGCCAAGCTCTTGGTTGTGCCCCGTCCAGGGACACCGCTAAGTAACGAGTCCCTGCTCCCACTTAAACAAATGGGCGCGCAGATCACAGTGGCCGACATGGAAGGCTTGGATGTTTCATCTACGGCTTATCGCGATCGCGGCTTAGACAACATTCTCTCCCCCGCCGTCGAGGCCTACATTAGCCGCACCGACCTCTACGACTGTGACAAACGCAGAATTCGTCAACTGCCACCCTGCGCCCCATCACCTGACCAATCCCCTCAACAATCTCCGAGCCAGCCAGCCCCTCTCCCCGTCTGAAGCACTTGCCTCCCACTCAGCCATAGCCCCCCCTGCCAATCCAGACCACCCCGCTCAGCGACTCAAGACCCATGGCCAAATCTAGCTCCACAACTTCTAGTAGCGCTCCTGCCACCAGATCTGTCCCAGCCTTGGCCGACTTCAAGGTGGGCGTTGACAACGTCATCTTCTCCGTGGACCTAGTCCAAAATCGTCTGCTAGCCCTGCTGATCCGCCGCAACGATGACCCCTACCAAGATCAATGGAGCCTACCCGGCACCCTGGTTCGCCAAGGTGAATCCCTGGAGCAGTCAGCCTACCGAGTCCTGTCGGAAAAAATTCGTGTCAAGCATCTCTACCTAGAACAGCTCTACAGCTTTGGCGGTCCCTTCCGCGACCCCCGCGAAGCCGCAGATAGCTTTGGCGTTCGCTATCTCTCAGTCAGCTACTTTGCCCTGGTGCAATACGAAGAAGCCGCACTGATTGCCGACGGCGTCAGCGGCATCGCCTGGTATCCCCTCGACCAAGTGCCCAAGCTGGCCTTCGACCACAGCGACATCTTGCAATACGGCTACCGACGGTTGCGTAACAAACTGGAGTACAGCCCCATCGCCTTTGACGTGCTACCGGAAGTGTTCACGCTCAATGAGTTGTATCAGCTATACCAAACGGTTCTCGGGGAAGGTTTCGCAGACTATTCCAACTTCCGCACAAGGTTATTAAAGCTAGGTTTCTTAGCAGATACCGGCGTAAAAGTTTCCCGAGGAGCAGGACGCCCAGCCAGCCTCTACAAGTTTGATGCCGAGGCGTTTGCGCCACTCAAAGACAAGGCCCTGGTGTTTGTGTAAACGCAAAGTATACGCCCCTTAAAAAGAGCTTAGGCAGCTCTAGAAAAGCGACTACCAACTCAGACTTCCCTCCTAGGAGGGAGTCAGGGTGGGCTTGCCTTGCCTCTTGCCAAACCCAAGAGTCCATCTGCCTCGCCCTAAATTTATTGCATTTCTATTAAAAATGTTTGTCATGAAAATTGCCCTAGCCCAACTCAATCCCACCATCGGCAACCTCGACGCCAACGCTGCCCAAATCCTCGCCGCTGCCCAAAGCGCCGCCGACCAAGGCGTCACCCTCCTCCTCACCCCAGAACTCTCCCTCTGCGGCTACCCGCCCCGCGACCTGCTGCTGCAAAACCAATTCATCGCCCGCATGGAGCAGGTGCTGAGCCAACTCGCCCAAGACTTGCCACCACAACTCCAAACCCTCATCGGCACCGTCGTCGCCAATCCGGAGGCCAATCAGCAGGGCAAAAAGCCCCTGTTTAATGCCATGGCCCTGGTCAGCAACGGCCAAGTCCAGCAGATCTTCCACAAGCGCCTATTGCCCACCTACGACGTTTTTGACGAAGACCGTTACTTTGAATCCGGCCAGGAGAGCAACAGCTTTGTCATTCCGGTGGAAGCTGCTCCCACGCTAACGCCAGCGATCGCAACCTTAGGCAGCAGCACCGTCCCAGACGAAGCCCTCCCCAAGACCGAACCAACTGGAGCACTGGATGTGGTCTTTGGCGGCGTCGGTCGAGACCGTCCGGCCCCCAGCCTGCGCATCGGCGTCACCATCTGCGAAGACCTCTGGAATGACGAGGACTTCTGGGGCAAGCGCAGCTACGAGGCCAATCCCATCGCCGACCTCGCCGCCCAAAACGTGGACCTAATCGTCAACCTCTCCGCCTCGCCCTACAGCATGGGCAAGCAGGCCCTGCGGGAAAAAATGCTGAGCCACATCGCCCAGCGCCACCAACAGCCAATTCTCTATGTGAATCAGGTCGGGGGGAACGATGACCTGGTGTTTGATGGCGGCAGCTTTGGGGTCAATCGCAGCGGCGAAGTCATTGCCCGCAGTGAGAGCTTTGCCACGGGCCTGCTGGTCACTGAATTTCACCCGATTATTCGCGACCTTCAGCCAGGGCCCATCTGCGAGGCTCCCAGCGAGGAAGCTTCGCTGTGGGCTGCGCTGGTGCTGGGGGTCCGAGATTACGCAACGAAATGTGGCTTTAGCAAAGCAGTTTTAGGTTTGAGCGGGGGGATTGATTCGGCTGTGGTGGCTGCGATCGCCGCCGCCGCCCTAGGCCCCGACAACGTCCTCGGCATCCTCATGCCCTCCCCCTACAGCTCCGACCACTCCATCAGCGACGCCGTAGACCTAGCCAAAGACATCGGCATCCGCACCGAGACCTTGCCCATTCAACCTGCAATGACCGCCTTTGACCAAACCTTATCTGGCATGTTTGAAGGCACAGAATTTGGCGTCGCCGAAGAGAACATCCAATCTCGCATTCGCGGCACCCTGCTCATGGCCGTTGCCAACAAGTTTGGCTACCTGCTTGTCACCACCGGCAATAAATCCGAGATGGCCGTGGGCTACTGCACCCTCTACGGCGACATGAACGGAGGCCTCGCTGCTATTTCCGACCTCCCCAAAACCAAAGTCTTCAGCCTTTGCCAATGGCTCAACCAACAAAGCGGTGATGTTTTTGGCTTAACCATCAAGGGTGACGAAATCATCCCCGACAACATCATCACCAAGCCCCCCAGCGCTGAACTCAAGCCCGGCCAAGTGGATCAAGACTCCCTGCCTCCCTACGAAATCCTCGACGACATACTGGACCGCATCGTCTGCCAGCACCAGTCCAGCGTCGAAATCATTGCCGCAGGACACGAGCCCGCGATCGTCACTCGCGTCATAGGCCTCGTCAACCGCGCCGAATTCAAGCGCAAGCAAGCCGCCCCCGGCCTTAAGGTAACGGACCGCGCTTTTGGCACCGGCTGGCGCATGCCCATCGCCAAACGTTGGAAAGGTTGACCCTAATCTTAAATGCTGTTTGATGCGCCCCTACTGCTCTGCGGGCGCATCGCTATGTGCCCTTACAGCTTATGGCTTTAAATTCAAAACACAATAAAAAGGAAGCAACGGCATCCCCATGCCATAGCTTCCTTTTCTAAAATCGAACATTTCAAACTGCGTTCAATTACTCCAACTTTCAATCAAAATTGCGGCAAAAGGCTGCAATTAAAATTAGTTTTGAGCAACTTCATTCATTGTTTCAAACGTTAGTGGGCTGACTGAGCAGCGGGAACATGACTATGGCGGTTATGCCCATTGCTATTAAAGGTATTCTGATAAGAACGCCCGCGATAGCCATTGCTATTCATCGAATGTTCCTTCGGCAATAGCACGCCAAATCCACCGTGATTTCGCTTATAAGCAACGTTGATTTCACCTGTTTCCTGGTTGCGGAACATATAGAAATCATGGCCTACCATTTGTAGATGTTCGATCGCTTCATCGACCGACATGGGAGGCATGGGGAAATACTTGGTCCTTACCACCTGAGTAGGCAGTTCAGGTTGTCCATTTTGCAGGCGATCATCGAGCAAATCAGGACTGATGCTATCCATCTGACTCAACGCATCTGTAGGCACGACCTTTACAGAAGTATTACCCTTAGTGGAGTTACGCTTTTCCTTGTACTTGCGCAACCGGCGGCTGACCTTGTCTGCCACCATATCAATGCTGGCGTACAGGTTCTCGCTGCTTTCCTCAGCTCGAATAATCGAGCCATTGGCATAAATAGTAACTTCCGCTGTTTGTTGAGCTGTTATCCGAGGATTGTTTGCAACTGAGAGATTGACATCGACTTCCATTGCCAGTCGTTCGTAGTGGGTGACTGCTTTTTGAATTTTCTGGCGAACATGATCTCGAATTGCATCGGTAATTTCAATGTTTTTACCCTGGATAACAAGCTTCATAGAGCTTCTCCCAAAAATAACAAACCGGACACAACACAAACGAAATAGCCCAGGGGATCAAAGCTCCCAATATGAGAAAGGTTAGGGGCGGAGGAAGACAGCCATTTCGAAATCGCGATTGTGTCTGGGTGGACTCAATGTTCGATTTGATCCCACCCTAACAAACTCAATCGAAGGGATAGGCGCTCTTTAAGAAGCTTTACAGGGCTTGATATTATTTGACCCTGAGACCCAAACAAAATGTTGATTTACCAGGGGAAGTAGGGTAATGAAATCTACTGGAATACTTTGCCAGCAAGGCGTATCACCCTATACAGCAATATTAGAAATTCAGCGATCGCTTTTAGATCAGCGCTGCGAAAACCCCGATCTAGATGATGTCTTATTGTTACAACAACATCCCCCGACCTACACCCTGGGTCGGGGGGCTAGCCTTGAGTTTTTAAGATTCGACATCGAGCGATCCCCAGCTGAAATCCATCGTGTTGGCAGAGGGGGAGAGGTCACTTACCACTGCCCCGGTCAGCTGGTGGGCTATCCCATCCTCAACCTCCAGCGACACCAGCCAGACCTCCACTGGTATATGCGGCAGCTAGAGGCAGTCATTATTCGAGTGCTGGGTGATTACGGCTTAGTCGGAGAGCGCATTGAGGGGCTAACGGGCGTTTGGGTAGAAGGGCGAAAGCTTTCTGCCATAGGCATTCAGGCCAAACGTTGGATCACCATGCATGGCTTCGCGCTCAACGTTTGCCCTGATTTGAGCGGCTTTGAGCAAATTGTGCCTTGCGGTATCGGTGATCGCGCCGTGGGTTCCATGGCCCAGTTCATTCCGAACATAGACCTTGCTGGCGTACAACAGCGGGTGGTGTATCACTTTGGCGAGCTATTTAAGCTGGATTGGCAAGCCATAGCTGATGTAGAGGCGGTAATGGGCAATCCAACAATCTAATGCTGATTCCCCATTACCATCTCTCTTTCAGACTCGCGACTCTAGCTGATCCATTCGCGAGTTTGTTCTACTTTTCGACCTTCACCCCTTTCCAAAAAGCGATGTGACCCTTAATTTCCTTGGCGGCCTCTTTAGGCTCGGCGTAATACCAAGCGGCATTGGGATTTTCCTTGCCATCTACATTGACGGTGTAGTAGCTCGCAACACCTTTCCAGCCACAGGTGGTCTTATGGTCGCTGGGCTGGAAATACTCAGACTTAATGGTGTCCGAAGGGAAATAGACATTGCCATCCACCGATTCATAAGTGTCACTCTCTGCGATGACGGTATCGTTCCAAATTGCTTTAGCCATGGATTGCGTTTCCTCTAGTTCATGCCCATCCCTACTTCCGCAGGGATGAATCTTCAGCCTAGCGAAAATTCATCCTGGAGCGTCGACTTGCCCCCTAGACAAAATCAGTCTACAGAGACCTGATTGAGTTCTCCCTTTCCAGCTCAATGCTCATCCTTTGGCCTGCTTAGCAGTGGAGAACAATGCCCGAAAGCCTAATTTGCGACTAGACTCAGCAGGTCATGTAGAGGGTCCTTGGCTATGCTGCTGTTCTAATCCGAGCAAGCTATATCTCCCAGGGTTAGCAGTCCTCAGGGATAACTTAATCAAAGTGACAGATAAGACCGCTATGGTTAAGCCTGTATCGGTTAGGAAGCCCTATAGACTTAGCAATTACAACCTACCTACATTAGCGGCCACCAGCCGGACCTGCCCCCACCGAATACCACTCCTTCTTAAAGGGCCCAAACGACTTCTCAAAGCTCAGCAAAATGACCAGACCCACGCTATAGGCAACAAAATCTTCCCAAACAAACGTGGTTCCAATAATCGTTCGAGCCAACTCCGATGAGCCCAACCCCAACAGCTCCACGATCTTGAAATACTGAAGAATTTCCACCACAAACGAAAAGGCAAGTACACCGACAGCAGTTCTCAAAATCGGAACCTTAAAGAACGCCCGCACCATCGCATAAATCAAAATAACAACGAGTACATCCCCAACGTAGGGACGGACAAAGTTGTCGTCCACAAAAACTGCAATACAAACTTCAACAAGAAACAAAAAGATAGACCAGAAGCAGTAGTAAGCATTGAATCGCACAGCAGCAACTCCCATCTGATGGACGGGGACATAGAGCATTCACCCGCTATGACAGGAATCAATCTTGCCTCCCAGTCTTTCCGCAAAAATGCCTAGAGATTGCAGCTTGCTCATTTCAACCTGAGCATTTCTACAGGCAAGTTTGAAACTCAGCGATCGCCCATCAGACCTGCACAGAGCACGCAAATCACCTCAGCGCAACGCCACATCCCGAATCAACGAAGCTTTCTGCGAAACATAGGTCTTAATCTGCGAAGACTCCTCCGGACTCAGCGAATAGGAGCCTGCCATGCGCTCCACTAGCGCCTGGGCCATCTCTCCATCACTCAACCGCATCAAAGCTGTCGTGGCAGAGCAATCAATCGTGGTCCAAACCTTCCGCAACAATGTTGGCGACATGCTCTCTAACCTGACAACTCACAACAACATAGAAACATTCAAAGACCCGAGCCGAAGCCCAGGAACAATGGCTCACTGATCCAGTTTGGCCAGCCAAGGCTCAGCATTACCTTTCCTTAGGATTTGTATATAAAAACCGTTGAAAGATGTACGAGAATTTCGATTCATCTCCATTCGTAAAGAGAGAAGTACAGATTTCCTTAAGAATCGTGATCATCCCGGCAAGACTGAAGCAGAGGATGTACTGCCCAATTCAATCACTGCTTCTAGACGGCTCCCAGCGCGCAGCAACCGCCCGCTTCAACGTAGGATAAGCAGAACGCAACAGCCTGTAATCCATAGCCCATGACCTCTCAACCTGCATCCATCCCCCTCCCCAACGACAACGCTGAAGCGGCTGCCCAGGCCCTCACCGCTGCCAAAAGCGCCCTGGATTCAGGCTTAACTCGCATCCAGGTGGAACTGAAGATTCCTGAAATCAAAGTCCAACCCATCGCCAAGGACTTCATTGCAGGCTTTGCAGACTACGGCGATCGCCTACGCATTTTCTTCCCCGATGCAGGCTCAGCCGCCCTAGCGCGCAGGGACTGGGGTGAAACAGAGTTTGCCATTCGCGGCATCAGCGACATGAATGCTGCCATCCAAGAAGACGAGGAGCTGTTTATCTTTGTCGAGCCTTCTTCTGTCGAAGTGCGAGAAGTGGAACAGCTCTGCGAACAAGCGGGCGATCGCCCCGTCATCTTCCTCAACCCAGCCCTAGAAGACGTGGCCACCATCGGCATTGGCTATGCGGGGCGGCAATTGCGAGAGCGCTTTCTCAGCCAAATCGAATCCTGCTATTACATCCGCCCCCTCGATGCCGCCGCCCTGTTTCGCTGCTACCCCGGTGACTGGCAAATCTGGCTGGAAAAAGAAGACAGCTATGAAAAAATTGCCGACTATCCCGAACGGCCCAATGGCGAAACCATCGACAACCTATTCATGAGCCTAGCCAGCAATTCAGATGGAGAAGATAGCAATGCTCCTCGCCCTGCCAAAGTTGGATTCTTGACCCAGATGCAGCGCTTCTTTAACGCACTGAGCCAATAAAAGAACGCCCTATAGATTCTGTTACTCTGCTCACTGGTCAGTCCTTGGGTCGAGCAAAGCCCCCCAAAATCAAACCCTATAGACGCGATGTCCCAGCAGTTCGGACATCGCGTTTTTTCATTGATGGCCTGGAATACATCCACTTCCGGCCCCGTAGATTTTCCCAACCTGGGCAATGTTGCAACTCAATATTCCGTAGTGGCACAGATTCAGATCCACTCAGCCAGCGGCTGTAATCGAAGAGTGAAGCTACGGCCCACAGGCTGCTTTTTGGCGATAGGCAACTTGCTTTTTCGGGCCTTCCCCCATCGGCTTCACCGGACCGCTCCAGGCAGACATCTGAGTTACTCTTCCATGGCAACCCTTTCTCACCGCCGCATCATTATCGGTGACGTCCATGGCCATTACGATGGCCTAGTAGCTCTATTGGATCAGGTCGCACCCGGTGGCGATGATGAGGTCCATTTCTTGGGAGACCTGATTGATCGGGGTCCACGCAGCGCAGATGTCATCGACCTCGTGCGCTTCCATCATTTCCATTGCCTACTGGGTAACCATGAGCAGATGTTGCTCCAGTCTTTCCCAAAAGCAGGCCATTCCAATTCCCTTCAGTCCTGGCTCCACAGCGGCGGCAACAACACCATCGCCAGCTACCGTGACTGGGATCAACTCCTAGAACATCTGGAATGGATTCGAGAATTACCCCTCTACAAGGACCTAGGCGATACCTGGCTGGTCCATGCAGGTCTCAATCCCCATGTGCCCCTCTCCATGCAAACGGCTAATGAGCTTTGCTGGATTCGCGAAGAATTTCACAGCATTCGCGAGCCCTACTTCCTCAACAAACTGGTGATTACAGGCCACACCATTACCTTCACCCTGCCCGGTGTTGCTCCAGGGGAGCTAGCCCAGGGCCAGGGATGGCTCGATATTGATACTGGTGCTTATCACCCTCGTAGCGGCTGGCTGACTGCTGTAGATATCGATAATTGGAAGGTATATCAAGTCAATGTTTTTGACCTCAAGCAGCAGCGCGTGCTGCCTTTTGATGAGGTGGTTACCAAGGTTAATCCCAATAAGGTGAAGTCTGGTCTGCCACGCTTAGCTTCTCACTAGCTGAGCAACTTAGCTTCCAGAACGCTCAAAAAAGGGTGTGAGATCGCGTCATGGCAATCGCACACCCTTTTTTGTTCTGTCCGTTGATTGGCTAACCGAGAGTCAATCAACGGAAACTCTAAACCTAACTATCCTGTTCAACCTCAGCGGCTTCAGCGGCCTCCTCAGACTCCTCAACCTCACGGGGGCCTAAAGCATTAATTTTCTGAGAGTAATCGTCAGAATCTAACCCCGCATTACCCAGGGTCTCCTCAGAGAGATTCTGCTCCAGTGCCACCACGCGATCGCTGCCATGGGGATGAGTGCTCAGAAACGTCGGTGGCGCACTACCACCACTCTTCTCCGCCAGCTTCTTCATAAAAGAGACCATGCCAGACTCCGCATAGCCTGCCTCCCGCATAATGCGCAGGCCTCGCAGATCAGAATCATATTCATTGTCACGACTGCGGGGGCGGCGCACTGCCAGCTCCACACCAATCTGCACAGCACGATTTCGGTCCACGCCAGCAGCGCTCATCAGCCCCGCTCGCCAGGCTTCCCGCGCCATTTGGGTAATCAGGTGCTTCCCTTCGATATGGCCAATCTCATGGCCAATCACTCCAGCCACTTCAGCCTCATTACGAGCTAGCTTCAGCAATCCTGTGGTGATGTAGGTATAGCCACCCACTGTCGCGTAGGCGTTAATTTGGTCGCTATCCACCACCTGGAAGCTGTAGTCCAGCTCGGGGCGATCGCTCTCTGCCGCCAATCGCTGACCTAGCTCATCGATATAAGCCACCAGCTCAGGGTCATCGTCATACAGCTTCAACTCACTGCGCAGCAGCTGAGCATTAATCTGACTCCCCAACTCCATCTCCTGCTTCGGAGACATATTGGATAGCTGCACGCCTTGAACAATACGAATACCGCCTCGCAACAGGTCCCGCCAAGAAAACGCCTCCGCAGAGGTCGCAACGCCCACTGACAAACCTGTGGACAAGCT
>CALECT010000129.1 GCA_937949725.1 uncultured Pseudanabaenaceae cyanobacterium
AGAAAGGCTTAAGGCTGACTCAATCAAAACAGCGTGAAAGTAAAATTCAAGCTGCTTCGATCTACACCGCTGTAGAAGCAAGAGCCTCTTTCTCTTCTGTCTCGTCATCTTCTTCTTCAGCAAGCTTAAGACTTGGGAATAAGAAGTGATTTTCTTCAACATACTGAGCACCGAATAGGCCTTTTTCAGCCCAAAAATATCGATCTGTCGTATGTTCGTTACGCTTGACTAGCAGCAGTGCTGGCGGAACAATTCCTTCAGCGTGAATATGCTTTCGAGCTGCGGTTACAGGTTTATCCTCACCACACTCAATGCTGTACTGGGGAACGTTCTCCAAGATTCGGCGTCCCTCTAACCGGCGGCGACTCTTTCTCTTGCGTCTTCTGGCCAACGCGTTTACCTCCTAATCGAACCCCGCTTTTGTTAAAGCGGATACAGATCCGTTGCTATCTTATCGACCTTTTCTGATTTTTACAAGTTTTCTTAATCATTTAGTGAGACAATAAAAGGCAGAAAAAGCCTTGGCTAATCCCCTATCCATCATCCTTGTGATGGGAGACATTAGAATCCCAGGCAAGACAAAGTATTCATATCTTGATTTGTTGATACGTTCTGAGTTTGAAGCTAGATTCGGTGGAGGGGAAACGTAAGAGTGACATCCCTTGTTAGTTCCGAATTTGCGGCATTATGCCAGGGGCAGTTGCGGCTCCTTGCCCAGTCCACAGGGGCTAGCTTGGGAGCTGTCTACATAGCAGAAGAATGGCTCGGAGGAGAGAATTCAGGCTGGCTTCCGGTGGCGATTCATCCCGAAAATTCAGCTGCTGGCTTCGGTGGTACAGGCTTGTTGGCACCAGCGCTAGAAGCGTCTGACTCCTCAGGAACCGGGCAAAGGTGGGGGGCAGATAAAGAGCCTCGAGAGCTGGCAGGTTCCCAAAAACAAGATGTTGATCCATCTTCTGCCGAAGAACAACTGTCCCAAGCAGAGACTCGTCAATTAGCGGGAGAAGGCCTAGGCGCATTCTTGGCGACTCGTTTACGCCGCTGGCAACGAGCGATGGAGAAAGGGCCTGATGAAGTCCTCGCTGCTTCAGAAACAGCGGTCGAGAGAGATTGGGAGCTGGATAGTGGAGAGTCCCGCGTGGGCTCGCTGCATCAAGCGATGCAGCCATTGCTGTTTGATGGACGAGCTGTCGGTATGGTGGTGGCAGTCCGAGAGCGTCATGATTGGCAACTGGATGATCACAACCAACTAGAGAAGGTTGCCCAAACGCTTTCTACGGCCTGCGCGATGGAGCGCAGACTTCAATGGCTCCAAACTCGCGTTCATCAACAGGAAATTGCCCAGGAAAAGCAACAGGATATAATCGATAACTTGCTGCACCAGTTTCGTAATCCGTTAACGGCCCTGAGGACTTTTGGCAAATTACTGGTGCGCCGGCTGTCGCCGGAGGATCGCAACCAAGCGGTGGCAGCGGGGATTGTGCGGGAGAGCGATCGCCTCCAGGGGCTCTTAACCCAAATTGGGGAAACGGTGGAGAGCTTTGCATTGCCTGAAGCAGTGATAGGAGAACTGGTTGCAGCCCCATCCTCAGAGCAGCCCCGTTTGGCACCAGGCGAGCAATCGTCAAGCAGTGGTAGGGATCGCTCAGGTAGGGAGAGCTCAGCCCCCCAACAACCAGAAAATGGCTTAACACTGATGCCCCAGGGGGAGTTGCCTGCTCTACCAGCAGCACAATCTGATGAGGTGGGTGAGTTAGTGAGCCCTCTGACAGGCAAGCCTCTGGTCTTAGGTCCTCATCTCGTTGAGGATTTAATTGGTGAGCGATTGCCGTCTTGGGAGGCGATCGCCCAGGTGCAAGGGCAGTTGGTGATGGCGAGCCTAGAGACTGGGCTCCCTGCGGTTCTAGCTGACGGAGATGCCCTGGGCGAGGTGCTGAGTAACCTCGTGGATAACGGTCTTAAATACGGTTCACCAAAAGGGACTGTCTCCATTGCGGTGCGATCGGTTTCTGAGCTCTTACCAGAGAGCGGTGCGATGACTCGGGCTTGGACAGAGCCACAGGAGCTTGAAGCAGGGTCTTCAGAGACCTGGCAGTGCATCGCCATTAGCGATGATGGCCCTGGTATTCCAGAGGGAGATTTGCCCCAGTTATTCGAGCGCCATTATCGTGGAGTGCAAGCGGAGGGGAGTAAGCCAGGAACAGGGTTGGGGCTGGCGATCGCCAAGGCCCTGGTCGAACAAATGGGCGGTCGCATTGTAATCCAGAGTCCTGCAGGTCCATTTCATCCGAAAGTTGCCTTTGGGCTAGATGAAGCCTGGGATCCAGCTAGCCATCCTGGGAGTGCATTTTTGATTTGGTTGAAGGTTGCCAAGCTTTAGTGAGCGGTCTCTTCTCAGTAGGTTGCGTGATTTTAGAAACGGTTAACCTAGATAAACTTTGTAGTCTAGGTTGCAGTATGGGGCTGGTTGGAACTAATAGCCTAGTTACTATTGGGATTTGTGCAGCGATCGCAAAGCCTGCTTTGTGTTGAGCTTGCAAGCTAAGTCTCTCTGTGCAGATGTTTTCCCCTACTTCTGAGGTCTTCGTGATGAATAGATCCTGATTTTTCGCTAAGGCTCGTTACTAAAGATAGATTATTCAGTAATTACAGCCATAGGCATTGTGTAATAGAGAAAGTAGACACCCTTGGGTTGCTGCTCAACTTGCAGCTTGAGTCTTAATCTCTTGGCAATTTTAGTTTCCGATCCTGAGTGGCTACAGGCTCGGCAATAGATGAGGGAAGGCCACACCACTGTCGCTAAATTTTTCGTTAGGCTAGTAAGCCTTACCCAGCTGATTGACGATGATCTTTAGTAATTTTTGGGTCTGCGCCGAATTGTTTTCAGGGTCGTTTGAGTGCATCCCCCTATGGATTTTTGGGTAACTA
Organism: uncultured Pseudanabaenaceae cyanobacterium; assembly: GCA_937949725.1. Classification (GTDB taxonomy): domain Bacteria; phylum Cyanobacteriota; class Cyanobacteriia; order PCC-9006; family JAAUQQ01; genus JAAUQQ01. The sequence continues at coordinate 2,929 of CALECT010000129.1, forward strand.
AAACATCGAATAATCCAGATCCAGGGCAATTCAACGCTGGTGATTTGTCCCCTGAGCAAGAGCGAGTCTTGCCCATTGTTTCTGATGAGATTGTATTGAGCTTGGAGCAGGCTACTCCCCTCCTGCAAGGCGTTGAAATTCCAGTTTTAGCGGCTCAGCGGATTTATCATCGCTCCGATTTACGGGAGCTGGCCATTCAATACCCCTGCCATCTTCGAGCCCCTATTCAGGGAGGCATGGGGATCACGGTTGCCAACCGGATTGACGCGATCGCAGCTTGCCAGACCCTGTTTAGCCGCAAAGTGAATGGCATGTTTCCAGAATATCTCCTGGTGGAGGTGGACTACAGCTTAGAACGGCAGCTGAGCCTGGCGATCTGGTTTGACGAGCAGTCCGAGGGTGTCACGCTGTGGGGAAGTAACCATTGCAACTTGGGGACAAGTTTGCGCCAGGATGATGATCTGGGGATCCAGAAGATTTGTTTGCCAGGGAATTTGCAGCTACAGGATGGATTGCTTCTCGCTAGCAAGCTTGGGCTGGAAAAAGTTGAGGCTCAGGGACTGGCCCACTTGTTGGAGAAACTCTATCAACTGATGACCTGGACAGGCGTGAAGCGCTGCTGTTTGGACTCCTTGGCCCTAGGAAAACAGGGGGAAGTGATGGCCCTCTCAGGGGAATTCATCTTCTATGGGGATTCCCCACTCAAGCGTCAGGCTCTGGCTGCCATGCAATCGGGAACGATGATTCATTCTGCCATCTTGTCCCATGGGCTGTTAGCCGAGGGAGCAAGGGCGAGGAGATTGGCTCCGCAGGCCAATATAGCCTCTCAGCAGTCTGTAGAAAGCCAAGCAAATGGATTGAAACCGTCCCAGAATCTCTTTGCTCCTCCCCCTGTGGTGCGTCTAGGGGAAGGCAATATAGCCGTGCTTAGCAATGATTTTAAACGAACGATGGATACCCTAGAGAGGTTTCAACTCCAGGGGGGCTCTGTCGCTGCCTTTGTAAACCTCCAGGCTGGTGGGGGGATAGAGACCCAGGCGGCTGTTCCAGAGGTTCAAGATGCGGGTCGTTTGCCGAGAATGGCATGGACCGATGGGGCATTAGTTGAAACAATCGCTCAAGAAACTCAAATGGGCCAAACAGCCAGACTAGATGCTAGGGATACCAGCTCTGAGTTAGATGCTTTTAGCCTGAAGCGACAGCTATGCCAGGCTCTACATGCCCTGGACCGCCTGCGGGAGATTAGGGTGATTCTAGTTAACTGGCGTAGCAGCCAGCTGCCTTGTCGAATTTTGGCAGATGCCTTGGTGGAATATCAGGGACAGCTCGCTCACCAGGCCCGTAGATCAGCTCAGCCCCTGTCATTGGTGGTGCGATTGGCGGGTGAGGGTGCAGCAGCGGGCTATCAGCGGCTGATGGGAGAAGAGATTGAGACGGCAGAGGATTTGGATGGGGCGATCGCCCGCAGTATGGGCTTGGCCCGCATGGGTCGAGGGTTTTGAGCACACCCTTAATCTGTCAAACGGTTTTCAATTGACCTGCCAGTCAGTTGTGATATGCATTAAGCCCTGATGCGATCGCTGGGTCATCCCCCTGGGCATTTGTATGAGCAATATTTAAGATGGGTAAGGTTGCTTAAGCATCTGTTTCCCGCATTTACTTCCTTGCTCCTATGCCCTCGGGCCGTACCCACGATCGCATTACCTTCTACAGTCTGCTCCCTCTAGTGGGTGGCGTTGCCTTAGCGACACAAAGCACCGTGCAGACTGCACTGTTTGGCGGTGGCTTCCTCTTTAGTGGGCTGATGTTTGGGCCTGACTTGGATATTCACTCCTTGCCCTATAAGCGCTGGGGGCCGTTGCGTTGGATTTGGTTGCCTTACCGCAAGGCTATGGCCCATCGCTCCATGCTGTCCCATGGACCCCTGCTGGGGACGATGTTTCGGATTTTGTACTTAGCCACTTGGCTACTGTTCTTCACGGCAGTGGGGGTCGTTTGCTGGGCGCAGTTGCAGTCACCAGAACATTGGCAAACGATGACATTGGTGCAACTGGAGTGGTTGTTGCGGCGTTTGCAGAAAGAGCTCTTGCTGTATCCCCTGGAGGCGCTGCTGCTGTTCTTAGGGCTAGAAGCTGGGGCCATGAGTCATGCCTTAAGCGATTGGAGTGGCAGTACGGTGCAGCGTTGGCGTCGTAAACGGCTCAAGCGTATGGCGACGAAGCGGCGCAAGCGGCGAGGTAGATGATAATGGACCTCCATCACCGTCAGAATGGGGAATAGGATTGAAAAGTGCCGCTAGCGATAACGAGACCTGACCCATGAGCGCTGCCTCTTCTCCTGCTTTGCCACCTGAGTTACCGACGGTTGCACCCCAAATTTTGTCATCCCTGGAACGCTTGGTCGCGGTGGTAGCCAAGCTAAGGGAGCCAGAGCAAGGCTGTCCTTGGGACTTGGCCCAAACGCCCCAGAGTCTGATGCCCTTCGTGATTGAAGAGGCCTATGAGGTTGTGGATGCTTTGGAGCGGGAGAATCAAGCGGATATTGCAGAAGAGTTGGGAGACCTGTTGCTTCAGGTGGTGCTCCAAGCTCAGGTGGCTCAGGACCAAGGGCAGTTTGACCTAGCAGCCGTGGCGGATAGCATCAGCGAGAAAATGATTCGCCGCCATCCCCATGTATTTGGCGATGCAGATGCTAGTGATTCTGATGCAGTGAAGCGGGCCTGGCAGGAGATTAAGGCCCAGGAGCGGGCAGCGAAAGGTCTGGCCCCTGTGGCAACGCTCAGTGAGAAGTTAGCGAAGGCGGGACGGACGAATCCACCTTTGGCAGCGGCGATGGAGATTTCGAAGAAGGCGGGTGGAGCTGGATTTGAGTGGAATACCGTGGATGAGGTGTGGGAGAAGTTTGAGGAGGAATTGGGGGAGTTCAAGGAGGCGATCGCTGAATCCGACAAATCCCATCAACAACAAGAAGTCGGCGACCTGCTCTTCACAGTGGTGAACCTAGCGCGTTGGTACGGCCTAGATCCATCCGCTGCCCTAACTGGAACCAACCACCGATTTGTCCAGCGATTTGAGCAAGTAGAAGCAGCCTTAGATAAGCCCATCGCAGAATACAGCGTGGAAGAATTAGAAATTTTTTGGCAAGCCGCCAAGCGCAAACTCGCCCAGAAAGCACCCAAAGACCAATAAACCGTAGGGGCGGGTTTTGCCAAAGAACCCCAAAACAAACAGTCCTCTCCCAACGAAACCCGCCCTGGCAAAAGCAAGGGCAGGAGAGGGTTTTACCAAATCCCCCCGAACCCCAAAGTTATCTATCAACCAAGCGACCCTGGCAAAAGAAGCCAAGGCCGGAACCGGAGCAGGGGCGGGTTTGGATAGTGATACCAAATCCGGTTCGGTGCCCCCCGATTCTCGTCAGTTTATCGGTAGGGGCGAACCGCTGTTCGCCCGTAGAGAGTTTAGGGGGACAGCCTTAGTGATGCAGAAAACTTTTGTGAGTCTCAAGCTGAGAAAAGAGTGACCCTGGAGAAGGTAAACATGAGGTCTTGAATCGTGCGTTTATGCTTCGACGCCGAGGCCGGGGGTGGACTTTGATAAGGGAGGGGCCGT
>CALECT010000130.1 GCA_937949725.1 uncultured Pseudanabaenaceae cyanobacterium
TTCGTTGTGAGATACCACCTTCGTAGTAAGCCTCAACGATTTTCTGCCTTAGGTCCAGGGAATATGCTTTAGGCAAGGGTCAACGCTTTATGGCTCATATAGGCTCTGCAAGAATACCTCAATAGCTCAATAAAGGCTGTAAATGAGCTGGAAAATCCTCAAGGCCCTTCTAGGAAAATGCGGCCGCTCCAATATTTGGTTGGTTTAGCAATCGCCGTTTTTATTGCAATCAACCTGCTTCGAGGCCATTGGCTGATTGCGGCTCTGGCAATCCTAATCTACCTAGGACTGCTCGCCTTTCGTTGGCGACAAGCTTCTGCTAAGACTCACCCACCAGCGTAAATCCAGACCAAGCCAAAGGGTCGCCATAGCTTTCCTTCACCGTCAGCATCGCCTGCCGCAACGCCTGGGCATTATCCTTACTCCCCTGACGATTGCGATGAAACTCCGTCATCAACACCGAAGTCGCATCATCCGGCACCTGCCACAGCGACACCATCACACTGGAAGCCCCCGCCGCCAGGAACGATCGCGACAACCCAATCACCCCATCCCCCGTAATCCGCCCCCGCCCCGTATCACAAGCACTCAGCACCACCAGCCGCGCCTGCAAGCGACTCTGCAAAATCTCCCCCGCCGTCAATAAACCATCCTCACCGCCCTCCGGAGCCAGGGCAATGGCCCCCTCCAATGGCTTAGCCGCATTGAAAATGCCGTGCGTCGCCAAATGAATCGTCCCGGCCTGGGGCAACAGCTGCTTAACAATCGCCTCCGTCGCATCACTACCAATAATGGCATTGCCACCGAGAAGCCCGCCCACGGTGCTAGCTTCATCTTCCGTGAACGGCAGCGGACTAAAGGAGCCAGGCATGGGTGCGGGATTGCCAACGATGAGAGCGCTATTGTTACCATTGCCTAGCTGATCCCCCCGCGCCTTTGTCGCTGCCAACAGCTGAATCGACGGCGAAGTCATCACCGTATGGCGATCAATCAAATAGCTGCCATTGCTAGCCTGCAATGCCGGGAACGGCACCAAGAACAGATGGTCCTGGGGCACAAAAATAACCTTCTCTTCCTCCGACTGGGGCAACAGATCCGCAATGGGCTCAATCAAAAGCTGGTGCAGCTGATACAGCGGATTATTTGCCGCAATTTCCTGGGTCTCTGCCTCGCTAATAGCCGACTCCACCGGCTCCGGCTCAACAAAGCCAAAGCGGGTATTGCGCTCCACCCGGCGCACACAGCTACTGTCGTTCATGCAGCGGCGAGCCACTTGAACCAAGCGCTTCAGACTTGGCATATCTTGTTGTGCCCGCAAGTCTACTTGCCGCAAATCAACCTGGCCCGAAGGCTGCACCGTCCAAATAATAATCTTAGAATCCTGGGGTTCACTGGCATATTGCACCGAAGCGCCATGGGGCGTCTCCACAAACTGCTCATGGGCCAGGCTGTACTCCACCAGCGTGGCATTTTGCTCACGGGCAATGCGCTGAAGTTCTGCCAGGTTGGGCGGTGCGACATTGGCTGCATCAGCTTGGGCAGTCGCATTCCCCCGCGCTAGTAGCTCCACAAAAGCCCTTCCCCGGCTCTGTTCTGCAACTTCCAGGGATTCACCGACACGGTTCTGCTCCGCCAGTAGCTCCTGCAAGTTCCGGTAGGCGGCGCGCTGGGTCTCGAAGATGGAGACCTTGTAGGCATCATTGGTGCCCAGGCCCGCCCGCAAGGATTCCCACACTTCAATGCTCTGACGGAAGTTGGTTTCAGCCGGGGCAAACTGCTGGAGCTGGTAGTGGGCATCGCCCAGGTTAGTCAACACAATGCCTTGGCCCAATCGGTTATCGAGTTGTGTGAGCAACTTTAGGCTTTGATTGTTGTAGGCGATCGCATCCTCGTACTGCTTCTGATAAGACGAAGTCGTCCCCAAGCCCAACAGCGTCTGGGCCTCATCCAGTCTTGCCCCTAGCTCCCGCGACAGAGCCAGGCTAGGCTCATAGGCCGCGATCGCCGTATCAAACTCACCATTCAAAGTATAGGCATTGCCCAAGTTCCCCAGGGCCTGCATTTCGCCATAGCGATCCTTAATGCTCTGAGAAAGCTGAAGGCTCTGGTTCTGGTATTGCAGCGCCTTGTTATAGTCCTTCTTGGACAGGTAGGCATTGCCTAGGTTGCGCAAAGTCAGACCACGCCATTGCAGGGCTTTGTCATTGGGCAGTTGGTTGAGGCTGCGTTGGTATTGAGCGATCGCTTCGTCGTAATCTCCTAAAGCGGCATGGGCCGCACCAATGCCCGACAGCGCAATCCCAATCTGAGTGGCATCGCCCGTTAGCTTTGCAGCTGTGAGCTGCTGCTGGTGAGCATCCAAAGCCTTGAGATAATCACCCACCACAAAGTAGGAGCTGCCCAAATTATTGAGCGCATAGAGCTGAAGGTTTTGATCATCAGATGCCTCAGCAACTTCTAGGTTTTGCTCGAAGCAGTTGATTAGGGCTTTGTAGAGACCCTCTTTTTTCTGCTTATTGGCCTTGGTCTGTTGATGGACCTGGGCAACCTGCTGAGGGCAGTTCTGCACGCCTCCTGTTGCGGTGCTGGTTGACCCCGGAGAACCACTATCGGTATTGGAGGATTCAGGATTACCTGGGCTGCCCCCTTCAGAACTAGACCCGGCTGAAGTTGTGCCGCCCCCAGAAGGACCGGGCTGATCGGTTGCTGTGGCGATCGGTCCAGGAGAAGCACTCCCGCTGGGGCTAGACGGGTTACCCGGTGTTGCGGTGCCAGTGGGTGATGGACCCGGAGCTGGGCCAGGCTCGGGCGTATTGGCCGGTACACTGCTCCCCGAAGGATTAGGTGTGGAAGGCGTTGGTGGAGGCCCGGGTGCAGGAGAATCAAAGCTGCCGGGACCGCTAGGGTCGAAGGGCGCACTAATGGTCACAGCTTCGCCAGAGCCCGCCAAGTCGTCAATGCCACCAGGATCAAAGGGATCGGCTTGAATGCCCAGGGGCAAGTCTACAGCGGGAGTTGTGCCAGCATCCGAACTAATCGGTGTCCGAGTTATGGTCGCTGTTTCGAAGCCACTCTCAGGATTGATCGGGTTGCCATCCACATCCACAAAGCCTGATGGGTCAAAGCCAAAGCTATCGGCAGTGCCCGAGAGAGGAATACTGGGCTCGCCAGCGAGAGACCCCGCTTCTAAACCAGCGATCGCAGCCCCATGCACACCTGCAGCGGCCAAAGCCACAGCCTCATTCTGGAGTTGCAGTTCCCCCGTAATCCCAGCGGGACCCATGGTTCCATTGCTCAATCCGCTAGCCCTAGCGATATTCCAAGTTCTGACGGGCAGCATCAGCAAAGGCGCTTCTGGAACCACCCCTCGCAGCACAGACAGCTCCGAGATGGCCGGGGCTTGGGTCAGCGGCATTCCTAGAAGGCGAGTTTCTGGCAGAGTGTAAACAACCGGTTGCTCTAGCACCCTCGCTTCGCGAATCAGGTAGCTGCTGTTGTCTGGGATGATGGGATTACGAGTTTCAGGTCGCGGCGGATCAATGGGTTGCTCCGGTTCTACGGGGGGCTCTGGAGGCAGAACCTCATTGATATTGACCGGAATTTGTAGGGAGGCTGAGGTGGAGATGCCATCGCTAGCAAGCAGCTCGAAGGCTGTTTGGCTGCCCGTTGCACCAGAGGCTGGGGTATAGCTCAGGGTATCGGTGAGCGCAATGCTGTCACCGGGGGCGAGGGGAGTGCCATTGCGGCTGAGGGTGCCATTGGCGATCGCGGCAATTTCTAAGCTGAAGTTGTCGTTGTTAGCATCTGCAGTAGCCAGATTGAGATCTGCGATAGCGATCGTGACGGGCTGATCCACCGTCGTTTCGAGATTGCCACTACCACTCAAGCTGGGCGCCGTGTTGTTAAAGGTGAGATTAATCTCATTCCCAGGACCTCTGCTTTCAACGCCAGCATTGCCAAAGGATTCGCCACTGCTAGTGACGCCCCCCGCCGCCAAAGTTCCGGCCACACCATTGAGGCTAGCATTGCCAGTTTGGAAAGCCACGTTGTCAGGACCACCATCATGGGTCAGTTCGATACTGCCTGAACTGTTGGTGCCAGTGGTGTCGATTGTGCTGGGGCTTCCTGGTATCAGGCCGGTCCCCTGCACAGTTCCAATGGCACTGATGCTAACGCTGCCGCCATCACCAGTGAAGGTGCTGGGGCTAATTTCAAAGCCAGTTGCTGTAGCATTAGCACTGTCGAATTGCAGGTTGCCGGTGACGTTGATGCCGATATTGCCCGCTTGGAGGCCTAAGGCATCGGTGCTCTCACCAGAGGCATTGAGCTGACCCAGGACCGCATTGCCCGTGACGACAATATCAATATTGCCAGCGGTCTGAACCAGGCTATCGGCTCCGCTGACTGAGCTGTTGACATTACCCAGGGTCAAGCCATTTCCAGCGCTGAGATTGACCTGACCAGCTTGGTAGTTGCCCAAACTCGTGCCACTGCTGACGGAGCTGTTGATGCCTGTAATCCCAACGCTCCCCCCAGCTGTCACGGTGACGTCGCCAGCATTGAGGTTGTCGCTAGTGGATAGGTTATTGAGGATGAAGGAATCGAGCAATCCGGCGGTGATGTCACCGGGGGCAGTGAGGGTGATGTTGCCTGCATTCGTTGGAAACCCTCCCCCGGCGATGGTGCTGAGGCTGGTGTCGATATTGCCCGCGATGATGCTGGCGGGAGTATCTGCTGGACTATTGCTGCTGACAGTCGTTCCACTGATATTGGTAGGGAGACTATCAGGACCACCGCTGAGGGTTGTGCCTGCTCTGAGAATCAGCGAAGGCAAGGTGGTGAGTTCGGTAAAGTCTGGGTCGCCCGTGAGCAGAATGCTCATATCTGGCGCGGTGATGGTGATGTTGCCGGTGGTAATGCTACCGGTGGCTTCGATTTTGAGAGCGGGGCCAAGATAATCACCAAAGGTGACGTTCCCAGCGGCTCGAATAATTGGGTCATAGAGACTAATGAAGGCGTTGGTATTGCCCTCTGCATTGGTTAGGCGGAAGTCACCGCCACTGGTGAAGTGGGCATCGGCAGAAATGGCATTGTCGCTGATTAAGCGGAGATTGCCACCGCTTTGAATTAGCGTTTGCAAGTTGCTGAGGGCGAGGATGTCGAGGCTGTTGCTGCCTTGGAGTGTGAGATTGCCGCCTGCTTTGGCGATGAAGGGATTGCCGTCACTGTCGCGGATCGTGAGGCGATCGCCCGCCACAATCGCTAAATCACCGCTAGTATTCAGCTCACTCCCCTGCAACACCACATCGCCATTGGCCGAGACAATCGCCCCCTGGGCTTCCAGCTGCTGTAACGTCACATTGCCAGCCGAGAGTTCAGGCATTGCTTCTGGACTGAAACTTGGCGGCAGATTGTCAGGTGCCGCCACAGCATTGGCAGCAATGCTCAGGGTTGCGCCGTCCTGGCCCAAGCGAACCGTGCTGTTGCCTGGTGCTGCAATGACATTGACCTGGCCATCGGGCGCTGCCAAACTGCCGCTGCTGGTAACACTACCGCCGATGAGATTGAGCTGCTGCCCCGGCGTTAGGGATAGATTGCCTTGGTTAAGAATGCCCGCCGGATCTGCCGTAGAGAAGATAAAGCCATCGGGGTTGCCCAGGAGCTGGCTGTAGTCGTTGTTGCCGAATACGTTAAAGAACTGATTGCTGAAGCTGAGGTGATCGCTCGTACTCGCCGTAAACGCCCCAGGCAGATTCAACCGAGCATTGGGACCAAAGACCATCCCCGCTGGATTGAGCAAAAACAAATTGGCATCCGCCCCAGTAATCTGCAATTGCCCATCAATCAAGGATGCCTGTCCTCCGTTGATCCGACCCAGGATGTTCTCAATGGTGGGATTGGCAATAAAATTGGCCGTTTGAGCAGCATTAAGTCCAAAGCGCTCAAAGCTATGGAAGAGATTGTTGCCTGCCTCAGTACCGCCATTGATATTGATCTGGTTGCCTTGGACATCCAAGCTAGAGCCATCACCATTGGGCGCAATTGCTTGGGCTAGCTGAATCGGTTCCGGATGGTTAAGAACAGCGCTCTGCACCGGCTGTTCTGGCAATTGTGGAGGCAGGGCAAACAGTGACATATTGGCTGTCCTGGATGGAATAGGGCTCTCTACGATGGAGAAATGCACTATATGCAGAGTTCCCTTCCATTTTTACGAAGCGTAAAATAGCTAGTCAGCAAATAACGATTAATCTTGACCAACGTTGGACGGTAGGAGATTTCATCAGTTCAAGACCCAAAACGGCCCTTGGGGTGCAACAGAGAGAGCTAATCAACCCATTCCCACAGTCGCTACATCGGGGAGCCCAAAGACAAAACCTCCAAGCGTTCGGTCTCCACACCAATTAGGACGGTTTCTACCCCACCCACCATCGCTGCAAAGATTTAGGAGCAAGTGATTGAGGTGGGACAAACCGAATAAAAGGTGAGGTTGGCACACCAACTATTCGTATTAACCTCACCTTTCTGGGATAGAAGCAACACCAGAAGTTTCTAGGCAGGTTTGAGATGATGAATTTGTCGAACAGAGAGCGATGAATGAAACCTTTTCTCCAGCCCCTTTACAACGTTTATAAGGCCGTCCTTAAAAACCCCAAATATCGCTGGATTGCGATTGCTGGCAGCCTCCTTTATCTCCTAAGTCCCGTAGACCTCGTCACTGACTTTCTACCCGTCGTGGGTTGGATTGATGATGGCTTAGTTGCCACCCTGTTGGTCACGGAACTATCTCAACTCTTGATGGAAAAACGCAGAAGTCAACCAGATGAAATGGTCGAAGACGACACAACAATTACGGTTTAGTCTTCTTCTGAAGTACACCTTGAGATGGCCAAGGTGGGGATGCTCCCTACGACCGTCCATCAATGTCGCTCTCTTAATTCAATGAGAGCATTCCCACCCACTTTTTCAAAGGAATCGAGTCATGGCTAATACAATAAAGCAGCAACTTGCAGCAGATTTAGAGAAAGTTAAAAGCCAAGGTGGCGATCGCGTCAAACGCATCAAAACCATCGTCAAAACAGCCTTTACTGAAGCTATTACAGAAGTGAAGGACGGAACCCAAGAGGTCAAAACAACGTCCAAGGAGTCCTTAAACAATGTCATTCAGACAGTGGCTCCCCGAGACCCCGCTGAGGTGGTAGTCACCGTTGTTGCCACTGAAGAGAATCCCGAAGTTCTCCTTCAGGATAGCGATACAGCCGAGGTTTTCGCGGCTGAAGCGGCTCCAGATAAAACGCCAGAAGCCAAGGTTGAGACTTCCACACTCACCGTTGTTCAGGCTTTATTACAAGCCGCTGGCCTCAAGGCGAAGTCCCTGGCGGGTGAGCAATACAGCAAGCTCAAGGAAGAGTTTCCTGAACGCCTGGAGCAAGTCAAAGGCAAAACGGAGGCCTGGGATGAGCAACTCAGCGATCGCTACGGCGATGACTACGCTGGCATCAAACAACGCTGGAACAAAGCCGTCGCTTGGTACAAAGCCAAACTAGAAGAGGGTAAAGCCGTCAATGCCCACCCCTTGGAGCGCAAGCAGGCGCAAAAAGCCGAAGCGTTGAGTGATTTAGGCGTAAAAGTCGCTCAAAAGGAAGAAGCCGTGAAACAACAAATCGGTCAAGCTCTAAGAACTATTACCGTTAACGCCCAGTCGTAATCACAAGTTCTACTCTAAAGACTTAGGTTCACCCTGTTTCCAAATCTGGTTTCAAATCTGGGAATTTGAGTCTTGAGATCGGTTCAAGTGATGCTGCAACGAGATCGAGTCAATCTTTAATTCTTTGAAACGAAGGAGTGATCCATGTCTAAGCTACTACGTTACGTTCTAGGTATCCTTCTTCCACCCGTCGGTGTCTTTCTAACCTATGGCGTAGGAACCCAATTGTTCATTAACCTTGCCCTCTGTCTATTGGGGTGGGTGCCCGGAATAATCCACGCTTTGTGGGCCATTTCAAAATCTACCGGCGATGACACCAGTACGGTGTAGGCCTGAATCCTCGGCAGTTCTGATTGCCCTGTTTCGAGTACAGCAAGTTAAAAATTTGGAGTGAGTTCAATGATTGGTTTTGCAATTACGACCCTGGTTACGGCCCTCAGCCTCTTTGTGGTTGACCTCGTAGTACCGGGTGTGACCATCGCCACGGTTACTGCAGCCCTGCTAGCTGCAATTTCCCTCGGTTTAGTTAATGGCTTTGTTAAGCCTGTTCTGTCGCTTCTGTCCCTGCCCGCCACCTTCCTGACCTTGGGAGCCTTCTCCCTCGTTGTGAACGGTTTCTGCTTCTGGCTAGCTTCTCTGTTCGTGCCTGGCTTTGTGGTCCATGGCTTCTTGGGGTTCATCCTTGGTCCCATCGCCCTGTCCTTCGTCAGCACCTTCCTGAGCAAGTATTTGGCTGAGAAGGGTCTGTTCAAGTCCCTCACGGGCGAAGAAGAAGCCATGGCGATCGATGCTGCTGAGTAAATCGCAACGAGATAGCCTCGCTAAGCAATGGCTAGCCTTCCGGCTAGCTCATTAATGAAAAAGCGGCAGACCTTTATTGAAAGGTCTGCCGCTTTTAGCTTTGAGTCCCAGCGCTGTAAATTTGCCTCGATAGCTTCAGCAAATTTCTCTGAGTCTATTAATTCACTCCAGCCGCTTTCAGCATGTGATAGGTAATCAACAGCTGTGTAATCGCCAGGGGAAAGCTTTGTAGTGCTTCTCCTGTGGTGCCGACCACTTTGCCAATGTCTTCATTACCGTTGAGGCTACAAAACTGACCGAGGTGGGAGACTTCGTTGCACAGCATTCGCTCCAAGGCTTGAACCTGGTTTGCGGTGGCATGGCCATCAATTTCAAGTAAATCAGCGGGTTGTCGCATATCGCGGGTCAGGCCCAGACGCACCGCAGATTTTTGCTGATTGTCAGTGCTTTCTAGAATTTCGCTTAGATCGGGCTGGGAAATGGTGGGCCGCAGAATCAAGCGTCCATCCAAGAGCAAATCACTTTGACTTGCTTCATCCTCAGGGGGACAAAAGCTCACGATGATGTCCGACCATTGACGTTGGGGGCGAATAAAATGCTCCGAGTCATACTCTCGCTTTCGCATTTGCTCCATCACCTGCTCTTCGGTATAGCCCCGCTTGCGGGTGTCGCGCTTCACCTTCCAAAACGCCCGCAAGTCTTCGGGAGGAGCCAAATAGACTTTGACGTCATAGCAATCCCGAGCGGCACGGGTGGAGTAGCCCAGCAGACCTTCTACAATGACAAACTTCTTGGGCTGAATATATTCCGGTGCATCAAATTCGCCGCTGTGGTGGTTGTAAATCGGCTTGAGGATCGACTTTCCAACCCGGAGCAGCGCTAAATGTTGCTCAATAATATCGAGATAGTTGCAGTCGGGATGGAGGGCCGAGATGCCCATTTCAGCACGCTGCTTGCGATCATACCGGTGGTAATCATCGGTACAAATGACGGTCACGTCATCTTCGCCTAGGACTTTGGCAATGCCTCGGGTAAGCGTCGTTTTACCAGCAGCACTGTCGCCAACGATACCCAGAATAATGGGGCGAGGACTCATGGAAGTAGCTCGTGTAAGGGATTCAGCACCGGTACCCAACGGAAGGTTACTCAACAGAATGGAATGGGACGGAGGGCACCCGTGTATTATCCAAAATCAAGCTAGCCTGTGCCTTAAAGATTAATCAAGGAAAGTAACAGAAGCTAGAGACTGAGGGACGTTCATCGCTCCATGCTCTCCTTCTGAATGGCAGATTCAAGATGATTCCCAGTTCTTCCACCTATAAGTTCAGCGATTCGTCCCCAAGCCCCAACACCGCGAATCAACAATTTTTTCTCCGCAGCCGCTAAAATCAACGGGATTAAGCAAGCTCAGCTTCCTTAGCCAAGCTTCTGAACACCTATCCATAGGGTCGAAATGACAACCCTAGACCAGCCAGCTTTAGAGCAATTGCGCAGTGGCCAACTCCAAGGGAGTAAGCAATTTCAGCTTGCCGCCGGGCTCGCAACCTTCCCTGACGAGATTTTCAAGCTCGCCGACAGCCTCGAAATCCTCGACCTGTCGAATAACAATTTGAGTGAACTGCCAGACAACTTTAGCCAACTCAAGCAGCTCAAGATTGCTTTCCTCAACAACAATCAATTTGAAGAATTTCCTCAAGTCTTAGCGCAATGCCCCCAGCTCTCCATGGTGAGCTTGAAGGGTAATCAATTGAAAGCGATCGCCCCCAACGCCCTCTCTCCAAACTTCCGCTGGCTCATCCTCACCAATAACCAGCTCACTGAACTTCCCAGCAGCATCGGCCAACTCAGCAAATTGCAAAAGCTAATGCTAGCCGGGAATCGATTGCGATCGCTCCCCCCAGAATTAGCCCACTGCCACAACCTAGAGCTCATCCGTATCGCCGCCAACCAGCTGACTGAGTTACCCGCCTTTCTCCTCAAGCTCCCGCGCCTATCCTGGATGGCCTATGCCGGTAATCCTTTTAGCCAGATTGACAAGGCTTCTGCGGACGATCTACCGTTAGTTGATCTAGCAACTTTAGAAGTCGGCGAGATTTTGGGCCAAGGCGCTTCAGGGGTGATCTACCAGGGAAGCTGGAAATCAAACGAGCGTGAGCAACCTCAAGCCGTCGCGATCAAAAAGTTCAAAGGCGAAATTACCAGTGACGGCTCCCCCCTAGACGAAATGCAAGCCTGCATCGCTGCAGGAAGCCACCCAAACCTCGTCAGCGTCATTGCCAAGCTGGACGAAAAAGCAGATCGCCATGGCCAAGCGGGCCTTCTTTTTGAGCTTCTTGCCCAGGACTATCAGAATCTGGGTGGACCACCGAGCTTAGATAGTTGTACCCGCGACACTTACAGCGATGATACTCGCTTCACTCTGGACCAAATTGTTGCGATCGCAAAAGGCATCGCCTCTGTCGTTGCTCATTTGCACCAGCGGGGCATTCTCCATGGCGACCTCTATGCCCACAACATTCTCGTCAATCCTCAGGGCCACAGCATTTTGGGTGATTTTGGAGCTGCATCTTTCTATGACCCATTACATCAAGAGGTCGCTCAACCGCTAGAACAGCTTGAAGTTAGGGCTTTCGGCTGTTTGCTTGAAGATTTACTGGATCGCTATATCTCTGATGACAACGAAACGACTGCGACGCAATCCAGTCTTCGTAGACTGCGCCAGATCCAGAAAGCTTGCATGGACAACCAGCCCGGCGATCGCCCCAGTTTCCCCAGTCTTTGCCAAGCACTTTCCCAAGGCTGAAGCAAAGCTAACAGCTTAGCCATCCCCTCGCGAGTCCCAGGGCAAATCAGCGGTCAAGCCAGGAGCAATAAGTGGCGCTTGCCATCATGGGTAAAAACAAACTGCATGCTGTTACGAGCAAATTTGAGTCGAACTTTGCTAGGCTTCGCACGTTGTCGCGTTTGAAGGATCTTAGATTGTATCCCAGGAAACCAGCACAGGCGTTTTCTGCTTCACAGCATAAACCTGTTATGGAATACCTCATAAGTCGGCATAATGTACCCCAATTAGTACTGGTGTACCCAACAATGAAGTCGCCTTATAGAAGCTGAAACCCACACCCTGTAAGGCAAAATACTTATTCTAAAAGAAAGCTGGTGATCGGATTTGAACCGATGACCGGCTGTTTACAAATTAGCTGAACGAAATCCTAAAACTTTCTCCATGAGGTAATTTGAGAGATTGCTTAGAACGTCTGACTTAAAATTGGCTTAATTTAGACCAAAAAGTCGCCTAACCAACTAACTATCTTGACTGTCTCAACAAGGAACAAATATGTTCGTTTCAGAGGTGAGTAAATCAGTCTGGGCAAAAGCTAGTGACAGCACTTCAGGATTAGCAGGGGAAATTAGGTCGCTGGAGGGGAAGGGTATGGGGTCTCATACCACTCAGATGGAAAAGGTAACTGTTTAGGGGGTCGTAAGCGAGGAAGCCTTAATCGTTGTTGTAACAACCGGCGAGAGTGATCTAGAGTAACGAAATGGAAGAGAAGCGACCAGAGCGACCCCTACCCGTAAGTGAGACAGACTGGGCTCAAACGCCAGAGAGCGTCAAAGCTTTGGTGATGAGTTTGCTGGGCCGTTTGGAGAAATTAGAGAGTGAAGTGGAAAGGCTGAGCGCCGAGAATGCGCTGCTCAAAGAGCAAGTTAAGAAGAATAGCCAGA
>CALECT010000131.1 GCA_937949725.1 uncultured Pseudanabaenaceae cyanobacterium
CGGTCTGGGTCAGTGGCGATGTAGACCTGGCTGGCGCTTTTGGCAGCTTGGCGCAATTCGCTGAGAACCTTCTTAGCGCGGGGACTGCGGGGGATGTAACGGCAGTCGATGTGGGTTTTACCGGGTTCCAGGGCAAAATCAAAACCAAGGGAGTCTTCGCCATCGTTTGCCAGTTCGCGCACATGCCCCATGCTGGCTTTGACGGTCCAGCCGGGTCCAAGGATTTGGCTGAGCTTGCGCAGTTTGCCTGGACTCTCGATTAGTAACAATTTGGACATAGTATTGTGTCCACCATCCCGTAAGCTTGTGAAGCAATGTAACGAACGCGCATTGCTAGTACGATTGAACCACTAAAGCTAGGGATTGACTACTAGATGCTGCTATTTGACTTAACAGTTCA
This sequence comes from uncultured Pseudanabaenaceae cyanobacterium, assembly GCA_937949725.1. Taxonomy (GTDB): domain Bacteria; phylum Cyanobacteriota; class Cyanobacteriia; order PCC-9006; family JAAUQQ01; genus JAAUQQ01. The sequence continues at coordinate 401 of CALECT010000131.1, forward strand.
CATTTGCGATTGCTGAACGACATGACAGTTAAGCCATTAAGCCAAAGCAAGGGTTCGCGTTCCTCCCAAGGAAATTTTTCTAGGATTTTGAAGGATCGCCTGGGGAGCTCCTATCAATTATTTGTTTCAATCCAGGGCGATCGCCATTCCCTCAAGCTTTACGACGGTTCAGTCTGGATTGGCGAGGCGCGTTGCTCCTGGCAGGATGATGGGCGGATGGTGCTGGATGATATTGCGATCGCTAATGAGGTGAGTCCAGAACTCAATCTGCTAGAACACTTACAGCAGTGGCTTTGGGGAGCAGAATTTGAGCCAATGAGCTATCGTCAGCGAGGTTTAGGAACGCTTCTGCTTGATAACGTGATCGAACATGCCCGCAAGCTGGGGGCATCGTCTTTGCGGGGTGAGGTGTTCCAAGCGGATGTGGAGAATCATCCTGGACTGCTGAACTGGTACGAGCGCCATGGGTTTATCCAGTCCATGCCTCAGCCAGAACAGATTGATGTGTTGGCAAATATCACTTTGGAGCTACGCTCCAGTGGACCCGTAGAGCGGGAGAAAGTTGCCGATGCCATTGTTTGAGCAGCCTTAACTTTCTTCATTGAGCCATTCATTGGCAACGCCGCACCAGGATTCAATGTAGGGCCCATGGTCGGGGTTTTCGGGATCGATCGCTTCGGTGAAGCCGGGGTTGGCGTAGCGAAAACGCTGGTCCACCTCTTCCCAGTTGAGGGGCTGGGAGCGCTGCTGGCTAATTTTGTCGGCTCGTTTAATGACATCATTGCGGCAATCTGCACCGCTACTGCCTGAGGCCGATGGCAAGGAAATTTCCGGTAGAGACACCTTGGGCAGCGAGAACTCCGGTAGGGAGAAGCTGGGAAATTTTGGGAGGCTGGGGGCTTCGATTTGGGCAATTTGCGGCAGCATGAGCCGCAGTACGGCAGCGCGACCTAGGCCAAAGAGACAGAGCAGAGCAATGCTAGGAGCGACGAGACGGTAAAGCAGGAAGGCTAGGATGCGCTGGGTTTTGACGAAGGGAAGAAGATACCAGGGATAGATTTCCTTGACTTCGCTGGTGAAGGTTGCACCGCTGTTGGTCTGATTCGGGACGCTGTTTTTTAGGGGGCTGCCCACGGCGACGGTGCGGGCGATGCCTTCCGAGCCGGGAGCTGCAGAAGCAGGTTGGCCTAGGGAAGCTGCTGGCGCTGCATAGGCTGGGCCGACGGGCTGGGTTTTGACGGTTGCTGGGGAAGCTGCGGTCGCTGCTGCTGAGGGATATTCTGGGCCGCTTCCTGGCCCACTTTCTGGACTGCCCGCTGGGAAATGCTCGGGCTTAAGCTCGTAGGGAGATGCTTTTTGCAGGATGGTTTTGTTGCCGATGGGGAAAAGGCTATGGTTGGGAGCTGGGGGGACGGGGTGGTTTGAGCCTTGAAGGGTTTGGATTGCCTGGATGACGGCACCAGCATTGGCAAAGCGCTGATTAGGCATGGGGTGGGCCATGCGCTGGATCAGTCGAGCAAAGCCTTCGGTGAGGTTGGCTTGCCATTGGTGGGGCGCAAGTTCGGCGGGGTTGGTGCTACCGGTGAGGAGGGCGATCGCGCTCATGCCCAAGGCGTAAATGTCGCTGCTGGGGTAAGCCGCACCATGGGCCTGCTCGGGAGCAGTGAAGCCCGCCTTGGCGATGATGGTTTTGACCGTTTTAGGGCTGTTGCCTGAGGGATCTTCTGAAGCTGAGGTGCCGCCAGAGAGGTTATTAGAGGTTGCGGTGGCGATCGCTTGCTTGACACTGCCAAAGTCAATCAGCACCGGCTTTCCCAGGTCAGGATCAAAGATGATGTTATCCGGGGCAATGTCTCGGTGGATGACCTGGGGGCTGTGGCCGTGGAGGTAGTCCAGGATGGGGAGGATATCTTGGAGAAATTGGAGGGTTTGGGCTTCGGTGAAGGGGCGGCGCTGGAGGTGGTGTTGGTAGGTGGCACCGTCGATATATTGCTGGACGAGGAACAGGCGGGGTTGCTCGTCGGTGGGGGATTTCCAGGAAAAGGAGTCGAGGTAGGCCGAGATTTGATGATGGTTGAGTTGGCGCAGCACCTTGGCTTCGCGGTGGAAGAGCTGCTGGGCTTTGGCTAGGTTGCTGGCGGAAATGCTGGGGCCGGGGGCGAATTCCTTGAGGGCACAATCAACGTTTTGCCAGGTATCGGTGGCTAGGTAGGTTTGGCCTAGGCCGCCACGACCCAGGGGACGAATGATTTGGTAGCGATCGTTGATGAGGTTGGGGGTTGTCATCAAGGGAGAGGTAGAAGGGGTTGTCGAAGATTGAGAGCAGGATGCTTTGAACTACAAGCACTGGGGATGAAATTTCGGATTTTGTTGCCGAGGCGATTTATACCCTCGACCTCACCCATCAATCCTTCCGATACTGGTTAAGACTCCATCTATCTGAGATTAGGCCTCTCATCCTTGCCTAAGATTGTGGGACCGCCAAGCTATGCTGCAACTCCATGACGCCAAATATATATGAGAGGTTGCCAAAGACGGATTTTTGAAGGTTTTGTGGCCCGATAGAAATTAACTCTCAGGAGTGAAAATAGTTGGCTTGGTATCCGGGTTTTTAAGGGGATAGCTAGAAAGATGCTATACCCCCTAAATCTCCGTAGAAAATGGATACAGCTGATACTGCTAGTCAGATTAACCTGATGGAGATGGCCAAGCATGGTGATTTAAATGCTTTGGCTGCGTTGATGAATCGCTCCTTAAAGGTACATGGCATTTTTGCAGAGCTAAATTTAGCCAAGGGCTGCTTGGTGGTAAGTGCCATGTTTGAGCAGACTGCTCCCAACAAGATGAGCCTGGTGGACATGCTCAAGCGGGGATTGGCGAATATTCATCCCAAAGGGGTGCAGCGGGTGATGGTTCAGGCTATGTCCATTCGCGATCGCTCCATTTCTTGGCAAGCCGCTTTTCTCATGCCATCCAAAGCAGAAACTCCATCTAACTCTGCGTTAAGTTCCATCGCAGCCAAGATTCCAGGCTTGGCCCAAGCAGGAGGCAATACCGTTATTCAAACGCGACCGGTTCACACATCAACCTTGGTCAATGCACCTGAAATAAAAGCTCCCTCATTCAGGGGAATTCGGAAGCAGGCAGTCGGAGGTTATCTACTATTGGCCCTGGGAGTCATCATGATGTTCACTGGCTTGGGGCAGGAGATCCAGGGGACTTCCGATGAGAATGGGCCAATTTATAATGCTGTTGCCCTGGCCAATAAAGCGATTCATTCCGAAGCGGGTGGCGCAATGATGATTTCTGGAGCCATCCTGATTGCAACAGGTAACAGACGTTCCTAGGTTGTTGTGGCGTTAGCAGGGCAGCTGAGGAATAGGGTCTGCTTTTCTTGGCATTCTGGAATAGAAGAGAGGCCCAGTTTTTGCTTCAAGTGATATTGGATTTCGAGCCAGGCCGTGCGATCGCGATATAAAACCGTTTGCCCCGCATGTTTATCAATGGCTTTGCCCTGCAAAGATCCTGCTGATGTGTCAGCAGGTAACATTCTTAGCAGGTTGACGAGCTGGGGAACGATCGCCCGCGCAATCTTAATTTCAATTGAGGACTCTGTGTCACTAGGCTCTAGCTCAGGACGAAGCTGAAGCAAGGCTTCGCCTGTATTGATTCCTGAATCAATGCGATGGAGGGTCGCACCGATCGCGTCAAAGTTTCCCTGGGCCAATGGAAAGAAGATGCCATGTTGCCCGCGATAGCGATCGTTGATGCCCCATTGCAAATTCCAGCTCCCTAGACGAGGGATGGAATATACCGATTTTTCGAGGAGGGGTCCTCCGCAAACCAGGACTAAATCGGGTGATAGCTGGCTGAGCTGTTCTGCTATGGCCCTGCTATTTATTTGAGCCGTCTCGATGGAGATGACATGGGGCAAGACTTCTGCCAAATGCGCTGGACGGCCGCACCAGAGTTGTTCAGCCATAACGTTCTCGCGATGGCTCTCGACCTGCTGGCTGATAAGTTCGCGGGGAATGGCCGAGAGGATGCGTAGGGGAGACTTCAGTAGTTTCTGCCGCACGCTTTGGGAGCTATGGTCTGCGCTGTTGTGGAGCAGAATACTGTGGGCAATGGGAAATTGCTGGGCGACTTGGTGAGCAACCCAGGAATCCACTGGGTCATCGTCGGTCATGAGGATGACTTTGAGCATTGGCTTAACTCGGTTGGCGATCGCTTGTCTGTATAACTCTACACATGGCCAATGGGAGAACAGGAATCGCAAAAAGACCTTGACCACAGCGACAAATAGCTAGTGGTCAAGGTCCTGAGAATTATTTGGGATGAGTGAAGGGCTTAGGCTTCGCTGTAAGCTTCCATGCCTTCGCAGGAGCAGACTAGGTTGCGATCGCCATAGGCGTTATCCACCCGACCCACCACAGGCCAGAACTTGTGCTCCTTAGTCCAAGGTGCAGGATAGGCACCTTGCTCACGGCTGTAAGGGCGGTCCCAATCCGCAGCCATCAGAGACTGGGCGGTGTGAGGTGCATGCTTGAGCTGATTGTTCACAGGGTCAATCTGCTCCAGTTCAATCGCCTCAATCTCACGACGAATGGCAATCATGGCATCACAGAAGCGGTCCAGTTCCTCTTTGGATTCGCTTTCCGTGGGCTCGACCATGACCGTGCCTGCTACGGGCCAGGAAACGGTGGGGGCATGGAAGCCGAAGTCGATCAGGCGCTTGGCGATGTCATCCACTTCAATCCCGGCAGATTGCTTCACCTTGCGCAGGTCGAGGATGCATTCGTGGGCCACCCAGCCGCCTTGGCCTTTATAGAGCACGGGGAAGTAGTTCTCCAGGCGCTTGGCCATGTAGTTGGCGTTGAGGATAGCGACCTTGGTGGCTTCGGTCAGGCCGGTACCGCCCATCATTTTGATGTACATCCAGGAGATGGGCAGGATGCTGGCGCTACCCCAGGGAGCTGCGGAGACTGCGCCGATGCGATCGTCGCCTTCCAGCTCAACAACGGAGTGACCAGGGAGGTAAGGCTTGAGGTGCTCGACGACACCGATAGGACCCACGCCAGGGCCGCCGCCGCCGTGGGGAATGCAGAAGGTCTTGTGCAGGTTGAGGTGGCAAACGTCAGCACCAATGTCACCGGGGCGGCAGATGCCGACCTGGGCGTTCATATTGGCTCCGTCCATGTAAACCTGACCGCCAAACTCATGGATAGTGGCGCAGATTTCTTTGATGCCTGCTTCGAATACACCGTGGGTGGAGGGGTAGGTGATCATCAATGCAGCCAGGTCATCCTTGTGAGCCTCGGCCTTGGCTTTGAGATCGGCAATGTCGATGTTGCCGTTGTCGTCGCATTTAACCGGAACCACCTTCATGCCACACATCACGGCGCTGGCTGGGTTGGTGCCATGGGCCGAGGTGGGGATGATGCAGATGTTGCGGTGGGCATCACCGCGCTGCTGGTGGTACTGGCGAATGGTCAGCAGACCCGCGTATTCGCCCTGGGAACCGGCGTTAGGCTGGAGGGAAACGGCGTCAAAACCAGTGATTTCCGCCAGCATGGCTTCCAGTTGCTCACACAAGATGCGGTAGCCCTGGGTTTGGGAAGCGGGGGCGAAGGGGTGCAGGCGACCAAATTCAGGCCAAGTGACGGGAATCATCTCCGCCGTGGCGTTGAGCTTCATGGTGCAGGAGCCCAGAGGAATCATCGAAGTGGTCAGGGACAAATCCTTAGCCTGGAGCTTATTGATATAGCGCAGTAGGTCCGTCTCAGAATGGTAGGCATTGAAGACGGGGTGTAGCAGGTAGGGGCTCTTGCGCTGGAAATCACTAGCAACGTCAATGCTGGCTTGCTCCAGCAAGGCACCAAAGTCAAAGTCAAGGGCCTTGCCTTGGGCAAAGACCTGGAACAGCTGCTGGATGTCATCCAGGGTGGTGGGCTCATCTAGGGTGATGCCTAGGGTGGTGGCATCAATTAAGCGGAGGTTGATGCTGTAGTCCGCTTCGGCAGAATCAAACAGGCTCTGGGCCTTCTCTGTGGTGATTTTGAGGGTGTCGAAGCAGTGGCTAGCGTCAACGCTATAGCCCAGTTTTTGTAGGCCAAGAGCCAAGAGGTTGGTCTTTTGGCGAATCTGTTGGGCAATGCGGCGTAGGCCGGTGGGACCGTGGTAGACGGCGTACATGGAAGCCATGACCGCTAGCAGAACCTGAGCGGTGCAGATGTTGCTGGTGGCCTTGTCCCGGCGAATGTGCTGCTCGCGGGTTTGCAGGGCGAGGCGCAGGGCAGGGTTGCCGTTGGCGTCCTTGGACATACCGACGATGCGACCGGGCATTTGGCGCTTGTAAGCATCTTTGGTGGCGAAGTAGGCCGCGTGGGGACCACCGAAGCCCAGGGGCACGCCGAAACGCTGGGTACTGCCCACAGCAATGTCAGCACCGAATTCACTAGGCGGCGTCAGCAACAACAAACTCATCAGGTCAGCAGCGACGGTGACGAGAGCTTTCGCTTCGTGGGCCTTAGCGGTGAAGGCGCTGTAGTCATAGATCGTGCCGTCGCTAGCAGGGTATTGCAGCAGCGCGCCGAAGATTGGGGTTGCAGCGGGGTCGAAGCTGTTGTGGTCACCGACGATCACCTCAATATTGAGGGGCAGGGCGCGGGTACGAATGACTTCGATGGTCTGGGGATGGCAATCCTGGGAGACAAAGAAGGTGTCGGACTTGCTCTTGGACTTGCCGTAGCTGAGGGACATTGCCTCAGCGGCTGCGGTGGCTTCGTCCAGCAGGGAGGCGTTGGCGATTTCCAGGCCAGTGAGGTCGGTAATCAGGGTCTGGTAATTGAGCAGGGCTTCGAGGCGACCCTGGGCAATCTCAGGCTGATAAGGGGTGTAGGCGGTGTACCAGCCGGGACTTTCGAGGATGTTGCGCTGGATGACCGGTGGCGTAATGCAATCGGTGTAGCCCATGCCAATGAAGGAGCGGCAAACGCGGTTTTGATTGGCGATCGCCCTGATCTGTTCCAACGCCACCGTCTCACTCACGCCCTCAGGCAATTGCAAGGGCTGTTCCATACGAATAACGCTCGGGACAGTCTTATCGATCAGCTCATCCAGGCTAGAGACGCCTAGAACCTTCAGCATCGCTGCAATGCCATCACTATCCGGGCCAATGTGACGCTGAGCAAAAGTCGTGGGTTCGGCCATGGTGGAAGCAGTAACGGAAGACAGAGAGGCAGTTTTCATAGGAGACGAGCTAGATGGCATCACGAGGGGTAATAACAGCTTTTGTAAACTTAAGCATATTGATATTGCTTAATATTTTCATGTATTACGGACGATTCGGCATCCCCTATTTATTTATTTGCTGTGTGAATTTGTGGAAATACGTAAGCTGAGGGTTAAGATTAAATCCCTCAAAGCATTTCAGGACAGCACTTTAGCTTCAGCATTCTCTCTAGCTAAAACGCAGTAAAAAGCCTGCTAGCGGGGCCAGCAGGCAAAGGGCAGTCATAGGGAAAATGCGTTAATCAGAATCTGACATTAATGCCCCTGAACAAGAGCACCATAGGCTTCTGCAGACATGGCACCTTCGATTTCGCCATCTAGCTTAATTTTGAGCAGCCAACCCGCCACATAGGGATCTTCAGCGAGCTTCTCAGGCGATTCAATAATATCTTCGTTGCGCTCCAAGACTTCACCCGAGGCAGCAGCGTAGAGATCTTCTACGGCTTTTACAGACTCAATGGTGCCGAAGGTTTCACCTTTAGTGAGGCTTTCACCGACTTCAGGTAGCTCCAGGAAAACGACATCGCCGAGCTGGTCGATGGCAAAAGCGGTGATGCCAATTGTGACTGTATCCCCTTCAACGCGGACATATTCGTGGGAATCGAGATACTGCAAATCGCTGGGAAATTCCATGGCCATGGCGGAAAAAGCTCAATCTAGACGAGTCGCTGGGCTACAGCGCCCTACCAAGAATACTGGGGGATTCAGCGTTTGCAAACTGCTCTGATACAGCAATTAAGAAAGGGGCCGGACTGGGAGGTTATTAGGAAGAGGGATGAAACGGTTTAATTGGATGAATCGAAAGTTAGAAAACTGAGTTGTAACAAACAAGCAATGGGACGATTCGCTGGTTCATCTACGGCGACCATGACCTGTCAGAAGGACTGGGCATTCTATGAATAGTCAGGACTAGCTAAGTACGGATCTACCTCGCCATGATTTTGAGATAGAGACTGTGACTGAGCTTGGAATGAATCCATTAGGGGAACGCGCCTACCGTTTGGCCTGGAGCCAGATGCCTCGGGTGGGGCCGGCGCTGATTCCGCGCTTGGCGCAGCAGTTTGGCAGCTTGGCGATCGCCTGGACAGCACCAGCGGCTGAACTAGAGCAAGTTCCTGGTTTTGGGCCAATGACCCTGCAGGAAGTACTGACAGCGAGAGCCCAGTTCAATCCCGCTGAGGCCTATGAAAAACATTTACAGGCCAATCCCAATTTTTGGACGCCGGAAGATGAGGCTTATCCGCTGTTGCTGCGGGAACTGCCTTCGCCGCCGCCTATGCTCTATTACCGGGGCGCAGTGGAGTTGGCAGAGAACTGGGGGGAGAAACCGGCCGTGGCGATCGTCGGAACGCGCCATCCCTCGGACTATGGCCTCAAGTGGACCCGGAAACTCAGCAAGGCTTTGGCCCAGCAAGGCTTTACCGTGGTCTCTGGCTTAGCAGATGGCATTGATACGGCAGCCCATCGCGCCTGCTTAGATGCTGGGGGCAGAACTATCGCCGTGGTCGGCACTGGCGTAGATCGGGTCTATCCCGCTCGCAATCACAAACTCTGTCAACGAGTGGTGGAGCAAGGGCTGCTCGTCAGCGAATACCCGGCGGGTACCCATGCCCATCGTAGTCACTTTCCCCAACGCAATCGCATTATTGCGGGACTCTGCAGAGCAACGATTGTGGTGGAAGCGCCGAAGCGCTCAGGGGCTTTGATTACGGCCTATGCGGCCAATGAATATTGCCGAGATGTTTATGTGGTGCCGGGGGCTTTGGATAACCCCAAGGTTCGCGGGGGATTAGAACTCATTGGTCAGGGGGCTCAGGTGATTTTGGATGAACATCACCTCTTAGAACTATTGGGGACCATGCCTGCACTGGATTCAGCTGGGATGACACCGGTTCATGCAGGAACAGTGAGGGCTGGGAAAACCAGTGCTAATGCCATTGCAATGCAAGGCAGTTTGCTGACTTCTGAGTTGGATACTACGGAGCAACCTGAACCGGAGGAGGTCACCGAATCTCTGCTCTCTTCGCCCGCTGTGGTTGCGGAACTAGAGCCAGCACTGACCAAGGTTTATGAGCAAGTGGCGGAGGAAGCCCTGTCGTTTGATGGATTGGTGATGCGCTGCGAGGTGGGAGCCGGTGAAGTGTCCAGCGCCTTGTTGCAGCTGGAGCTAATGGGATTGGTAGTGGAGTTACCTGGCAAGCAGTACCAGCGCTGTTGAATGAGCTGTTGCGTCGGGTGTCTTAGAAACACCCTACGCAACAGCAACGAAGAGCGCTGAATTGGGCATTCTTGGAACAATTGGGTAAGTCTCCCATGGCGTGGCTTTCCCCTCAGAGCAAAGGCTTTCTTTATTCGCATAATTTGATGCTGTACGAAATTCCCCGCTATCGAACCTCTGGCGAACGGCACCTGCTGGTGGAGCTGGGAGAATCTGTTTCGTTGGAAGCAAATTTTCGAGCGATCGCCCTCTCCCGCGCCCTAGAAGCTTCGGCTGGATTGGGAGCTAAAGGCATCAAAGCCATCATCGACACCCAACCTTCCTTCACAACGGTTCTGATTGAGTACAACCCTCATTTGTTGACCCAGGAAGGCTTAAAGCAGCTCTGCGGCCATCACCTCAGCCAGCTCGCTCAGGGTGAGCAGATCAAGCTGGAATCCCGGCTAATTGAAATTCCCGTGGCCTACAACGATCGCTGGTGCCGCGCTTGTTTTGAGGATTACTGCAAAACCATCAAACCCATTGAAGACAATCTCGAATTGATTTGTCGAGTGAATGGCTTAGAGACTGTCGAAGCCTTAATCCACTACCACTCCAGCATTGAATGGTGGGTGGGCACCGTGGGCTTTATTGCAGGATTGCCGGTGCTAATGCCCCTAGACCCCAGCTTTAAGCTACGCGCCCCCAAATACGACCCGCCTCGCACCTGGACCCCCAGCGGCACGGTGGCTCTGGGAGGCGGCTTTACAGCGATTTATCCCATGGTGACGCCGGATGGCTATCAGATGCTGGGGCGGACACCCCTAACGTTGTTTGATCCTCAAAGTGATCAGGCTCCTTTTGAGGAGAGTCCAGTCCTGATTTCCGTGGGCGATCGCGTCAAGTTCGTTCCCATTTCAGAAGCTCGCTTCGAGGAAATTGAGCGGGAAATTAAAGCAGGCACCTATCAATATTCAATTTCAGCCGCTCAGTCTGTTTCTCTGGGTGAGTTGCAGCAACCCCTGCCCCTAGCCGCCTAGTTCACCTCGATTTCTGCCCATCAAAGCTGAAGCATCATGATTTCTTCTCCTAAATTGACCCCAGTTAGAGGGGCTGTCCAAGCGAGCAGCCCTGTAGTGGAAGTGCTGAAGGGTGGCTTGGAGACGACGGTGCAGGACTATCCGGGGCGAGAAGGCTACCTGCAAATGGGCATTCCCCGCTCCGGCCCCATGGACCCGAAGTCTTTTCAGTTGGGTAATCAACTGTTGCAGAACCCAGCCGATGCTGCGGGGCTGGAAATTCAGTTTGTGGGGCCGAAGTTGAAATTTTTGAGGGCAACGGCGATCGCCATCAGCGGTGCCAACAACCGCCCCAAGCTCAACCAGCAGCCGCTGCCCATGTGGACCACGGTGACTGTCCAAGCTGGGGATGTTCTATCCTTTGGCCATGCGCACTCTGGGGCTCGCAGCTATGTGCATTTTGCGGGTGGCCTTGATCTACCAGTGGTGATGGGGAGTCGCTCTACCTTTACGCGGGCTGAGCTGGGGGGACTGGAAGGACGGAAATTGGAGAAAGGCGATCGCCTCTCTAGCTTCTTGACAGACGTAACTGAAAAGCCTCAGCCAATTCATCACATCCAGCCATTGCAAAGACCTGCCTTTTCCCATCAGTGGAACATCGAAGTCTTGCTCGGCCCCCATGATGATTGGCTGTCCGAACAGGATATTGAGAAATTTATTCAGACCGATTGGCGAGTCTCCTCCATGTCAGACCGCGTGGGCTACCGACTGGAAGGAGCCGATTTCGACTTCTCCCCTAGCGCTCACCATAAATCACCCGACAATGGCGATCACCCCTCTAACAAAATCGACTACGGCTGCCACCTGGGAACGATTTTGTTTTGTGGCCAAACACCGACAATCCTAATGGTTGATTCTCCTAGCCTGACTGGCTATATGGCTCCCTTTACAGTTTGCCAGGCGAGTCTTTGGAAGGTGGGGCAAGCCCGTCCTGGAGACAGTTTCCGCTTTCAAGTCATCGATCAGGCAACCGCCCTGCGCCGCCACTAGACCATTAAGCGCCCTGCGCCGCCACTAGACCATTAAGAGCTCATCAATACTTTATAGAGACTACGTTGATGGCTAGAGCTTAACTTAATGAAGTTACTTGTTATCCCTATACCTGCCTGCCCTCAATTAGGCCTAATAGATTCTGTTTGTCTAGAGTAATGTAGCCACAGCCATACCTCATGACTGAAGCACTAACATTGACTGCTTTAAAGCCGTTGTAACGCTATTCAATTGTTGCAAGCAGCTTTGAACTGAAGTCTGCATCGCTGACAAATCAGTATTCGTCTCAATTGACTGTAATTGGGCCATTACTCGTTCAATAGATGACGTTATAGTACTCAATTCAGAAAGGGCTCTCTCTCCTTGAGATGAATGCTGAATTCGAGTGCTCCTGAAGGCTGAACCAGGAATACTGCGGAGGATTTGTCGAGCCTCATAGAGGGCCTCCCAGGACAGGCGGGCACAGTATTGCATTGGCAGTAATGCCTGGCGTAATGTCATCCCCCTCAGTCGAGCCTGGGCTTGATTCAGGGAGCACAAAATAATGTCTAATTCTTCGGCTGAGAGCTGTGTTTGGTACATGCTAATTGTTCGCTGTGAGATTCTTCATCTTTCGCAATCATCCAATTCTTGTTTGCTTGAAAACAAACCCTATGGGAACACCACATTAAATCATGCAAGTCAGCTAGTGCATGCATCAAATAATACACATTTTCACAGTTGAATATTCAGTGGTTGTAATCATTCAATATTCATTGAAATAGGTCTAGAAATTGGACGACTGGGGGAACAAACAGTCGGAGCTATAGGCTAATTTTGCTGGAAGATGAATTAGCTCTGACCCTAATCTCTAAAATCTTAAGAGAATCTGTAACCGAGAGGATGCTGATGATTTTGGGAGAGAGTTTACGTGTATTTAGCAGTGGTGTGTCTTAAAGCCTTGTCGACCGAACAAGGTGCCATTGGTTAAGGAGCAATAGCTGCGATACTCACAGAGCTAATGCATTTCAGCCCTTGAAGAACTCAGACCCAAGGGTAAGAAATGGATGGCTGGAGCGCAGTCACACAACCTGCCTACGTAATTACACATGAGATTTTGTAGGTTTTATCGGACGGATGCACTTAGAAATACCGTATTTCAGTCTTGCAACAGAGCTGAGAGTTTGCCTAATTAGGGCTACTTTTGCCATAAAACAGGATTTTTTGCGGACACCTAGGACTTCTCTTTGGGGAATTTCGCAAGGAGAGCATCCACTTCCAGGAAGCTGACAAAGTAATAATTGTCAGGGATCTAGCACGACCTCACTGGCATAGCACAGAACCATTCCCCAGCAAGATTCCCCAGCTTGGTTTTTGGGACAGGGCAATAGGCAATAATGGAATGCCGACAATCTATCCCTGTAGATCGCCTTGCCTGCACCTGCCAATTCCACACCAAATAGCTTTCCTAGCAAACGCGATCGCCGCTGGTCTTTTTGGCCCGCCGTGCCCCTTTACCCCTATGGCACCCGCTGGACCCTGCGCCAGGAAGTGGTTAAGGATCAGATCTGGACCTTCGATCAAGTTCAAGGGATCCTCTATGTCATCGTGCCGGTGCGCATGACTGTCATTCGCCTCCAAGCCGGTGGCCTGTTGGTTTACGCCCCCATTGCCCCCACGCCAGAATGCCTGGGTCAATTGCAAGGGCTGATTGACCAGTACGGGCCGATCAAGTACATCGTTTTGCCGACAGTTTCGGCGATCGAACATAAGGTGCCTGCCGGTCCGTTTGCCCGGAAGTTTCCCAGCGCCCAGGTTCATGTTGCGCCCCACCAGTGGAGTTTCCCCATCAATTTACCGCTGAGTTGGTTAGGCTTGCCGGGCGATCGCACCCAGCTCCTCCCTACCAATAGCGCTGAGGCCCCGTTCGGTGACGAATTCGACTACGAAATTCTCGGGCCAGTAGACCTCAACGTTGGCCCCTTCGAAGAGGCTGTATTTTTCCACAAGGCGAGTCAAACTTTGCTGGTTACCGATGCGGTAATGTCGATTCCGGCTGAGCCGCCAGCGGTGATGGATCTGGATCCTTACCCCCTGTTGTTTCACGCCCGCGATCGCGCCCAAGATCCCATTGTGGATACACCAGCCAATCGCATTAAGGGTTGGCAGCGCATTACGCTCTTTTCCTTCTATTTTCGTCCTAGCGCCTTGGCAGATGTGAACTGGGGGCAGGTGTTGAGGAATGTTGGGGGAGCGAGCGATCGCTCCAAGCGAGGCTATTTCGGGCTTTTCCCTTTCCAATGGAAGGAGCACTGGCTGCAATCCTTTGAGACGCTGCGCAATGGCGGCAAGCTCTTCGTCGCCCCCGTTTTGCAAAAGCTGATTCTCAATCGCGCTCCAAAGCAGGTTTTAGACTGGGCCGATCGCGTAGCTCGATGGAATTTTACCCAGATTATTCCAGCTCACTTTGACGCACCAGTTGCCACAACACCTCAGGCGTTTCGTCAGGCGTTTGAGTTTTTAGAGCAGCGATCGTCATTTCCCCCGCAAGACCTTGAACTCATCAGCCAACTGGATGAGCTACTCCAAGTTGTCACTCCGCCCCCCAAGGTCAAGAAATAGGATCATCAATTCGAAGCTTGAGGCACCGTCTCAGGTTCAGACTTGAGCTTTTGCAGCGCCTGCTTGGCAAAGCTTTGCAATACCGGACTCTGGCGACTGGCCTGGAACGCTTTTTGCACCATCTGCTTAAGCTGTTCCATGGACTGTGACTCTGGTAATTCACCCGTCACCTCCAGCACTTCAAAATATTCCATCAGGCTACTGCCCACTGTTCTTGTCAGATAAGCCGCACTGGCCCCTTGAATCAAGCCCCCTGCCACATAGGTTGCACCATTGGTTTTGAGAGCAATGCCCAGCATTTTGCTGGAGACTTCGACTAAGCCCAGCTTGATCAGCATCTCCGCCAAGGTCGTCGCCATGGTCTTAGCATGGTCCGTTGACAGGGGCTGGCGATAAATTTTCGATAGGTCCAAAATCAGCTGACTATTGACTGCCCCCGTGGCCAATAAGTCTAAGCTCGGCACAGGATTAATAAAGGCTGCCCCCGCTGCAACCCACTGATATTGATCAATGATTTTATTGGCTCGCTGACGGCGCAGTTGATTGAGTATTGCCTTCGCTTCTTCCGCCAGAGCATTGGCGCTGTGACAGAGCGTTGCCCAAATCAGCTCCTGGGCTGGCTCCGCAATGATCAATTGGTCCAGGCGATCCAACAGTAGGGACAGGCTAGGCTCTGGTGTTTTGAGCGAAGGGTTGGGAGCTTCACCACTGTCATTGCTTGTCAGTAAGCGGATTGGGGAGGGATCGGCGGCGATCGCCACCACATCCCCTGTGGGCAAAATATCCTTCAAATTCCTGCGCACCTGGGACAGCACCTCCGCCTGTTGCTGGGGCAAGTGCTGATCCTGCTTATTCACCACCACAATGAGCCGCGCCACCCGCTCCTTCAGCCAGGCCAAACAGCGCCGCTCCGTATCCGTCACATCTCCAGCCGTGACAAAGAATAAGAGATCTGCGCCTAGCACTGACTGGGGCACTGCCCAATCCGCTGCCATCGTAATGGTGGTGGTATCACCCGCAGTGGTCAGCTCCGTCGCAAAGAGCTGGGGCGTATCCATAAAGCTAATTTTGCTGACGCCCTTGGGCTGCCATCGTTGGGCCAGCACATTCGCCAGGGTAGTCTTACCCACGGCTTGACCGCCCAACATGGCAAAGCGCAGTTCTTGGCGATCCAGGTCGGTGGTGAGTTGGTTGAAGCGGGCTTGGAGGGTGCCTAGGGCTGGTGTTTCGGCTGAAGACGTTTCGCCTTCCAGTTGGGTTAAGGTTTCGCGAGTTTGGGCGATCGCCCCTTCCACCATGGCGCGGTCAATCTGGGGCACTCGAATCTCTGGAACCCGCTCAATATCACTACTAGCCCGACTTTTCAGCCACCAGGCTCCTGCGGATAACGCCAACACCCCCGTCAGACCAAATCCGCCATCCATAGGCGCGCTACTTAGACTTTCCAGGAGCCAAAGCCCCGTGGCGAGGCCCACACCACCCAGGAGAATTGGTCGCTTAAGTTGAGGAGCCATGGGCCTTGCCTGGAGAGGAACGGTCGCAGGGGAGCATGTCCTGAAAATCCAGTCCTCACAGGTTGAGGTAAACCAGACTAGGAGCAGCATTAACAATGCAAAATTTGGAATGCAAACCGACAATGGACTAGAAGACCAGCCTGGGCTTCATGTTCAGTCAAGCTTCACGCTTCCTTAGCCATTCTAAAGGTCAAAACAGCTTGACTCAAGGGGGATTCCAGCCCTCAAGCCTTCGGATTCTTCTCCATACTGTCCATTTGTTTTAAGGTTTGGAACCGTAGATCTGAACCATGGCTTTTTAAAATGGTGCAATTGCTTCTAAGCCTGTTTCCAGGTACCTCGCATGTCCCAACTTCGCTTGAACTTGGCCGAGGGCTCCATTGCCTTCGACTGCACTGAATCCAATGCCCGTGCGCTCCAAGCTGCGCTCCATGAGTTGATGGGCCGACTCAAAACCCTTGCCGCCAATCCCGTCGGTGCTGGTGGAGCCAAGCGGACCCCTGTCCCTTCACTGGACTACAAGCAACCCGGCGACCTGCGCGTAGAGGTGTTTTGCAATCCCAACATTTGGCCCACGCCCTATGCTGCCAAGGTTTTGCTCACCCTAAAAAGCGATTCCATGCGTCTCAGCACTGAAACTGATTTGAGCCGCATGCTGGAAGACCTAGGCCAATATTTAGATCAGTATTAGGCCTATCTAGATAGAGTTCCGCTGGGATTTGGCGATCGCCGCCCTACCCATGAGTCTGCTCAAAGGTAGGAGTAAGTCTGGTCTTACTTTTCAACAACCCCGATGGCCAAATCCTTGCGCTAAGATCAAGCTGATATTCATCCCATAGAGAGTCGAGTCCATGAGTTCAGATCCCATTACTCAAACCTTACAAAAGGGCTTTCGCACGGTCATTGGTGCAGGAGCTTCTTTCGTAGAGAGCGTTCAAGATGCTCAGAAGTGGGACGCCAATATGCAGCGCCTCACCACAGATTTTGGCTCCTTGGCTCAGGAATGGGAGCAAAAAGGCGAAGTTACAGAGCAGGAAGCTCGCAGTGCCGTGGATGCCTGGGTATCCCAGCAAGGCTTCAACAAGGATTCCCATGGCGGCCCCACAACTGTGAACACTACAGCCTCTGCTGCAGATCCTGATGTTGCAGCAGATCTCAAAGATTTGACTGAACAGGTCTCCTCCTTGCGAGCTGAACTAGAAGCCTTGAAGAATCAGGGTTAATCGGTATTTCAAGGAGATGGAAACTCACGAGCCCCCGGTACTTGGTGAGGTGATGCATAGGGCCGCTCTGCCCAGAATAGGAGCCTTCATTGGGGAGGGAGAGGCTTAGTCTCTCCCTCCCCAATGTCGTTTGAGCCCTGGAGAGTCATCATGAAACTCGGCATAACCTGTGAGTTCGATAAAAGGCTAAAAGGCCCGTTTGCCATTCGGTTTTCTGGCTACCGTAGGAGTTATGGGGGGAGGGCAAGCGCTCTGCTGCTGGTCGGTCGAACACAGCTAGGTCCAGAACGAAGTAAATCTTGTCAAGACTGACAAGTTATGAAACAAAACTTGCTTGATCGGGCCAGCTCCTCAAGACAGGTTTCTCAGCTTTATTTGGGCTAAATGCTCTCTGAAGCTACATCCTGGGGGAGTATAGAGATAGCTAAGAGTAGGGAAAGCCGTCCGGACACCTGGGTAAACTGAACACAAATGTTCCGGTAAATTAGCATTAGTCCGTGTCAATCAACTGCTAATCCCCCAGTTTCGGCAACCGGTTTCAACAGAATTCATCAGAGAGGATCAACGCGGTGTTACTAACCAAAGGCTTTGAAATCGAGCTATACACCGGCACGCCAGAAGG
>CALECT010000132.1 GCA_937949725.1 uncultured Pseudanabaenaceae cyanobacterium
TTTGGTCTCGCGGTGGCGATCGCCCATCTCCTGCAATTGCGCTGCAAATTCCTGGCTCCGTTCTTGATGCTCCTTGCGTTGGGGAATGCACTTGAGGGAGATCAGTTCTAACTTCAGTTCTTCCAACTGGCTGAGGGTTTGGGCCTCTAGGAGGGCTACGCGATCGCGCCCCGGAATCGTCGGAACCCACCCTTCGCGCTCAGCACTGCCTTCTAACAACCCCGAAAATGCTTTAAGCCACCCCTTCTCACCATCGGCCTTCTCCACCATTAGAACGCCATACATCTTGCCTTCGCGACCCGGTCCATTGCTCCATTCAGCATCTAGCTCTACCATCAGCGCCCGTCCCAAGGCTTCTGCTGCGGTGGTGCGGGGTAAGCGCTGGGGATTGCCCACAAAGGGATCACGATCTTGATACCAGTAGTTAACAACGTCTTGGCCAGACGCCATTAGTTCAGTAACCTCAGTTGGCAACGGTTGAAGCATTGAGATTGGATACGTATCGTTGTGGCCCCATCACTTAGTACATCCATAACTGGTCAACCCTAGCGACGGCAGGCAGTGATGGGGCTCGCAAACGTCCTCACAATTGAGGCCATTGCTATCGTTTTTTGCGAGCGGTGCGAATAACGTTTTCCGAAGGCTCGCAACTCGTTACCCTAACTGTAGTCTTTCGCGCTTTGGCTCCATGGGTTATCGCTGGTCTGTTTGGCTGGGTTCTGCTTCGGTTCTATTGGGTCGGACTGCGAGGCGACTGTCTCAACGCTCGCTCCGACAGCTCTCTCGCCTGCTTTTCTTCGTCTTTCTCTGCTGGGGCTTACTGCTGCCCTTCAGCCAGGTTGCTTCGGCCCAAGAGGGCGATCGCCGCTTTCGCCAAAATCTCTGCATCGAATACCTCACCAGCCTGGAACTGCCCAGCCAGAGCTTTGAAGGCACAACCGTCGGTGGTCTTTCCGCCCTAACCTATGACCCCAAGACAGGC
The DNA here is from genome assembly GCA_937949725.1 of uncultured Pseudanabaenaceae cyanobacterium. Lineage (GTDB taxonomy): Bacteria > Cyanobacteriota > Cyanobacteriia > PCC-9006 > JAAUQQ01 > JAAUQQ01. The sequence goes on from CALECT010000132.1 coordinate 983, forward strand.
CAGTTCTACGCCCTCTCCGATGACCATGGCAGCGGTCAAGCTCGCATCTACGAACTAAATCTGCCCATCACCCAGGCCGACGGCGCAACCGAATTTGGCCCTGCTGAGGTCAAAGGTCTCATCCGCCCTAAGGACAGCGAAGGCCAACCCTACGGCGGCAGCTTCGATCCTGAAGGTTTGGCCCTGACGCCCCAGGGCAGTTTCTTTGTGTCCACCGAAGGCGAGCCCAGCCAGGGACTGCCACCGGGCCTATTTGAATTTGACCGAGTCAGTGGCGACCTTCTGCGTGAGCTACGCGTCCCCGAAAAGTTTGTGCCAGTCTTTCAGGCGCCATCCGACGAGGCAACGCAGCCCAGCTCAACCGAGCCTGTCCAAATCCAAGGCGTCCAATCCAACCAGGGATTTGAGTCCCTGAGTCTCAGCGCCACGGGCATGGCTCCCGGTGAACCTGTGCGCCTGTTTGCCGCTACTGAAGGACCATTGGTTCAGGACAAAACTGCGACGAGTATTAACGCTGCTCCCCGCGATCGCCTGCTCCACTACTACCTGGGTGAAGGCCGTCCCCTCCTCGTCGCCGAACATCTCTACCCCCTAGAACCGCTCCCAGGCTCCGTCTTCCATGGCCTGAGCGAAATCCTTGCCCTGGATGGCGAGGGGCATTTCCTCGGCCTAGAGCGGGCGCTTACGCCACTGGGCTTCGATGCCAAGCTCTTCCAATTCACCCTGGCTGGGGCCACCGATATTTCTGGGACGGAGAGCCTGCGAGGCACCTTGGTCGATATTGAGCCGATTCAAAAGCAGCTCCTGCTGCACCTCAATGAATTGGGCATTGGCCTCGATAACTTGGAAGGCATGAGCTGGGGACCCAGGCTCCCAGACGGCAGCCGGTCATTGCTGCTGATCAGCGACGACAATTTCAAGTCCTTTCAAAAGACCCAAATTCTACTGTTCAAGGTGGATGCAACTTAAGGCCGCCATCTAACTAAACCTGATACTCACCTGAGTTCAACTGCTCGAAAAAGCACTTGCGAAGCAGGCTAGGAATAAATTCCCAGCCTAAGAGCGAAAGCCCACTAAAGTGGGCTGTTCAGTCCGTTTTAACGGACTTGAGCTTTTAGCCGTGAACTTTAGCTCACGGCGGCAGAGCCAAGCCAGCATTAAATTTGTCGAATTCAGGTTGATACTCGGCAGGGGGGGAAATATTCAATTGTAAAAAACTTAGTCAGAGTCAACATTCTCTGCAGAATGCTTTCCCCTAGGATGCGCAGAATTCTGCGATCGCCCCTACCAGTTGCTCCACCTCATGCTCCAGGCTGAGGTAATGCACACAGGCCCGAACACAATTTGGGTCTGCAATCAGTCGCACATACATCTGCTGATCTTCGAGAAACTTCACCAATTGAGCATGCTTATTTTGCTTCGCGCCGCTGGTGAGCTGGAAAGAGACCAAACCTGATTCCGGTGCTTCATTGCGCAGACAGGTGACATCAGGGATATTTTGTAAGCCCTGCCAGAGCTGGGTGCTGAGGACGAGGAGGCGATCGTATCTCACCTGGGCATCACCCCATTCGTTCTGAAACTCCATTGCACGCTGGAGCCCTGCATAGAGGGGATAGGCCGATGTCGCCACTTCATAGCGCTGGCCATTGGGCTGCCAGCCTGTGGGTTGACCGCGATCGCCATACAAAATCCCCCGCCAACCAATGAAAGTGGGAGCCAGCTCATCGCGAATCCCAGGCCGCACATAAAGCCCACCGACACCCTCAGGACCACACCACCACTTATGACCCGTAAAGGCGTAGTAATCCACACCGCTATTGCTCAGGTCCAACGGCAACACGCCTACCGACTGGGCCGCATCCACCAGCACCCGCACCGGCTGGTTGGCTTTGAAGCTCTGACAGGTCTCCATAATCGCCTTGAGCGGCAAGACCTGACCGGTATTCCAGAGGATGTGGCTAATCACCACCAGCCGAGTATTGGGCCGCAGGTGCTCGCCAATGATGGCCGCAGGGTTGCCCTCATTCAGCGTCGCCATCAGCGGGCAAATGGAAACCTCCAAGCCGAACCGCCGTTGCAACTCCTCTACCGTGGCAATAATGCCGGGATGCTCACAGTCCGACATCAGGATATGGTCGCCTACCTGCCAGTCCTGGCCCCAAAGGGGAATATTGCAGCCCATGGTCACGTCTTCGGTCAGGCTGATGGCATCGGCATCACAGCCCAGCTCCTGGGCCATGGCCGCCCGCAGGTCCTGGCGCACCTTCATGACCCAGCTATTGACCGATACAGAGAAGGGGCCAATGGCCTGGGTCTTGCGATAGGCCGCAACAATGGTCTCTAGGGCGGGTTCCGAAAGGGGACCTTGGCCGCCGTAGTTGAAATATTGCTTATCAGCTAGGGCGGAATATTGCTGACGATGGGCTGTGATCTGGGCAGATGCCGCCCCGGAGCTGTCATGGGTCATGATTCGGTGTATTCGCTATCGAGGAGAGTCCAAAACTGCTGGCGAAGCGCTTCTACCCGCTTGCGATTGACACCCAGGTCTGATTCACCCATGCGAGAGGCAGAGCGGATTTCAATGGTTCTCTCATCTTCGTTCACGAAGAACTCGACATCATCCACGAAGCCCATGAGCTTACTTGTGAACTCGGCGTATAGGTAATTGTCCTCTGATTTGAGGACTTCAGCTCGCTCGGAATCATCGATCGCATGTTTCAGCGCTTGCATGGCTCGGCGGCTATTGCCCTTGAGCTGGATTGGTTCAACACGGTGCTCATCATCCAGGCTCTGGCTGCTCACGCAGTTGGGACTGTCTGGGCAGGCCTGGAGGTGATTGGCAACGATACCCAGGGTTGTCGGGCGATCGCCCGAGAAGTGAAACATGCTGCCCCCAGCAACGGCAAGGCTGGGGTGGGCTATGCCTCCAAGGGGACTGGCGATCGCAGCGGAGGGGTCAAACAGGACCGACAGGGCTAGCAAGACTGCAAAGACAGATGTAACGAGCCACAACGAAAACTCGCTCTCTTTACCTGCAGGACAATGAGGCTCCTGAAGAGACTTAAACCAATCCCCAATGAACAAAACCCTTGCCACCAGGGGCCGGAATAGAACCATGAGACTTTTTGCCTAGGACCGCACCTAGCACCATAGACAACCTTTGCTGGGTAAAGCAAGGTAACTGCTGGGATTGTCACTCAGATGAAATGGTTTGGCATCCATTTCGCAATATTCTGTCTGGTGAGCTTGGGTGGCAAGCAAAGAGGGAGTGCTGCAAAGTGCATGCAGCACTCCCTCTTTGTCTTTTAATCACGTAATCACGGAGCTTGATTAGCTCAGCCTAGTTGGGGCGATAGACCACACGGGCATCGAGACGGCGATCGCGCAGAATCCGAGTCGCTCGCTCCGCATCTTCACGACTGTTGTAAGCCCCAGCCTGGATATAAGTGCCTCGTTTGGAGCCTGCCAGGAAGGCATTGGCAGCGGCCCGGCGCACCTCTGACAAGGTGCCTCCAGTCTTCACCGGCACTGCCACGATGTAGGGGTAGCCGCTGACTTCTGATGCCGCAGCCACCTGGGGGGCTTGGCGAATCGGTTGGTTGTTACCCCCTATGGTGGGCAGGGTGCCAAAGTCTCCGTTGCCAAAGTTTGCCTGACCATTGGGCAAGGACGGAGGAGGCAGAGGACTAGAAATAGCCGTGGTTTGGGGAATGCTGGCCACGAGCGTTGGGCCGGAAGGAATCGCCGGAGGCAAGCTCACGCTAGTGCTAGAAACCTTAGTCTGCGTCACAGAGGTAGGGAAGCTCGGGTTCGTGCTGCTACCTACGCTAATGACGCCGCCAGACTGGCTATTCACTCGATCCAGGGTGGCTAGGGTGCGGCGGTCAGTCACGCCCGTAACGGGGAGGGCATAAACGCTCTGAAAGCTATTGAGGGCTGCCTCAGTTTGCGGGCCATAGACGCCGTCTATCTCACCCAGGTAGAAGCCCAGGCGGGAAAGCTTGGCCTGAATATCGCGCAGTTGGCCGTTATCGAGCTCTAAGGAGGTTCGCTGAGGGGCAGGATTCGGAAGGAGCGTTCCCAGGGTTTCAGGGCCAGCAACGCCATCCGCAAGCAGTCCCTGGGCTGTTTGATACCGAATGACAGCTTCTTCGGTGAGGGGACCATAAAAACCTGTTGCTTCGCCGGAGAAGAAACCTAGCTCGGCTAAGCGCTGCTGAAGGCGAGTGACTGTGTCTCCTTGGTCACCATTTGTCAGAACCGTTACGCCACTCTGGGCGAAGGCTGGTGATTGGGAGAGGGCGATCGCACCCAAGCTGCTTACCCCCAGGCTGAGGGCCACTGGAACAGCATAGGTTGCGGCCCATTTCGCAGCATGGGTGACAGCATGGCGGACCCTGCGCTGGGAAATGAAATGACGCATAAAAGCCGAAGTGACCATGGGAATTTAGTTCAAACGGTAGAGGATTCGGTCGCACAGTAGACAAACTCCCGCTGACCTTGCCTCTGGTGAAGCATCGGCCAACCGGACAGTCGTGAACTCAATCGATGTAAATTACCCAATGACTTGCAGAAGTAAATGAGACATCGACCTCCGGGAATGTCTTCGCGACCCAAGCCTAAAGCCATTAGCTCTACGCCTGGATAGTGAAGACTGGGCCTAGTCTAAGGGAAAATCTTTATAAAGCAAGGTTTTCCCAGACGTGAGCACTCTCGTGGAGACCCATTGAGACAGGATTTCCATATCTTATTTTATTCATATAAAGAATTCCCCGCGACTCCGCAGAAATATCTAAGGATCTGTCTATGGGACGCATTGGGTGGGGAAAGTCCGCTATTTTTGCCCAGGACAGCCAAATTTTCTGGGGTTGCTCCAGCTCGCCTGACTCCTTTAGGAGGTGGCTATGAAACTCATCTTGAATGAGCCTTGCATGTCAGTCCTGCAAATGCTTCAGACGACTGCTAGCTGGGGTGGCTGCCTCAATCTTGCCCATGGAAGAGCCGACTCAATGGTTGGGACCAGAGCCACTGTCATTCCCCTATAAGCAACCGACAGAGGTCACAATTCTTCACGTGCTAAGCCGAGGAGCGAGGATATTCTGAGAAGAGTTCAAAATAGGCCTACGGTGCCCTCTTCATGGGTTGTAGTGACTACATTCTTGTACCTCTACTCACTTGTTGTGGGGCCTCCTGTTTCGCCTTTTTAGTAAAGCGAATCAGATATCAAAGGAGATTTTCTAATGGTTGATCGCGGCGCAAAGGTCCGAATTCTTCGTCCAGAGTCCTACTGGTTTCGCGAAGTAGGAACCGTTGCAACGGTAGATAAGAGTGGTATCAAATACCCCGTTGTCGTTCGCTTTGAAAAAGTGAACTATGCCGGTGTTAACACCAATAACTTTGCTGATGGCGAAGTTGAGGTTGTTGAAGCTGCTCCTAAGAAAGCTGCAAAAGCCTAAGCTTTATCGTCAACTTGGCGGTTTAACAGAATGACTTTGGAATGGCCTGCAATTTGCGGGCCATTTTTATTTGTCAATTTGCGGCTTAAGTCTTTCTTGTTTAGGCCTGGTTAGGATGAATCTGAAAATCATCTGAACTCTTTTTCCCGAGTGCTCCATGGCCTTCCTTGCAGGGACGCATCAAAACGGTCCCAAAATAAATTAGGGCCGCTTTGTGAAATCTTGGATGGGGCTATTGCTCTCTCTATTGGAGAGACCTCAGCTTGTCACTATTGTTCTAACGAGAGGCTTTGCCTTGCCAGAACCGTCAAGAGAGCTAATAGATCCTCTGGCCAGAGTGCTCGAGAATGACGGCTTGGGCTAGGTCAATAAAGTGATCGCCCAGGTTAGAACGCATTGCAGGCACCATCGTTTTATTTAACAGGCGAGCTCCCTTGCGACTCATCTCCCCATTGAGACGTTGTACCCAAGGCCGTTTCACGAGGGAAATGAGCATTGAGCTTCCCGCCTGAGATGACTTCTCGATCGCCACTAGATCGCTGTAGTCCAGTCCTAATTCAGACAGATTATCTACCAACACCTCTACAGATAATCCCCCTGCTTCAAAGGCGATTGTTCCTAAAGAACCGATGGGACTAAACAGGGATACTAAACTCGCAGCGAGGCCATCGATCAGGCCCCCTTCCGTGATATTCCAATCAACAATCTGCCGGGTCAACAGGCGACCCGCCTGGTTCTTGAGCAGAACGGCTGTGCTGACAAGCACGATCGCCTGCTCTCGCTGTAGGCGCTCCAGAGATTTAAGGACCTCCTTAGCACTGCGTTCGCCGGGGTAAATTCCAATGACAAGTTCAAGGGAAGAATCGCTAGACATTTTGCTACGTTTCTGGCGAAACAGCTTGTCGTTATCCAGGGAAGGAACTTTAGAATTGGCAACTTCCATAGTGTTTGCGCGGCTAAGAATAAAGGTCATGGTTTGGATATGGCAGGATTCAACTCATCTCACTGGAATTAGGTGGGGAAACATTTCCGCCTTGGAAGTCGCTCCCCTCGCCCCTAGATTCAGGATTTAGTTGGGGATGAAGATGTCAGAAGCCCACGACAGACGACCAATTAATCTTGAGATGTTTGCTGGGTATGAAACCAATGTATGTATTGGCTTACAGAATGTCTGTGGGCGTAATGTGGGCTATTGGAAATGCTGACAAGCTTTGATGAGCAAGGTTTTGGGGGATGTGGGTTTAAAGTGGGTGCCCTATGGGATGGGACATTTGACAGGAGACGGGATTGGACAACATCTCGAACGCTGTGGCGAAGCCTGATAGAAGCGTTAGAGCTTGAATAAGCCGTTAGAGATGTTGTGTTGACCTGGGAGGCTCAGGGGGCTATAGCTCTTGCTTTTACCTATGGCCTTAATAGATGTTCGAAAGGTGGCCATGTCTTATGTATCTTGTAGATAGAGAGGGTTATGGACCCTATCGTTGGGCTCTAGTTCGTAGGTCGATGACCCTTGGATAAATCCAGGGCATTGCTATCCTTCAAGCTCGTGATTTTATTTGTGATTTGAGTTCCGATTAAGCTTTTTGCGGGACTATGGCGCTGAAACTCCCGAACCATTCCCCACTCAGTGCTGATGAGGCGATCGCTCGCTTGGAGATGCTGCTGCCTCCAGGAAGCCTAAATGACGTTAAATGCCTGGTGTTTCGCTGTTCCTGGCAGGGGCAAGGCTATAGCCAGATGGCCGAGGCCGAGGGCTACGATGCTGATTATTTAAGGGAAGCTGGAGCAAGTCTATGGCGCAGTTTGTCTCAGCTCACAGGCTGTAAGGTCACCAAGCGAAGCTTTAGAACATTACTAATTCAGCAGTTGCCGCTGTGGGAAAAGACAAAGACGGACCCTCAATCAGCCACTCCAACCCAAACTGGGATTGACGTTGATGCTGGCCGGGGTGAGAGCGCTACGATCGAAAACCCTGAATCAAACTTGAGACTGTATTCTGAGCCTGCTCCATCAGAGCAGACTCGCTGCGACTGGGATGAAGCGCCTGATGTATCTCGGTTTTATGGTCGAGAGTCAGAGCTAGAGCAACTTCAAACCATGATGCTGGGTGGTCAAGGGCATTTGAGCTGCCGGTTGGTGACGCTGTTGGGAATGGGAGGCATGGGTAAAACCTCCCTCGCTGCCAAGATTGCTCAACAATTGAAGGGCAATTTTGACTGCGTCGTCTGGCGTTCTTTACGCAATGCTCCTCCGCTGGAGCATCTCCTTGCTGATTTAGTCGCTTTTTTGTCTCAGCAGGCTTTGCCCCAAGGAAACCAGCGGCAACTGATGGAGCTGTTGCGGCAGCAGCGATGTCTTGTGATATTGGATAACGCTGAAACCTTGCTCAAAGCGGGAGTGAGCGGGCATTACCGCAGTGGCTACGAAGGTTATGGCAATTTTTTCAGAGCTCTGTTTGAGGTGGACCATGGGAGCTGTGTTTTGGTCACGAGCCGGGAGAAGTTACCCCAGGTGAGTTTGGCCGAAGGGAAGCAATCGCCCGTGCGGGGTCTCGTCATTGGTGGTTCTCCCAGCGTGACCCAGGCTTTGGCACTGGATTTACCGCTGGAAGGAACTGCCCAAGAACGAGAGGCTCTCTGTCGAGCCTGTGGCAATAGTCCTTTGGCTCTCAAGTTGATGGGCAATACGATCCAGGAACTTTTCGGTGGCTCGATTACCGATTTCTTAGCAGAGGGTGTGTTTGCTTTTGACGGCGTGCGTCGACTGCTGGATGAGCATATTCAGCGCTTAACTCCCCTTGAGTACGCGATTCTAGCCTGGCTGGCCATCAATCGAGACTGGACCGATTTGGCGACATTACAGGTGGATTTGGTGCCTGCGGTGCCAAAGTTCCAATTGCTAACCGCCTTAGCGGCTTTGCGGGGTCGTTCCTTGGTGGAACAGCGAGATGGGAGCTACGGACTCCAGGGAGCAGTGATGGAATACATGACTGAAACCATCGTAGATAGGGCTTTTCAAGAGATTTCGAGTGGGCTGAGTCTATGGCTTCAAAACAACCCCAGTGGAACTTCGACCGTTACACGAGCTCGACTCATTTCCCAGGGGGAAGATGCTCACCAAGCCTACGAACAACCTGCGATGAACAAGGCTTCAAAACAGTCTCAGGCTGGCGCTCTAGCCTTTGAGAAGCAAGCTTTGGGAGCCATGCCCCCAGAGCTTCGACCGGGACAGTTTTTGCCTCCCCATCAAACAGCAGTATCTCCCATCCTCTATAGCCATGCCTTAATGAAAGCAACGGCAAGGGAATACGTTCGTGAAAGCCAAATTGCCCTAATCCTCCAACCCGTCGCCCATTACCTCTGTCAATGGGCTGGAACAGCGTCTAGATTGCGCGACGTAATTGCATCCTCTTTGAATGCGCTGCGCAGTCATCATCTGGGACAAAGTGGTTACTGTGGGGGAAATTTAATTGATTTAGCGCTCTGTGCAGGACTAGAGATGACGGGGATGGATTTCTCCCAGTTAACCCTGCGCCAGGCATATCTACGCCAGGCTAAGCTTCATGACGTCAATTTTCAGGCTGCTCGGTTTATTGATTCCACCTTTGCTCAAGTGTTCGGCAGCATCCTCTGTCTAGATTTCAGTCCTGATGGGCAATATGTTGCTTTGGGAGATGCCCTGGGCAAAATTCAGCTCTGGAGCCTCGTCACGGGGCAGCTTCACGCGAGCTATGCCTCCGTGGATGGGCGCATCCATTGTTTGGCCTTTAGCCCCGATGGTCAATGTCTCGCCAGTGGTAGTGATCAAGGGCAAGTGGAGCTGTGGGAGCTTTCTACAGGACAACGTTTGGCCCAGCTCAAGGGCCATAGTCGCTTTGTCTGGTCCTTGGCTTGGGGGCCGTCGGGTCGATGGTTGGTGACGGGTGGGGGCGATCGCAGTTTGCGGCTCTGGTCTGTCGCATCCTTATTACCCCCAGATCCCAGTGGATTACGACAATTAAGCCAAGCTGATGAACTTGGCAGAGCTTGCCCTGATCCCGCAATGGCCTCCGAGCTCCAACCACTCAGCGCATCTGGGCTAGGTGAAACAGCCAACGCTAAGTCCGAGAGTCCTGACCCTCACCTGCTCCGAGTCATTAATATTTCGAGCAGTTGGATTCATGCCGTTGCAATTCGTCCCCAGGGTGACCTGATCGTCAGCGGCAGTAGCGATGGCGCGCTGCGGTTGTGGGATGTGGCAACGGGGCAATATTTAGGAGTGTTATTGGGCCACAAGCGCTGGGTTAGTGCCGTGGTCTTTAGCCCCGATGGCGAGACGATCGCCAGTGCTAGCCACGATGGGACGGTGCGCCTGTGGGACAGCGATAGCGGGGACCTCATCCGCGTCTTAAAGGGCCATGATGGCCCTGTGAGTCATCTTGCCTTTAGCCCCGATGGATGCTGGCTCGCCAGCGCGAGCCGAGACCAAAGCTTGCGGCTATGGGATGTGGCATGGGGGAGCTGTTGCCGCACGTTTACAGGTCACCAGGGTTGGATTCAGGCCATGGCCTTTAGTCCCGATGGTAAAACCTTGGCCAGTGGGGGCCACGATCGCACGCTACGCCTGTGGGACAGCCAGAGCGGGAGTCGCTTGAGTTTGCTTCAGGGCTATGCCGCTAATATGCGCTGCGTGGATTGGCATCCCGATGGCAAGCGATTGGTGAGTTGTGCCGGGGATGACGGTCTGTGGTTTTGGAATGTGGCTGATCTGGGAGCCATGGCAAGGGATGAGCAATCAGAGGCAGAAATTGCTGCCAAGTTGCCAACCAGTCCCCCTGATCCATCCATGGCGCCATTCTTGGACAAAGTGCATCGCTGTGACCACCGTGGCCTCTGGATTGCTCGCTGGAGTCCGGATGGCCAAGCGGTGATTACTGCAAGTAAAGATCATCAAGTGAGGGCTGTGAACTTGGGCCATGGCGATCGCTCCTTCACGTTTGGTGCCAGCAGATTCCCCCATTGGGGACAGTCAGCCGAACCGCGAGGGAAAGTTCCCGGTCCAGCCTCCCATCGAGGCTGGGTTTGCACCTTGCGTCTCAGCCCGGATGGCACTGTAGTGGCCAGCGGCAGCGCTGATCACAACATTCACCTTTGGGAGCAGCACAGTGGTCGTCATTTGGCCCAACTCTCGGGCCATAGTAGCCGGATTTGTACGGTGAACTTTAGTGCTGATGGGCAATTTATTTTCAGTGGGGGCGCTGATCACAGCATTCGCCAATGGACTCGCACAGGAGACTACGTACGCCCGTTCAATGGTCACGATGACTGGGTAACGGCTGTAGCCGTTTGCCCCCTGACTGAATGCTTAGCCAGTGCTGGGCTTGATGGGAAGCTTAAATTCTGGCACTTAAAAACTGGAACCTGTAAGTTGAGCCTGACCTGTCATGATCGCCCCATTACAGATCTAGCCTGGCGCCAAGATGGACAACAGTTCGCAACCTGTAGTCTGGATCACAGCATTCATTTATGGGATTGGACAGTGCTAGCGTCTCGTTTGGATTGCTCCGGTGAGGAAACAACGACCCTAACCACAGGCGATTTCCCCGAGAGTTCTAGCTATCTCCGTCTAGTCGGTCACCAGGCAGCCGTCTGGTCGGTCACCTTTAGCCCGGATGGCAGTCGTCTGGCCACAGCCAGTGAAGACGGTTCTTGCAAAATTTGGGACACTCGCACGGGAGATTGTTTAGCAACGCTGCGACCACCTGCCCCCTATGAGGGCATGAAGCTGCAGGGCGTACAGGGACTAAGTTCAGCTCAATTAGAAACGCTCTGCAAGCTGGGGGCAAGCATCTGATGGCAGCCCTGGCCATGTCACTGCGAACATCTTAAAAGCAATGCGGTCGGCGATTCACGTCGAGAGAACGACCCATAAAAGCTTCTCCTTTCAAGACTGACTTCTCTGCGACTGAAATCAGGGTCCTCTCCTCCTCTGACATTCAGGCAAATAGGCCAGTATATTAAATGAGGTCTTGAACCTCAGCTATTTGGCTGATCTAAGCCGAATTATGACTTGCTCTTGTCAAATCTCTCATGTCTGATGTGCTAGCCCCAAAACATGACCACCCCAACGGTGCCGAACATCATTGGAAGATCATGATGGTGGATGATGACACCCAAGTGCATCAGGTGACGAAGCTCGCACTGCGTCGCTTTCGATTTCAAAACCGTCGGCTTTCATTTCTCTCGGCTTACTCTGGGCAGGATGCGATCGAACTCTTACAGGCCCATCCTGATATTTCCATGATTTTGCTGGATATTGTTATGGAAACCAGTGATGCTGGCCTTCGGGTAATCGAGCAAGTTCGGGATGTGATGGGTAACCGTTCAATCCAGATTGTGGTGCGTACGGGGCAACCTGGCGAGGCTCCAGAGGAGTCCGTTGTTCTGAACTATGCCGTTAACGACTACAAGACCAAGATTGAACTCACCCAGCAAAAACTGTTTACAACACTTGTGACAGGCTTAAGAGCCCACCAGACGATTCATGAGTTGGAAACTCAACTGAATAGCTGTGAGGAACGCCGCCAAGCGCTTGAACAACTGCAATCCTCCTAAGCAATTGTTTGAGAATTCGGCCAAACGTCAAAATTGCAACCTCACCCCGCAATGAAACGTCTCAATCTGTTCATTGTGGAAGCTTCATAGGTCATCTTGCTACAGCTAGAGGCCTTTCTCAAACAACCTCTAAAGCCATCTCTAGCAGCGGGGAAACGGCGACGAGCCAGTGCTGGATTATTACAACTAGAAGGAGTTGGTGTAGCCACAACTCCCCTTCACTGACTAAAGTGAAGCTGTCCATCATCTCCCAGGCTTGTGGAGACTAGATAATGGGGAGTAGCATCGACCATTGATGTGGATTGTCGCGATCTCGCTTCCCTAAATCCGGTATCTCATTTTTTACTTTGGGTAGATCATTCTTAAGAGACTTGAAGCTTCGAGAAACAGTTCCAGTCTTCGGAACGAAGGACGAGCCCCATGATAATCTGGTCCATGTAATCGGTGTGGATGGTGAGTACCGGTTCTTTCCGTGCTTCTAGCCAATAACATCCCTCAAAACCGTTGTCATTCAAGGCACTGCGACCAATCACTTTAGTGATTTTTTAACGAAGTCTTTGCTTGAACGTGCCGAAGAGCAGCCAAATGAAGTAGCTATGGTGCGGTAGCTGTTTTACGGGTATTCAGTTTCTCAACGGAACCGAGTTAAGCTTCATAGTTACGTCGAGCCTTGGTCTAGTGACCTGAATCGAAAGTTTGTTTGAATTCTTGCCTGGGAGGGCTGCTCCGTGTCTGTACGTCTTTATGTCGGTAATTTACCCAACGAGTTAGAGAACCAAGAGCTAGAAGCTGCTTTTGCAGATGCTGGCGAAGGGGTTTCGACCAAGTTGGTTACAGACCGTAAAACCGGTAAGTGCCGTGGCTTTGGCTTCGTCACCGTAGAAGATGAGAGCAAGGTTGAGGCCATCATCGAAAAGTACAATGGCATCACCATTAAGGATGTTGAGATCAAGGTAGAAAAGGCTCAACCTCGTACAGAGCCTGCTAGTGGCTCAAAGGAAGGTGGCGGCGGTGCCAAGAAACGAGGTGGCGGTGCCAAGAAGCGTGGACCTGCTGTGGTTTCATCGGGTGGTGGTTCCGACAGCATGCAACCGGATCCTCGCTGGGCTAGCGAACTAGAGAAGCTTAAGGCGATGCTGGCTCAAAACAGCTGACGCCTTTGTAGACCCGTTTACTTTCCGGAATGGATTACAAACAGAAACGAGGGTATGGGCTTGAATAACCCCATATCCTCGTTTCTGTTTATCGGCGAAGCGATACAAATAGGAACTCTCGCGAAACCTGGCTAAAGTCCGACAGGAGTCAAAGGAGAAAATACGCCAGGATACGAGCACGCTCTTTTTGAGCAAGCGACTCAACTGAGCCACCAATTTAAACAGATCAACTCAGTTTCACTAGATCTATACGAATCTATAGAGTTGGCGATCTAATTACGCGATTGCCGCATCTCTACAAGACGTTGGAGCGCAACCAGGCAACTGGCAAGTAAAGCATCTTCCGCCAACCTGGCACATAGGCACGCTTGGTGAAGACATCATAATCATTGGCTTCAATGGCATCCAGAATCTTGCTGTAGACCATCAAAGAAGACCACACGGGCCAGCGGGCATTGTTATTCAAAGATCGAATTCCCCGCTCAGATTCAGCGTAGTATTTGCGAGCTCTCTGGATTTGGAACTTCATGAGCGCGCGCCAGCGATCGTCAACTACACCGTTCATCAGATCTGACTCGGTGTAATTAAACATCGCGAGGTCATCTAGGGGTAGATAAATTCTCCCTCGGCGAGCGTCCTCACCCACATCACGCAAGATGTTGGTGAGCTGGTTAGCAATGCCCAAAGCCACAGCTTCATCGGTGGGGGGATGGAGCTTGGGCTTGTCCCAAGGGGCAGGCGCGAGGGGAGAATCGGCCCCCATAACGACGGTGGACATCAATCCAACCGTGCCAGCGACGCGATAGCAGTACAACTTAAGCTCTTCAAAGGTTTGATAACGACTACTCTCCAGGTCCATGCGCTGACCGTTAATCATGTCGCGGAAGGGCTGAATATCAATGTCGAAGTGAGACAGAGTATCAACCAAGGCGACATCTTCGTCGTCTACGGCGACGCCATTGAAGATGGATTCTAGCTGGCGTTCCCAGCGATCCAAAGTTGCCGGGGTCGTGGTTGCAGCTGCAGGACCATCTACAAGCTCATCTGTACGGCGACACCAGAGGTAAATCGCCCAAATTGCTCGGCGCTTTGCCTCGGTCATTAATAGAGTCGCGAGGTAAAACGACTTAGAGTAAGTAGCTGTCACTTCACGACAGCGCTCGTAGGCGTCATCGATAGAAACCTGTGGAGCCGAGCGAATAGGAGTTTCAGTCAGTTGAAGCATTCGAGACAGGCGATGGAATTAATCACTGCTGAGACTGTAGACACCGTTGAATCAAGGGCCGACAGACTCAAAACAACCGAGACGAAAGAAACACCGGGCAGCGGTATTCAGTACAACGGACTTAGCTTCCGGGATGCTCTGCCGCTGCGGGCTTTGGGAATCTAAGGGGGGTTGAAGCAGTAGCAAATCGCTACCGAACTGCGATCGCTCGCGGTGTCAGCTTACCAGAAAGCATTGCGCTCCATGGCCCTAGCAATACTGTCTGGTGAGTCTTTATTCAAGGTTTGAGCAATCTTCTGGCTGTTGTGCCGTCTGCCAGCATTTTCAGCGGGTGTCTGACTCAAAAAGATTTCTCTGGTTTTCATTGTACTTTGCAAATTGTTACATTTTAAGGATTTTCATCATTGGCTCAGCGGAAAAGGCTGGCCTCGAACCTCGCTGAAATCAAGAATTGCCCTCGCCTCGGCTGAATCTGAATGTTATATTCACAAAAGTATAGCTACTCGCTATTTGGGGTGCTCTCTCGAAAGAATGGTCTGTTTGGGCAGGCCGTTTTCCGTGGGTTGTCGCTTTGAAGCAGCTGTTGGGTAGCGGTCATGCGATCGTCGCTAGGAATTTTTGGGAATGAAAATTGTTGTCATCGGCAGTGGCTTTGGCGGACTCTCCGCAGCATGTCGCCTCCAGGCCCAGGGGCATGATGTCACGGTGCTTGACAACCGCGATAAGCCCGGTGGTCGTGCCTATGTCTATGAGCAGGGTGGCTACAAGTTTGATGGTGGACCCACCATCATTACCGCGCCCTATATCGTCGACGATATTTTTGAGAATGCGGGAAAGAAGCGCGAAGACTACGTTGAGTTCGTGAAGCTCAACCCCTTCTACAACATTCGTTTTGAAGATGGCTCTGTCTTCCATTACAGCGACGACGAGGAAGATCTGCTGCGCCAGATTAAAGAGTTCAACGAGGCCGATCTGGCGGGCTACGAAAAGCTAAAGGCCAAGGCCCAAGAGACCTACGAAAAGGCCATGCCTTTGATCGATAAGCCATTCATCAAGCTCTGGGACATGATGAAGGCGGCTCCAGATATGGTCAAGGTTCAGGCCTACCGCTCTGTGGCAGGCATTGTGAATAGCTATCTCAAAGACGATCGCCTACGTCAGGCGTTCAGCTTCCACCCCTTGTTCCTGGGTGGCCACCCCTACAAGTCCAGCGCCATGTACACCATGGTTCACCGTCTGGAGCAGGAGATGGGCGTATGGTTCACCATGGGGGGTACTGGAGCTTTGGTTCGCGGCTTGGTCAAGCTGTTTGAAGAGTGCGGTGGCAAGCTTCGCCTCAACACCCTGGTGAAGGAAATTGTCATTGACGATGCCACCAAGAAAGCCAAAGGCGTTCGTCTTGCCAGCGGCGAAGTAATTGATGCCGATGCGGTGGTGAGTAACGCGGACATTGGCAACACGTACCTGAAGATGGTGCCGAAGAAGTACCGCAAGTGGAATAGCGATTTCCGCATGAAGAATCTAAAGTACTCCATGTCTGCCTTCGTCATGTACGTGGGCACGGACAAGAAGTACGACAACCTGGCCCACCATGAAATCATCATGGGGCCCCGCTACAAGGAGCTGCTGGACGATATCTTTCAGCGCAAGCTGTTGGCCGATGACTTCTCCCTTTATGTTTATCGCCCCACCAAGACAGATCAGTCCTTGGCTCCCGAAGGGTGTGATGCGTTCTATATCCTTTCTCCGGTGCCCAATGCAAAGAAGGGTGACATTGACTGGAGCGTGAAGGCGAAGGAGTACCGCGATTCCATCGTCAAGTACTTGGAAGACCAGGGCTACATGCCCGAGCTATCCAAGCACATTGTGACTGAGCACCACATTGACCCTGACCATTTCCAAGGTGAGCTACAGAGCTACAGAGGCAGTGCCTTTGGTGTGGAGCCCACGTTGACCCAGTCCGCTTGGTTCCGTCCCCACAACCAGAGTGAGGATATTGAGAATCTTTACCTGGTCGGTGCAGGGACCCATCCCGGCGCGGGTGTCCCAGGAGTACTCAGCTCTGGCAAGATTGTGGCTGACTTAATTGGAAATGCTACGGGTAAGCCTGCGGCGAAGGAGCCAAGCTTGGCGAGTGCGTAGGTTTGAGCTCGTGAACCAATGACTTAAGCTTGAGCCTCGAAACACCGGGTGTTTGCGTTTGTTTTCTGTTGCGAGCAGAGCCTCCGTCAAACACCCGGTGTTTTTGCATTCAGCAATCAGCAGGGACATAGCAGGCTCCTAACGAAACTCAGCAAATGACCTTGGGACCCTAGAATGGATGCTCGTTGCTTCTGTGAGCTGTTTCAATGGCTTCCCCTCTGCTTCCCATCAACATCGCCCAACATTTTGTCCGCAGTGGCAGCATCCGCGAGGTCAAGCCCTTTGGCAGCGGCAATATCAATGACACCTTTTTAGTGTTGCTGGACGACGCGCCGGAGCCCTATTTCATTCTCCAGCGCATCAATACCCAGGTGTTTACCAATCCGCGTGGCGTGATGCAGAACATGCGGATCTTTAGCGAGCATGTGCGCGAGCGCCTCAACCGCACCCCCCCCAGTCGTCGCTGGGAAGTACCCCGCGTTCTGCTTACCCATGACGAGAGTAACCACTGTGAGGACTGCGACGACTTCTGGCGGGCCATTAGTTTCGTGGACAACTCCCACACCCATGACACAATTCAAGATGCTCGCCACGCCGAAGAAATTGGCTATGGCTTGGGCATGTTCCACAACCTCATCAGCGATCTACCGACAGACGACTTAGTAGACACCCTTGAGGGTTTCCACATCACCCCACGCTACCTGGAGCAATTCGATGCCGTCTTGGCCCAGATTTCGCATCAAAACAAGGCGGAGCAAATCGCAGAGGTGGAGCAATGCCTAGCCTTTGTGGAAGCCCGACGCAGCTTGGCCCATGTGCTAGAGACAGCCAAGGCTGAGGGAAAGTTGCCCATGCGACTGATGCATGGTGACCCCAAGATTAATAACGTGATGATTGACCGAACTACGGGACAGGCAGTGAGCCTGATTGACCTGGATACGGTTAAGCCGGGGCTGGTTCACTACGATATTGGAGACTGTTTGCGATCGGGTTGCAATCCGTTGGGAGAGGAGACAGAAGACTTAGATGCTGTGCATTTTGCACCAGACCTAGCAGAGGCGATGCTGAAGGGCTATCTCTCGGTGGCGCGGGAGTTCTTAACTGAGAATGATTACAGTTATCTCTACGACTCTATTCGCCTGATTACCTTTGAGCTGGGCCTGCGTTTCTTCACGGATCATCTGGCGGGCAATATCTACTTCAAAGCGAAGCATCCCAACCACAACCTCAACCGGGCCAAGGTGCAATTTAAGCTAGTGGAAAGCATTGAAGCCCAAGAGACCGAGCTAAAGCAGTTGATTGAATCCTTGCGATAATCCAATTGCAGATAGATGTAAGGCCAGGGCAAGCCATGGCCACAGCAGGGTTAGAGCCCTAACGGTTGAATCCAATCCTCGTTATTGAGTTGCATACCAGTTCCAGACCATGCTGAAACAGACCTTCGATCTCACCCCCTTCGACGATGAGCATCCAAAGATTGAGATCACGGGGGAGATTATTCGTGAGGGCAATAGCCTTCAGTTGTCCTACAAACTGGCAGGTGATGTGACAGCCCTGGCGCTACCGGGCCTGACTGCCATGGCTCAGCGACAGAATGAGTTGTGGCAGCATAGCTGTTTTGAGTTTTTTCTTGGAATTCAAGGAGCGCCTGGCTATTGGGAATTTAACCTGTCACCCAGTGGGGATTGGAATGTCTATCGTCTATCGGGCTATCGAGAGAACTTAACGCCGGAGCCTGTCTATGGAGCATTGCCGTTCAATGTCATTGTGGCTGAATCTTTTTGCGAGCTGGCCTTGGAGATAGATCTGAGCAGAATTGTGAACAGCGATCAATCTATTGAGGTTGGAATTACAACTGTTTTGGAGGAGAAGCCGGAGCCTGGCTCGGATGCTGGGCGGATTAGCTACTGGGCGATCGCCCACACTGGTCCCGAAGCGGACTTCCACCGCCGCGATAGTTTCACCATTCAGCTAGCCGGAGTCTGATTACTGAAATATTGCAAATAAAACTGGAACCAGTCGAGGATTTCCGGCCAGTAGCGGGCGGCTAAGCCACCGCCGATGAGGCCAAACAAATGGCCTTCCCAGGACTTTCCCCGCTGGAAGGGCAGAACGCCCCAGATTAGGCTGCCATAGGCGAGACCGACGATGACAGCGATCGCGATCGCTCCCGGACTCTGGTCAAAATAGCCTCGCGCCACCAAGAAGCCCAAGTAACCAAAGACAATGCCACTGGCCCCAATATGATTGGACCGAGGCGAGCCAAAGAGCCAAACACCAAAGCCACTCACCAGCCACACCACGCCCGTCACCAGGGCAAAAGCAGGAACGCCTGAAAGCAAAATGAACCAGCCCAGAATCATCAGGGGCATGGTGTTGGCGGAAAGGTGCTTAAGATCGCCGTGGAGCAGGGGATAGAGGAAAATGCCTTTCAGCCCTCGCATCGTGCGGGGATAGATGCCGAAGCGGTTGAGATAGCCTCGCAGAAAGATAGAGTCCAGCAACTCCAGGCCCCAAAGGGTGAGGAAGATGGTGCCAAGAATTTGTCCCTGAAGCTGGAAAACTTCAACCGTGGGGATGGTAAAGGGATCAGACTGGACTTGTGCGAGCAGG
>CALECT010000133.1 GCA_937949725.1 uncultured Pseudanabaenaceae cyanobacterium
ACCACCGGGAATCGTCAGCATCATGTGATGAGCTGGGCCTTGACCTAAGGATTCCGGTGGAAATTCAATCTCGACTCCATCGGTGTTGCCCAAGGTGGTGTGAAGCGAGTTGAGGGTCTCTAGGCTCTCCACCTGAAGGGCGAAGTGGTGCAGCCCCACGTTGGTTTTGCGATTGAAGGGCGTGGCTTGGGCGGGGTCAACGGCTTGCCATAGCGTCAGCATGATTGAGCCATCGGAGACGAAGACAGCGGGGTAGTCAGGCTTTTCGCCGACTTGCTGGAAGCCGAGGACATTGATGAAGAAGTCGCGGGTGGCGGAGAGGTCGGGAACGGTGAGGCCGAGGTGATGGATGCCTTGGGTCTTAGCCATGGTGGAAGAGCTCCAATGAGGTGGTGAGTTCAGTACCGAACGATCGGTACAAAACAATTAGACCGAACGAACGGTACAATGTCAATAACTTCGTATCCTTGCCCGTCACTGCTGTTGCCCTATGTCCCGCGAAACTCATCTGCCTGCGTTATTTCAGCTCTTCCGCCAACAGGGCTATGACGGGGTTAGTTTGGCCAATATTGCCCAGGCAACGGGCTTGGGAAAGGCGAGTTTGTATCACCACTTTCCCGGTGGAAAGGATGAAATGGTACTGGCGACGCTGGGCTATGCGGGGGATTGGTTGGAGTTGAATGTTCTGGAGCCGCTGGGAGAGGATGGGGATGCGCGGGAGTTGTTGGAGGAAATGTGCGATCGCCTTTCCCAGCTCTATGACGAAGGCCGCCAGCCCTGCATCTTGGGCACGCTGACCCTAGGGCCAGTGCGGGATGACTTGCATGAAGTGGTGAAGCAAGGGCTGGCTAGGTTTATTGAGGCAATTGCCCAGCTCCTAATCAAAGCTGGCCTAGATCAGCGCTTGGCCCAAGAACGCAGCGAGGATGCAGTCGTCATGATTCAGGGCTCACTGCTAGTCTCCAGAGGTCTCGATGACCCCACGCCTTTTCAGCGAGCTATGGCACAGTTGCCAGAAAAACTATGCGCTGGGATTTGAGCTGGCGAGTTGTCGAGCGTTGATTAGCTAGCGGGGCGGGTGCGCGATCGCCATTGCTGCAAGCCCAGCACCACCATCAGCATCGCCAGCACCAAAGGCCAGCTCACATGGTTAAGCACTTCCCAGTTAAAGCGGTGGAAAATGCGACCCGACAAGAAGGTCACTAGGGCAACAAAGCTAAAGACAACAAAATCATGGGTGGCTTGAACTTTAGCTTTTTCGCTGGGGCGATAGGTTTCAGTGAGGAGGGTTGTGGAGCCAACGTACATAAAGTTCCAGCCGAGGCCGAGAAGCAGGAGGGCGATGGAGAAATGGCCAAAGCTGGTGCCGGTGAGGTTAACGGCCATGCAGCCCAGGGTGAGGATTGCGCCAGAGGTAATGATGTTGAGCAGGCCCAGTTTTTTGATTAGCCAGCCGGTGAGGAAGGAAGGGCCAAACATGCCGAAGACGTGCCACTGGATGACGTTGGCGGTTTGGTCGAAGCTGTGGCTGTGGGCTTCCATGGCCAGGGGCGTGGCGGTCATAACGAAGACCATGACGCCGTAGCTGATGGTGCTGCCCAGGGTGGCGACGAGGAAGCTGGGCTGGCGGGCGATGGTGAGGAGCGATCGCGCTTTCTCCACCACTGCTCCTTTCACAGCAGTCGGCACACGCAGGCCCAGGAGCAGGAGGGTGGTAAGGCCGTAGAGACCAAGGATAGCGACGAGGGTGCCGAGGTAGAGTTCGTTGCTGAACCAACCTGTGAACCAATCTTTGGAGCTGGTGGCGAGCCAGGGGCCGAGGAGGGCGGCGATGATTCCGCCAGCGATGACCCAGGAGATCGCCTGGGGCCGGAAGGCTTCTTCGGCGATGTCGGCGGCGGCGAAGCGGTAGTAGCCAACGAAGCTATTGGCGATACCAAGGAGGGCCATGGCCAGGGTGAAGATCCAGAAATTGGCGATCGCCAGGCTATAAATGGCAATACCAGAGCCCAGCAGACCAATGCTGGTGCCAGTGAGGAAGCCGCCGCACCTACCGATGCGTTGCATGAGCAACGATGCAGGGATGGTGGTGACCATAGTGGCCAGTTGGCGGATGGCGAGGGGCAGGGTGGCAAAGGCTTTGTCGGCGGCGAGGGCGTAGCCGATGAGGACGGTGTTGGTGGTCATGGCCAGGGCCTGGCAGAGGGCGAGGAGGCTGACCTGTTGTTTGGTTTTCGTGGCGCTGATGATGGCGGATGGGGTTGCCATGGTAGATGCAAAGGATGGGGCCTGAGCTTACCATGGCTGATTTTGAGGGGTTATGGGTGGAGCTGATGGGGAGGTATTCGTGGCGTTTATGGATGGAGCGAACAGCCAGCCCCCATCCCCCGGCCCCTTGCCCCCAATTCTGGGGGAAGGGGAGTTTGAAAGTCCCTCTCCCAGAGTTGGGAGAGGGATTTAGGGAGAGGGCTCAGGCCATGTTTAGGCCTGTCTGGAATCTTGTCCTACGGGCGTCACATTCAATAGCCGTTCTTCGGTGGTGACAATGGCTTCCAGGGTCCTAACCCGTTCTTCTAGGGCCTGGGTTTGTTGGGTGGCGGCTTGGAGGGCGCGGTCTTTGCCTTTGCCAAATTTGTTCCAGATGGCGAGGGTGCTAAAGCTGGCGCCGAAGATGACTGCGAGGGGCAGGATGACGCCGCTATTGGTGATGGCGACGAGGGGGATGCAGATGCCGAGCATGCCGGTGGCGAGGGCCCAGATGGAGGAGGAGGCTTTGATTTTGGCGTTTTGTTCGGCGGTGGTGCGGTCTTCTGGGGCTTGTGGGTTCATGGTTTGGCTCTGCGGTTGCTTCCCTGTGGGTTTATTCTAGCGAGCGAAGCGGTACAGGAGCTTTGAAAGGCGAAGCTGCCAGCTTGTCTAAGTTAAGATGGAGCTAAGGACGGTATTGCTTCCGATAGACGTTATGAATCTTCCACTCGTTCAATCAATTTGGTCGTTGATTCAGGCGCTGTCTCTGGAGGAGCGAAGTTTTTTGCGATCGCAGCTAGTGGCGTCTGAAGAGACTACGACTGGTAAGGCTGTCGATTTGAATCAATTTAGCGGTGTGATTACGCTAGAGCTTGATCCGCTGGAGTTTCAGCGCCAAATGCGAGACGAGTGGTCTTGATGACGCCACGATACGTTCTGGATACGAATGTTGCGTTGTACTTGTTGGGCGGACGGCTGCAAGTGCCTTTGCCGACGGGGGAGTTTTATTTTTCTGTCATTAGTGAGATGGAGATGTTGTCTTATCCATCTTTGACAGAAGATGAAGCGCAGCGGGTTCGACAGTTTCTGACGCAGGTGATGTTGGTTGGGCTCAGTAGTGAAATCAAGGATGCAGCGATCGCGCTTCGCAAGCAATATCGTTTGAAGTTACCGGATGCCATCATTTGTGCGACGGCGTTATCTGTAGATGCAACGCTATTGAGTAATGACGCTCAGCTAGGCAGGGTGGCTAACATTAATGTTGAGCCGGTTCAGTTTCAGTAGATGGGGTATGGACTCGGGACTTATTTAGCGACGTAGATCACCTTGGCTGTTTCTAAGATTTCTTGGCGTCTGATCCAATTGGGGCTGCGTTCAATGGCGTCTTTGATGACGAGATCAATTTTGCGATCGAACAATGCTGCAAAATCTTCGCGGATTTGGAGGGTTTCGGTGAGGCCCCGGTTGAAGTTGGGGGAGAAGGTGGCGAGGAGGTCGATATCGCTGTCGGGGCGGAAGTCATCGCGGAGGATGGAGCCGAAGAGGGCGAGTTCGGTGAGGTGCCATTTCTGGCAAAGGGTTTCTAGCTCGGCTGGGGAGGTGCCGAGGCGTTGCTGGATGATGGGGTCTTGGAGGGGGGAGGTGTGGGTGACGGTTGGGGTCACGACTGGCTTCATCAATACTGTCTGGCTATGGCCCTATGATAGCTTTTCGGTCGTTGCCGAGTTTTGAGGAGTGTTTGTTGATTGACCAGACGCGGATGCATGGCTTGCATGGTGGAAAGATAGGGCAGAAGCATTGGGCTTTTGCGGAGTATAACGAGAAGGATGGGGTGGTGAAGTTTGAGATGATTTCGTTGGAGGCGCTTTACAAGCATGTTGAGTTTGAGCCAAAATTAAACGGCTTGTCCTAAAAACACAAAATATTATCTAAATAAACAACCCCACCAAAAGCGGACGGGGTATCCAAAGAGGACTACTCCAACCTCTCAGAATTAGATTTCAGAAGCACCTGTTCCTAACTCTAAGAAGTCTCTGCGCCGCAAGCGGCGGGGAACCAAGCCCACACGAGATTGAATTCAGATTCTGCAACTTTAACGATGAAAAGAGATAGAAATTAAACTTAAGTTTCTATCTCTAATTCTTGTGAAAAATCATAAAGCATTTAAAAGAGGATTATCTATTATCTTCATTCCATCTCTGAATTGCAGACAAGACAGCCTCTCCTCTATGTTGTTCTGGAGATCTTCTAAATTCGTACTGGATTAGCCTTTCTGCTTTCTCCAAGTCTCCAGAACACATTCCGACAAGGACTTTTATATTTTTGTTAATGCATTCCTTTTCTGAATTATTTTGAGCCCCCAATTCTAAAGGTTGTGGAACTTGTGAAGCTGAAGTAGCGTGGGATTGAAATGAAACAAGTATAAATTGTATGATTTCAGTATTTATGTTTGTTAGCTCAGTAGCAATGTCTGTGAGTAACCTCGCAAGAAATAAAACCTGCGGATCTTGGTGGTTTAAACTGTTGTACGACTGTTTCAGAAAATTAGTGGCACTCAGTAATGTCTCACTCAGCTTCGGCAGATACGATATGGCATTATCTTTATCCTCTCCCAAACAATCTTCGGAAGCCGCAAACAAATTCTGGCGAAGAGTGGAAACCATGTTGTATGCCATCTCTGCTTCTAGACTTGGTTGGTTACTCTTGCCAATCAAAAATAAAAGCTCTAATACTTCAATCTTCGCAACTTGTGCTTGAACGCTGTATATACATTTGACTAGTTGCATATATTCAATCGTCATAGGTAGTTCTTAGTTCTTTTATTTAAGACACCCTGGGCCTACTCAAAATTAAATCAATTTACCCATTATTCTTGTATCCAGGCTAAGCCTCACATGATCCGGAGAATCGTGACAGAGATGGACTGGCCTGGAAAGTGAGGATGATTAAGTAAAAGCCTTATTCAGCGAGGAATTAGCATTTTTTCTCAAGAAATCGGTAGAATCCTTGCCTTACATAGGGAATAGCGACTCCTCCCCACTAGGCAGGCCAGTGCCCAGAGAGAAGATTGGCCTAGATATTTAACCCACAAAACGAATCGTATTCCCATCAGCATCCTTCACATACATCTCCCGATTCCCCCAACTCTGATCAGTCGGCTCCAATGCAACCGTCACCCCCTTCCCCCGCAACTCCCCAAACACCCCATCCACATCCTCAACCATCAAATAAACCACCCCACCCGCCACAGCATCTCCCGAAAACGACGACACATGAATCACACACCTATCCCGGCATAGACCCATATAGCAAGGATTCGCCAACGCCTCATCCACCCGATAGGCAAACTGCAACTCAAACCCCAGCATCCCGCAATAAAACGCCTCAGCCACCGCTGCGTCACTCACATGCAGCACCGGAATCGCCTGCTTAAACATCGCATCCACTCCACAGCAGCCCTACTCCCCACAGCCTAACGCCATCATCTAAAAGCTGGCCGTTCACCAACGTCCCTCAGCCTGCAAAATCGCATTACCTGAACAAGACTCCTGCGGCTTCACCCAACCCGCCGCCTTCCGCACCCGCTCATCTGCATCCGCCTGCGCCCGCACCAAAGCCGCCCTCGCCCCCTCAGCCTCAACCAACCGCAATCCCTCAACCGCCCCCAACCGCACAAACCAACTCTCATCCCCCAACAGCCCCACCAACGGCTCCACCACCGCCTCACCGCCAATGCGCCCCAACGCATTCGCCGTAATCCGCACCAGCCACCCCCGATTCTGCTCCCCCAACGGCACCGCCAAAAACGGCAACAGCAACGGCACCGCCCCAACATCCCCCAACCGCCCCAACGCCTCAATCACCGCACACAGCGCAACCTCATCCTCCTCGACCGCCAGTCGCCCACACAACACCTGAAACGCCCGCCCATCACCAATCTCCCCCAACGCCCGCGCCCCAAAGCACCGCGTCGCCGAATTCTCACTCCACAACGCCATCATCAACTGCGGCACCGCCCCAGCCCCCACCGCCACCAACACCGCCCCATAAGCCGTCCGCAACCGCCAATACTCATCCACCATCTCCACCGGAGCATCCTCAACATCCTCATCCCGCAACCCATCCAGCAACGCAATCAGCCACGCCACCTCCACCGACCCACACAGCCTCCCCAGCTCCGCCACCTCAGCCCCAGGCACAGCCTCCCAAGCACAGCCCCTTTGAATCCCCGCCACCCAAGACTCAAACGACTCCGTCAACCCAGATACCACCTTCAACATCTCCCCTAAACTCCCAAATAATGAAAAACTGCCCAGGCATAAACCCTCGTCATGCAGACCCCCTCCACCCTCCACCCTCCCACCCCCTTCCCGCCTCACCTCAGCAAAGACAGAAAACAGCCAGAGAAAAATCTGTTACGCGGCGAACTCCCCAAGAGCATGGAGCAATCCTAACCACCACCACCCATCCATCCTGCATAAGCAACCTTATGAATCACCTTATGCCCAGCAAAACCTAAGAAGACCTCTTCAACCTTCCCAACCCCTCCCGACCTCCCCTTGCGAAAGAAAGGAGAACAGCCAGGGGAAGAACCTGTTATGCAGCAACGTCTCAATGAGCTTGGCAACCGCAAAGCCATCCTCATCCCCTAACCCCTTCTCCTAAAAGAGAAGGGGAACCAAGCCACCAGACGCACCTTGCCTTCACACCCAATACCTCGACTGCGAAGCAGCAAACCCAACAGACCAATCAAACCCAGATAGCGCCACCAACCAGCAACCCCAAAAGCCGCCCAACCGACCCCCTCCCCCTCCGACACTGCTGTAGCAGGGGGTAATCCATTGGGGGAGACTTTGTCCCCCATTGGCGGGAGCATGAGGGCTGGCCCTCATAGATTTGCCGCTTGCCTCATAGATCGGTTCGCCCCTACATCAGGCATTACTCAAGCAGATTCGGTACGACCTCATAGCCCCCTACATCTCATCCATCTCCGGCAACTCAATCCCCCCAACATCACCAGCCTCACCAGATCCTCCCCCCCGCACCATCTGCCCAAACTGCCCCATCAACTCACCCAACTTCCCATCCTCCACCAACGAATTAATCAACGCCAACCCACTCGTCGACAACAGCAACTTATTAATATCCCCAGCACCGCCGCCGCTTGAGCCACCACTCGCCCCAGGGAACGAATACACCCGCGCATCCCCAATCACCCCAGGCTGAGGCGCCAACGCCTGCAAAATCTCCGGCAACTTCTCCGACAACTCCGGCCAAATCTGCGTCACCACATCCGCCGTCAAATTCGCATTACTAATCGCATTCCTCGCCACCACCTTCGCATTAATACCCTCCGCCTCCGCCAACGCCTTATCCCGCTCAGCATCCGCCAACGTCCGCAAAGCCTCAGCCTCTAAATCAGCCGCCTCGCGGGCAATCTCCGCCTGGCGACGACGACGAAACACCTCAATCTCCACCACATTATTCTCGGAAATCCGCTGCTTATCAGCCTCGCGCTCCGCCTCGATCGCAATCAACTGCTGCTCCCGCTGAGCCTGCTCCACAGCCGTTGCAGTCACAACAGCCTCCTCCGCCTGGGCCCGCTCCGCCTCCGCCGAGAAGCGATCGCGTTCCCGCTCCGCAATGGCGATCGCCGCATCCTGCTGCGCCACCTTCGACGCCCGCTCCGCCTCCGCCAACTCCACCTGAGACTCAAACAGCGCCGCCTCAACAGACTTCTGCCGCTCCACCTCAGCCACCTCAGCCTCCTGCTGCTGAATCGCCTGGGCCACCTTCAGCGCCTTATTCCGCTCCTCCAAATCAATATCGGCATCTACCTGCTTCTGTTGCACACTCAACTTTCGCTGAATCTCCTCCTCCTCAATCGCCCGCTGCCGCTGAATCTCTGCTGCCTCAGACTCCTGCCGCTGCAATGCCTGGGCCACCTTCAGCGCCTTCTGCCGCTCCTCCAGATCAATATCCGCCTCAATCTGGCTCTGCTTAACGCTCAGCTTCCGGCGAATCTCCTCCTCTTCCACCGCCTTCTCCTGCAAAATTCGAGTCTGCTCCGCAGCAGCATGTTCCCGCGCCTGAGCCTCTTGAATTTCACGCTGACGCTGAGCCCGCAACGCATCTAGCTCCAGCCGCTGATCTAAGCGCGCCTCCTCCTTATTCTTATTAATGGTCAAAGTCTGACGCTCTGCATCCAACTCTTGAGATTCAATCTCCACCTGAGTTGTCAACTCAACTTCCCGCTTCTGCTGAATAGATCGCTGAATCGTCTCCGTCCGCAGCCGCACCCCCTGGGCATCAAAGAAATTATCAGGGTCATAGCTATCGCTCTCCTCAATCTCAGAGATAGCGATATTATTCAGCGTCAGCCCCACCTTCTTCAGGTCCTGCTCCATCAGGTTCAGCACCTCCTGGGCAAAACCCAACTTATCCGAATCAATCTCTGTTAAACGTTTCGTCTTCGCCGCAGCTCGAATGGCATCATCCGCCCGCTTTTCCAAGGCATTCTTGATATTCGTCGGCGAAATCGTCCCCTCACTGGACAGCCGAGCCGCCGCCGTCAGCACATCATCCTCCGACGCACTAATGCAAACGTAAAACGTCACCCGCATATTCGCCCGCAGATAATCCTGGGTCCGCACCGCCAGCTTATCCGTCCGCACCACATCAATGGAAATCTCCCGCAGCGGCACCCGCGTCAGCTCATGGAAGCCCGGCAGCACAATACAGCCGCCATTCAAAATCACCATCTTGCGTTTCACAAACACGCCCCCCGTCCGCACAAAGGCCTCATTATTGGGCGTGATCGTATAAACCCGCGTGTAGCCCCAAATGCTCATCAGCAACAGCATGATCAGCGTAATCACTGCTCCAGGGAAGATAAGCGCAGGGCCTGCGATACCGCCGAACTGACCCGCATCCAGCTGAGCGACCACTGGAGACTGAGCAACAGCCTGAGACTGAACAACAGCCTGAGTCGCAATAGGTTGTAATACCAGCTGGCTAGAGGAGGCCTGGGCTACAAACTGCTGTTCCACAATCCCTTCAGCGGTTTGTAGCGAAACCGCTTCTGCTTCCGCAACAACTGCTCCTGTCTCATCCTCAGACCGTATCGAACTCACAACCGTTTGTGGCTGAGCCAGAACAGGCTGCATCGAGAGTTGAGGTAGCGCTTGAATAAAAGACAGCCAAAACATGCACAAAGCTCCTTTGTGTAAATAAACTCAATCGAATTGAAAAAACAGTGCTGGACTCGATTCAGACAACCGACTTATGGTGGTCCAGCCTCCCTGTGAGCATTCAGCCAAACCTTATAGTCAGCACTGTTAATCACCACAGCTAAATACCCTCGCTCCAAACGCTCAATCACCAACACCTCATCCCCCCGCACCGCAGGAACCGCAGCCCAATCCGGCAAACAAGCACTCACCGTCACCAAATTGCGCGACGCATCCAAAACATCCACCTGACCAATCTGTTGTGTACGCACCGAAGGTAGCCTCGCCGAAGACACTCGGCCTAGGCAACCCACCATGCGATCGCCACTGGCATCCTCCCCAAACGAAGCAAAGATCTTGCCAATGGGGCGAGACAGGGCACTGCCTGTAGCGAGAGCGATCGCAAACGATCCCCCCAACACTGCTCCACCCGCCAGCCCCACCGGCACCGCTCCCAACAACCCACCCACCAGGACATTGAGCATCCAGCCCGCCATCCCCCAAGTGCTCAGATCAATCGCCAACAGCAGCAACAGCGGCGCCCGCCCAATCCCTAACCAGCCCAGCACCTGCCCCAAACTGAACTCAGCATCCAGCTCCGTATCAAACTCCGACTCCACCGCCGAAACCGATGCATCAATATCTAGCTCCAGATCAGCATCGACATCAATATCCAAATCGACATCAACATCACCATCCAAATCCAGATCATCCTCACCGCCCCCCGTCCCAATCACCAGCAGAAACAGCAACACACCAGCTGTCAAAAAGATCCAATAAGGGAGAT
The DNA here is from genome assembly GCA_937949725.1 of uncultured Pseudanabaenaceae cyanobacterium. GTDB lineage: Bacteria > Cyanobacteriota > Cyanobacteriia > PCC-9006 > JAAUQQ01 > JAAUQQ01. The sequence continues at coordinate 10,264 of CALECT010000133.1, forward strand.
TCGAAAAATTGAACAGCATGATCCATCCTCAAAAAGGAATTGCAGAGCCAGGAATTGAATAGAAGAGTTATGGCCACATCGCTTCAGACAGACATCAACTGTCAAACCTAGAGAAAGCGAACCGTGACCTGGATATAAAGCGATGCAACTCATCTACTAACAATGAAGACAAACAGCCTCAGCCCATCACTGCTAGAGCAGAGCGAGGACACCACAATTGACTATTCGTGCATCAGTCAAGAATTATTCATGTTGAGAGATTGAGTAGCGACTTCTCGAAGTGCCTCTTGAGCCAGAGCTCGATAGGAATAATGAATAACGTTTTGCTCAGCGTAGAGCGATCGTAATCAAACTCGCCCTTGAATTCTGCATAAGCGACCTTATGAATCGCCTTATGCCCCAAGCAAACCGACAAACATCAACGACCCCTCAAACAACATCACAACTCAGGCCGCTATCCATAGATACAACCAGCCCCCCACAAATTCCCGTCCTTTTGCAGTAAACATCCGTAAAACCACCGCTCCATCAAATAAGAAACCTGTCACTTGACAAAATCTAAACGAGCTTCGCAACCGCACAGTCATCCTCATCCCCTAACCCCTTCTCCTAAAGAGAGAAGGGGAACCGAGCCTCGCGCAACACCATCCCTGTAATCACTCCTTCCTCCAACTATCGAACGCAAGACAGACCCCTTCCACCTTCCCCTTACCATGGGGAAAGAACTGATTGCGCATCCAATCGACACTTACAACAAGGAACGCCGCTAGCCACCTTTTAACAATCCTTCGACTGCGCAGCAGCAAACCCAACCAGCCAACCAAACCCAGAGCAACGACGCAAACCAACAATCTAAAAGGCTGCCCAACCAACCACTTCCCACTCCGACACTGCTGTAGCAGGGGGTAATCCATTGGGGGAGACTTTGTCCCCCATTGGCGGGAGTTTGAGGGCTGGCCCTCATGGATTTCGCTTTGCCTCTATAGTGCAAAAGCCCAGCGCCAGCGCCTCCTCCCATGCTCACCGGCATCATCCTCACCCTCCTCCTCGGCCACCTCAGCGGCCAACTCGCCACCCGCCTCAAAGCCCCCGCCCTCATCGGCATGATCCTCACCGGCATCCTCATCGGCCCCCAACTCCTCAACCTCCTCCCCACCGACCTCCTCGATCAAGCCAACACCCTCCGCACCATCGCCGTCACCGTCATCCTCATGAAAGCCGGCCTCGGCCTAGACCGCGACAAACTCAAACAACAAAGCACCGTCGCCCTCCGCCTCGGCTTCCTACCCGGTCTCTGCGAAACAGTTGCTGTAGCACTAATCGCCATCCCCCTCCTAGGCTTCACCCTCCCCACCGCCCTGCTACTAGGTTGTATTTTGGGAGCCGAATCCCCCGCCGTCATCGTCCCCGGCATGCTCAAGCTCAAAGCCCAAGGCTGGGGCGTCACCAAAGGCATCGCCGACGCCATCCTCACCGGCAGCGCCCTCTCCGACGTCCTCCTTCTCCTCCTCTTTAGTCTCCTCATCGCCTACCTCGCACCTGCAACTGACAGCGCAACCTTCCTCACCCTCCTCAACTCCCCCAAACTCCTCCCCCTCCAACTCATCCTCCAAATCGGCCTCGGCACCGCCCTCGGCTGGCTCGCCGCAAAGTTGCTCCCCCAACTCCTCATCAAACAACGCTGGTCCTCCAACGCTCTCCAATCCACCCTCATCACCGCCAGCCTCGCCCTCGCCCTCGTCGTCGGTGCCAAACAGCTCCCCCTCTACTCCGGCTACCTTGCCACCATGGCCACTGGCTACTTCCTCGTCGGCCAAGACGCCCCCCTCGCCCGCCAACTGCGCCAAGGCTTTAACAGCCTCTGGAGCATCGCCCAAATATTCCTCTTCGTCCTCCTTGGCACCAGCATCCGCCTCGACGTCCTCCAACAAAGCTTCCTTATAGGAATCCTCATCCTCGCGATCGGCACCCTCCTAGGCCGCAGCTTCGGCTGGTATCTCGCCACCGCAGGCAGCAACTGGACCCCAAAAGAACGCCTCTTCCTCCTCCCCGGCAACTCCGCCAAAGCCACGGTCCAAGCCGCCGTCGGAGCCATCCCCCTCGCCCTCGGCATCCCCGGCGGCGACCAAATCCTCGCCATCTCCGCCCTCTCCATCCTCATCACCGCTCCCCTTGGAGCCTGGGCAATTCCCTTCTTTGCCCCCCGCCTGCTCCAGCGCGGCGAAGTAGACCCCACCAAAGTCACCACCGAAAAATCCGTTACGCTGCTGGCCGCAATTGACAGCTCCCCCCAGTCCGCCGCCGTCCTCCGCAAAGCCGCCGAACTCGCCCGCCGCGCCGATGCCCAAGGAACCTGCAAAGTCATCGTTCTCCACGTCCCCGCTGATAACGATCCTGCCACTGCAGAACAGTTGCGACAGCAATCGTCCCAACTTCTCGCGGATATTCGCCACCGCTTCATCCTCGTCAGCGGCCCCATCCCCGAAACTATCCTCACTACAGCCCAAACCCACCAGGCCGACGAAATTATTATTGGCAAACGCGATCGCCCAACCGCTAACCCAGTCACTCCACCAGAGACTCAACGGTATTCTATCGGCTCCGTTTCCCAAACCTTAGTTGAAACCAGTCCCATCCCAGTGGTGATTGTAGACAGCAAGCCAAGCAATGCCCTATAGGATAGATGTGGCCTATCTGACCTACTGCTGCTCGCCTACGCCAAACCATGACCCATCAAACCATCCACCTCCCCAAAATGGGCTGCGGCACCTGGGCCTGGGGCAACCGCATCCTCTGGGACTATGACGAAAGCATGGATGCCGAACTCCAGCAGGTCTTTAACCGCTGCGTGGATGCAGGCGTCACCCTCTTCGACACTGGCGACTCCTACGGCACCGGCAAACTCAGCGGCCAAAGTGAAAAGCTCCTGGGCCAGTTTTCCAACGCTTACGCCAACGACCCTGGCAAACCAAACAACGCAGACCAAATCTGCCTCGCCACTAAACTCGCCCCCTACCCCTGGCGACTCACCCGGCAGTCCATGATCAAAGCTGCCGCTGCCTCCACAGAACGCATGGGCCGCATCGACCTCGTCCAACTCCACTGGTCCACCGCCAACTACAATCCCTGGCAAGAAGCCCCACTCCTGGATGCCCTCGCTGACCTCTACGAACAGGGCAAAGTCAAAGGTGTTGGCCTCTCCAACTTCGGCGGTAAACGCCTACGCAAAATCTACCCCCGCTTCAAAGAACGGGGCATCCCCGTCGCCACCCTCCAAGTCCAATACTCCCTCCTCTCCACTGCCCCCGTCACCGAATACGGCGTCAAAGACGCCTGCGACGAATTTGGCATCCAAATGATTGCCTACAGCCCCCTTTGTCTCGGCATCCTCACTGGAAAATACTCCGTTGCCAAAGGCATCTTACCCAAAGGCCTCCTACGCAAACGGTTGACCAAGCAACTCCTTCCCGGAGCAAAGGAACTCCTCGCCACCCTAGAAGCCCTGGCCCAGCTCCACAACAAAACTCTCGCCCAAGTAGCACTCAACTGGTGCATCGCCAAAGGCACCCTGCCCATCCCCGGTGCCAAAACCCTCGCCCAAGCCGAGCAAAACATTGGTGCTCTCGGCTGGCAACTCAGTGATGGTGAAGTCATCGAGCTCGACAAAGCCGCTCAGCAGGTCGATAAAGTCATGGTTCAGAACATATTCCAAACGCGTTGATGGACCAGTGCTGCAGTTCTTCGCTGTGGTGTCTATGCTCATAGAGATGAGTCAGCCACGCCGAAGCGCGAGGGAATGGACATGGATGCTTTCAGGGCCGTTCTGCCCACACTGGAGCTTGCAGCTTTTTGCCTGAGTTACTTCGTTTGGCTACGGAGCCGAGCTAATTCCTACCCGGTGGCAGGGGCGATCGCCCTCAGCATCACATCCGGTCTAGGCTCCCTCTCCCTCCTCTTTCAAATTGGCTTCTTGCTGGGCCGCCCCGACCTACTTCCCCCCTGTGAAATTGCATTACTGTTGGGCTCACTTTGGCTTAACCGTAAACATTGGCATCGGTTGGCGGGCATCCCTCGGAGCTTGATCGCGGCTTGGCGCACCATGCCAGCGGCACTAACTTTCCTGGCGATCGCTCTCTCCTACCTCTTCCTCCAGGCCTACCTACTGCCCCCCAGCAGTTGGGATTCCTTGACTTATCATTTGCCCCGCGTATTGTTGTGGGAGCAAAACCGCAGCCTATTTTTAAGCACCTATACCATTGCCCCCCAAGCAGCCTTTCCTGTTGGCTCAGATATTCTCTATCATCTGTTTCTCCGGTTTCGCTTGGACTATGGATTGGGGCTATTTAGTTGGCTCTCCTATCTCGTTATTTTATTTGGCACCTATGGTCTTGCTAGGCCCCGAGTCAGCCAGGCGATTGCCACCACCACCGCCATCGTCATTGCCTGTCTACCCGAGATTGTTTACCAGGCAACTGGCACGAAAAATGACATTATCTTTGCAGCCGTAGCTTTAGGCTGCATGCTTTGGGGCGATCGCTGGTTACGCCGCCCCTCCTTCGAATCTCTTATAGGCCTCGGTCTGACACTCTGTTTTGGAGTTGCCGTCAAAACCTCCTTCGTCTTATTTGCTTTCTTTTTTGTCTTAGTCTGGCTGGCGCTAGTGCTACAGCAAGGGCTAGCGATGACATTATTGGATTCCTTATTACGCCATTGGCAGGCCGTATTCCTTTGCTTATTACCCGCCTTGGTCCTACTACAAGTCTGGCTGTTCGCCTATAACGACCAGCAGTTTGGTACTTTCCTAGGGCCACCGCTCTTTGCCCTCAATAATCAAAATAATGACGGTGTCCTAGGAGCCATCGCCAACTTAACGCGCTATGGCTTCCAAGCGATTCATCTCTTAGATCCCCTCAATCAACTGTGGAAGTCTAGTTTTGGGACCTCGCTAACGGATGGCCTACAGCTCGTCTATGACAGCCTGTTCCTACCCCTCTGGGGCACAGCCGGATTTTCTAAATTAGCTCCCCAGACCTTAACCTTCCTTTGGCAACCTCAAGAAGATAGCTCTTGGTTTGGCCCCGTGAGCTTGCTGTTGGTTTTTCCTGCTGTGGGATGGTCTCTGGCGAGGGGGCGGGGATTCGCCAGGGCAATGGCCATCGTGGCAATTGCTGTAACCTTTGCCATTAGCTACAAGCTGGGATGGTCTCCCTGGAAGGCTCGATTTTTTACGCCAGTTGTGGTTTGCACAGGCCTCTCGGTGGCCCTTTTTGTGCAGCGATATCAAGCCAAGCCATGGAAGCTTAAGTTTTGGCGCTGGGTGAGTCTTGGGATTCTGCTCTATGCATGCTTGTACAACTATTCAAAACCGATCATTCCCTCAGATTCTTACATCAGTCGGCAGAATATTTGGACTGCAAGTGATTGGACCCGCGATCGCGCAATCTACGATCGCCTCTACGATGGCGGCCAAGCGCTAGCCCTGGGCAAAGCCCTAGCAGATGACCAGGCGAAACGAGTGGCGATCGTCGGCTATGGCCACTACTTCTCGCTCATGTTTCAGCACCCTGAAATGGAGTTCTCTCTCCTCTTGGCCAAGGAACAACCGGATGGAACCTATGGGGTAATCCAGATCGAAAATGACGTTGCCGCTGCCGATCATCTCGTCTGCTTCAAGGAGCGCTGTAGTGAAGCGAGTCCCAACCTCACCTTAGAACCCATCTTAGGCAATAGGGTCGAAGGTCCAGGGCCAGTGGTCTATCGGGTCTTACCTTCACTGAACTGAACGAACGCAGGATCATGAAGGGCCGATTCACTAAGGTCGATTCCCAGTTATTGCCTTGCTAATTTCCCTAAAGATTCAAAGCTAAATCTTGAGCTTTGCAACATCTGGCCCTGACGGCTCACATTGCCCCGAAGTCCAGATTTAGGCTGGAGGCTGAACGATCCTTCATTCAGGTCACCCCGACAATGGTTTATACCTACGAAGTCTTCGTAGACATGAAAGAATACGAAGACCCTAAGTCCAGCGATGCCCGCCTCCACAGCGTCCGCTACGAGATTGATGCCGATACCAAGCGCACCCTTGACGCGATCGCCCGCCACTGTGCCACCACCGATTACCCCAACGTTTCCGAATATGACATTCGCGTGACCCGACGGCTGCCCTAGCGCAGCTTTTTTTGTGCCTATGCAAACTCGCACAATCTCAATTTACTTGCGTAGGCATCTAATCTTTATGCGGGCGAACGGCGGTTCGCCCCTACGGTTGAACTGATAGAAATCGGATGGGGCTAATTGGGCATTGCTGACGCCTCGCTGCGATCATCGCTCCACAGTCCCCGTCGCCTTCGCTGCTGCAATCAAGTCAGCATGCACTTCCGCTGTCGCACCAATCACCAGCGGTGGCCATCGGTAAGTTTCAGCATAGTCACTCAACGGTGGCAGCGGTGAACCATCAATTCGCGTCACCACCGCCCCCGCTTCCTGGGCCATAAAGGCAAAAGCGGCTCCATCAATAAACTGCGCCCCCATTAGCACCGCACCGCTCAGCTCCCCCATCAAAAAGCTAGCCGTGCTGGGCACCTGTACATCCGCCGAATAGTCCGCATGGACATCAATCACCTGGTACTTGTCCTCTAGTTGTGGCTTCAACTGAGCTGCGCCGCCGCCCAAATAAATCTGCTTTGCTGGCTGCTCAATCTTCAGCGGCTGGCAATCTGCAAAGGCATCCTCCAAGCTGCCACTAAACAGTCCCTGGCCTCGCAACGCGTAAAAATAGCGTCCATAGGCAGGCCGAATGACCAGGGATGCTTCAAAGCCATCGGCATTGAGTACGTTGACCATGATCTGATAGTTCTGATGGCCATCTAGATAAAAGCGAGTGCCATCAATGGGATCTAGGGTGACGAGGTAATCATCTTGGGGGCCTAGCTCAATGGAGCGAAAGTACTTCGTGTTGTAAGACTTCTCATGCTCCTCACCGTAGAAGCGCACTGTGGGGAACTGGCCCAGCATCACCACTTCTACAAAGGTTTGCACCGACAGGTCTGCATCGGTCAGGGCTGAGACAAAAATATTGTCGCTGTCTTTTTCTGGTTGAGCTGCAATGCGCGACTGGATTTCCTGGGCATAGGCCGCAGCGACGCGCAGGTGGGGCAGCAGCGTTTCGAGGATTTGCTTGGGCGTGGGGCTAGACATCGCAGGAAGGCTCAGAGGTTATTCCCTTCTTAGCAGACTGTTGCGAACGAGGATAGTACGCTTGGGTTGCAAAGCCTTGGCTCTGTTTGCGACGGGTCATGTAAACGGGTCATATATTAGTGGCAAGACGTTGGGGCAGGTGGCTTACTCTGCCTAGATCCCTTCCACATATTCCTTTGCCTCTTTGAGACCCATCCCAAAGTGACGCCTGGTTTGCTTAATCGCCTCAATTTTTCGCCCCTTGGTTAACAGCTCACGCAGCTTGTCTCGTAACGCCTCCTCCGTGCCATAGCAATCCCCTTCGGCTGCATCGGCTGGCTGGTTATACAGCCTTGGCCGATAGTTCGGAGCTAAGCCTTCCTCTGTCCACTTATCCCACCAAGTATTGACTTGGATTGTCGCTGAAGCCTGGCTAATGCCATTGAACTTGATCATTTCCTGGATGGCCAACAACTGCTGGTTCTGGCGAAAGCAATCTTCCATGTAGTCTGCCAGCCCCAAGTGAGAGGTAATTTTAGGGTCTACTAGGGAGGCAACAGCCATAGCTTGAACATCAGCCGCCTTCTGCTGGTCCAGAGCATCAACTGCTTTTTGCTTCTCTAAACAAAGTTGCTGCTCTTCCACATAGTCCTTTGCTTCCTTTAAGCCCAGCCCCGTTTGCTCACGAGTCAGCTTAATCGCGGAAATTTTCTGGCCTTGTTCAAGCAACTCCAGTATCGCTATCTGCCAGTCTTTCGAGAGCTCTGGACCTGGACTAGGACTGAGAGCTTCCGCCTTTTTCTGTTCCAGCAAGCGGCGCTGCTGATCTTCCACATAGGCTTTCGCTCCCTGGAGGTCCAGCCCCGTCTTCTCGCGAGTCAGTTTTATTGCAGGGATTTTCTTACCTAGCTCTAGCAGCTCAATCATCTGAGGCTGCCAGTCTTTAGGGGCAAAGAGAGTCGGCTTAGAAGGGGCAGCAATTACAGAGTCTGCTTGCGCAGATGCCTCTCTCTGCAAATCTTCCACATAGGCTTTAGAAGCTTTCAGCCCCCATCCCGTGTGCGTCCGCACCAGTTTCAGCGCAGCGATGGTTTGTCCCTGCTCTAACAGGCTATGAATTTCGTCAGTTAAGTCTTCCAGCGGAACCACCGGCGCAGGTTGGTCACCCCCCGCTTCCAGCCTGCGTTGCTTGCGGGCTGCTGCGCCTTGGATAAACTGCACCAGCATCGCCCCACCAAACACAATGGCGACCCCTACGACAAAAGCAATCAGAGTAGTCATAGCGCTTTGAACCAATAGGGAAGCATCCAAAAGGCAGTTTGCGCCGCTGCTGTTTGCGGCAAAACTGTCGTTAACCTATGCCTAGCGTTCCCCCACTAGCAACGCCATTCAATTCAGGATTTTAGCTCTGCCTCGTTGGCATCAAACCATTGCCAACGAGATCTTTTGCCCCAGTGCCTTCACGTGAGCATGCTCTATGGCTTAAAAACACAAAACCCGCTCATCACAACGAGCGGGTTTCAAAAATATTTGGGAGGCCCGAAGTCCTTATTTATACACGGCAAGGGATCCAGCGTGTCAGAATCTATACCGTAGATCTCATGTATCAATCGTTTCATGACTCTTTTGAACCGCGACCAACTCCCCCTAACTGCTCTCCCCGCTGCTGGCGGAAGCATTGAACAGCTGCTTGCCTATTCTTCTGCGGCATACCGCTTTCACACCCTCGCTTCTGAACGCATTCAATTAGTAGATGCAAGCGGCGCAGTCATCTCATATCGACCCTGCACCGTCGCCCCTGTAGAGACAGTTGACAAGCAATTAATGCTGATGATTCAAGCTGTTGTTCCCCTAATTGCCGACCCCTACAACTCAGGCTCTAATTCCGTGTGGGAAGACGTAATTGTTCTGCCTTCTTCTTCTGTCATCACCGAGGGCTACACCGCTTAACCCATGGGCTTCCCTGCAATCCTCAATCCCATCAATCTGCTGCCCCGCACCGGGAGTGCGAGGCCTGCGGCATCAAACGGTGTCACACCTTTTCGAACAACAGGGCAATCCGCATCGCCTTCTACTGCGTCCGGGAGTGGCATTGTTACGCAGCCTAGCCAGAATTTCACCCCTAGCAACATGTTTGGTCGGGGGAAAGCTAAGGCATGGAATCCCACGCCAACAAGAGCAGGGCTCAACGGGTTTGAAGCTGCTCGGCTGGGAAGGGCTAGGTCAGCCCCTCCCCCACCGCAGATCCCGACCTGGATGCGACCTAGTGTCATGCAGCCACCCCCCAAGGTCTCTCCCACAAGGATCAGCCCGTATCGCGCTGGAGCTGCTGGGCAGACTTCTGGACTTAACCCCGGTCGTGTTGGTCCCACCTCACTGCTAGGCGGTGCAGGGGCTGGCGGTACAGTCGTTGCGGGAGCCTCGGCGACTGCTGGTAGCACCGTGCTGATCGGCGCTGGCATTGGCGTTGGAGCTGGCGAAGTCGGTAGGCGTGAGCTGGTTGACGCGGGTTACGACGGTTTCGCTTATCCCGCCAACACTCCATCACTCCTGCGAAATCCTTTGCAGACCACCCGCGATGGCTTGAGGGGCACCGCTCAGGAGTGGGGGGAGTTGTTCGGGCTCAATGAAGGGATGAACCCCAACGACCTTGCAGGGGCACCCCCACCCATTCCACTTTCCCCTTCTACGGGAACTCCTCCATTCACAGGTGGACAAGACCCTAACGCGCTCTACGACATGTGGATCTACTTCCCAAATCGGGGGGGCGGAGAATTCCCAAACCTTACAAGGGTCATTGGCTACGGGCCCCTTAGTGCTCCCGTTGTCAACCTGACAGAAAAAAGCACAGATGAATATTGGGTTGAAATTACTGTCAGCACTGGCTCTTGGGAAAGCACAGTTTTGCTTGGAGGCTCTCGGAGGCGTTCTGTTTTCAAGACGCAGCCCGATGTCTGGAATCCCGCCGTTCGCAATGTTGAAAGACAAGACGGGCAGCCAGACACAGGTGGCAATCCAGCGGCAGAACCAAACCAAGATCCAGGCACACCAGACCGTCAACCATTGCCGACCCCAGGGCGACGGCTCGGCGTTTCACCTGCTCCTCGCTTCTCTCCAGCGATACAGCCCGCTATCCGGCCTGCATTGACTCCCCCTATTGGCGAGCCAGCTATTCAGCCTGCGACAGCCCCAACGCCTCAGCCAGACAGTCAGCCCCCCAGCGTCAACCCGGCTCAACCGTCACCCCAAATCCCCGGAGAACCCAGCCAGCCGACGCAGCAACCCACACCGGGAATTCCCCTTTATCCGGGCGTTCCTGTCATTCAACCAGGAAGCCCCCAGAGACAGCCCAGCTCTCAGCCGTCGCGGCGTCCTGGGACTTCTCCTGCTGTTCAGCCACCGCTTCCCAATACCAATAGCCCAAACACTGTTAGCCCAACGACAACCAGGCAACCGACTGTTCGACGTCTTACCAGTCCATCGACAACTCCACAGCCTTCTACGGTCACATCAAACCCCACTGAAACGGGAAAGATTCAAAAGACCCAGACTTCCTCCTCCAGCAATCCAATTAGGACCAACCCTGGAGGTGGGGGTGGCTCAAATAAGTGCAAAAAAGACCCTTGCATTGCTTCACTGGGTCACAAAGCCGATGCCGCTGAATTAGATCTGCAAGAGCTTAAGCGCAAGCTTAATGA
>CALECT010000134.1 GCA_937949725.1 uncultured Pseudanabaenaceae cyanobacterium
AACTCGGTTGTGAAACGCATCTGCGGCGAATATAGTGAGCGGGAAGCTGCTTGTGAAACTAGCTCGATGCCAGGGTAACTCTTAAAAGAAAGCTCCTAGACTGCGTAAGTCTAGGAGCTTTCTTGGTTTGATTGTTAGTCACGGGGCACAATTGAAGAGAAAATCAAGCAGAGAAGTTGGCTAAAATTGCTGTGTTCCTTCCTCTAAGATTGTCCTTCGACTTATAATTCGAAGAATGGCATGGTAATAGCAAGTAATTGACCTGAGCCATTTGGATACTTTGCTTCTCATGAAATATAAGAAACTGACCCAAATAGTTGCACAAAATTTATTCGACTCGAGCTATTTAGCTTTTGTTTGTCAGGGAATCAGTGGGATTAGAAGAGATTGTTCTCTGAAAAAGTGAGATGTTGCCTCGATAGCAGGTCGGTTTTGAGAGTGTTATTTGGATAGGTGCTTTGCACGGTGTCGATTAATTAAGTCAGCGATACATTTTCTATCTCCTTCTCTCAATTTGTTGGAGAGAAAGGCAGGACTAAAAGTTGTTGTTTATCTTGTGGTTATTGCTCGCTATTAATGCTGAAATTCCTACAAATCTAGCTGTTTTTGAGAAAGAATAGCTGATTTCTTTGGGAATGCAAGAGTTTGATACTTGTGATAATGTAAACAAAAGTAACGAGTATTAGAGCTTTTGCTGCGACATGATTTTGCTAGGGGCATCAGTGGTCTTCCTCGCATCAAGCCTGAGCTTGTTGTTATGTCTCGTGCTGTTTTCAAGGATGAGCCTTTATCTTTGACCGCTGGACTAGGGTTGGGGGTGTTCTTAGTTTCTGTGCCCGTTTTGTTACAGGCTCCTTTGGTTCGCTTTTTGCCTTGGGTTAGTTTGGCAATGATGCTGCCGCTGTATCTGAGCGCCTCATGGATGTTGTCACAACCTCGCCTTCGTTGGTGGGGAGATTTGTTGTTGGGTTTTGGTTGGAGTTGGCTTGCAGGCACGATCTACTGGGGATGGTTGCGCTTCGAGCCGCTATGGCACTTACCTATTGAAGCCGTTGGTTTGCCTTTTGCATTGTGGGCGTTGTGGAAGAGACGTTTTGTCGTGGGTCAATGCTTTTACCTTGGCTCACTTTTAGGCACTGTTGTGACGGATGTCTATTTCTACTGCCTGGACTTGATACCGTTTTGGCGACAGTTGATGATTGCCGAAGTGGCAGACTCTCTACCTATTCTTCGAGCAGCAGGAGAGCTGGTTAAAACGGAGCAAGGCTTTCTGTGGGCTTTGGTCCTGTTGAGTTTCTTGTTCTCTGTTGCAGCGATCGCTTTAAAAACCAGAGCCTTGCACTGGTGGGTGTTTTCCGGTGCTGTCATTGGAACTTTGCTTGTAGATGCTTTATTTGGTGCTTCGGCTTTGCTCTAGCTCTTAATTAGGTCCCATGGCTTGATCGATGGCACTGAAGAATACTAGCGATGTGTCAGTTGCTTTTGTTACTCTGTAAAAAATAGACTAGTATTCATTGTCTCCTGTGATTCCTGGCTACTGCATTTGGGATCGCTGTGATGGAGTAGTCTAATGTTTGAAATTTGACTCCCTCGTCAGCTTTAGAGCCTTGTTGCGTAGTGAAGCCAATCCCTCAGCTTATTCTGAAGTCAGCTACTGATGAGCGGTCATTGCCGTTGATCAATGACTACTGCTGGATGATTGGACGTAGCGAAGAGAATGATATTGTCTTCGGCGATCGCTGGATTTCTCGTAACCACGCCATGTTGCAGTACATGGGGCAGGGAGATGAGGGTGAAGATGGCCAGTACTATCTCATTGATTTGGGAAGTCGTAATGGGACCTTCATTAACGGTAGGCGGGTTAGCATACCGGCCATTCTCCGTCATGGTGATTTGCTCATGTTTGGGCAGACAGAAGCTGAATTCTCCAATCCTAAGCATGGTCAGGAGAAGCGAGTCGCGAAAGGCGTCCAGGATCACACTGCAACCGCGACTTTACATATGCGGCGGTTGATTTCGGTTTTGGTGGTAGATATTCGCGACTTTACGGTTCTGACAAGGCAAATTGATGAAGGCACCTTGTCAGAGTTAATTGGCAGTTGGTTCCGTCAGGCTGGGCAGATTATTCAGCGCTATGGCAGCTGGGTTGATAAGTACATTGGCGATGCTGTCATGGCGGTTTGGATCCATGGCTCCCAGCATATTGAGGAAGAGGAGGTGCTGCGCATCTTCAAAGCGCTCAATGAAATCCATCAGATGACCGAAGACTTGCAGACTCAGTTCTCGTTGCCTTTCCCACTTAAAGTGGGAGCTGGCATTAATACAGGCTATGCCATGGTGGGCAACACGGGCTCTGGCGATCGCCCTGACTATACGGCTTTGGGAGATACGGTAAATGCTGTTTTCCGCTTAGAGGGTTCGACAAAAGAAATTAAAACTGACATCGCGTTGGGGTTAGAGACCTATCGCTACGTTACGAAGTACTTTCCCAGCTATGCCGAGTCCTTTGATGAGAATACGGTCCACTTGAAGGGCTATGACAAGCCTACGCTGGCCTATACCTGCTCTTTTAATACGCTGAATGAGACGTTGCATTCCCCTCAGCTGACTTAAGTCGTTGTACTTGGCTTTGATTGTCCGGCAATTTTGGACGAGAAGACTGCACCTTGGAAAGGTGAGCGGTTTGAGAACAGTGCTGTTTGGACTACATATTTCTGAATGAGTGATTGCTTTTTCTATTGTAAACACTCCTTAATATGAGGCTTGAGTTTCGACTGACAAGCTCAGGCGTAATGTAATGTGGATTATTAAATGCTTGGTCCGAAGCTGCTGTTTCTTTACTGATAATCGCGTTGGCTTTTATTCGGTGACGATGGGCTTTTACTCTGGTTTCATCTCAGAATTATTCAGTGTGAATCTGAAAGTTCTAGGTGGGTAACAGTCACGGGGAGGGCCGCCTTCTTCGCTGTTGATTTGCAGCAGTTGGAGAGGATGGGCGTAACTTTAATAAATGTTGGGAGGACGAAAACTCGAATGAAAAAAGTACTGAGCTTTTCATTGTTTCTGGTCCTGTTGGTGGGCACCATCTTTGGTATGCCTCGTCCGCAGTTCGCCCAGGCTGCAGGCCTAGAATTTGCTTCTGTGTCGCCTGTTTTGGCCGCGGTGGAAGGCTTGAAGAATGAAGCTGATGCCAAGATGGCTGAAGCTGCTGGCAAGTTGGACTTAAATAACGTGAACGTGCGGGCGTTCTTGGAGCTTCCTGGGATGTATCCCACGGTCGCCCGTAAGATTATCGCTGCTGCTCCCTACGACAGCGTTGAGGATGTGTTGGATATTCCTGGCTTGTCTGAGCGTCAGATCTCCACTATTCAGAAGTACATGGATCAGTTCGTTGTGACTGAGCAGGTCTACGCGCTGACCGATGGCGACGATCGCATCAACAATGGTGTTTATCGCTAGTCATTAGCTGTTGTATTGGCTGCTTTCGCTCTGCGGAGCTGCCTTTCGACTGCTGTACTCCTGTGATAGCTAGGCGATAGCTACAACGATTGAAACCGGTGTTCCTCATGGGAATGCCGGTTTTTTGTTGGTGAAGAAGTCTCATTCCTTATTTTGTGATGTGGAGGATTGGCAACTCCTCGGTTTCACGTCTGGTCTGTGGGACTCTGCTCGGGGATGTTTGCGGATGCCCCATTCTCTTGTGAAGCTGAATTGGGAATGTCCAAAAGTCCTGGTGAACATGGCGTTTGCTATACAATTGGCATCAATATTTCTGGGATAGCTTCCTTTGAGCATTGCTGCAGCGCGATCGCTAGAGACCCTGAAGACTGAAGTTTGGGATGTGATTGTGGTGGGGGCCGGGGCGGCAGGCCTCTATACGGCTCTCTGTTTGCCTGAGCATTATCGAGTGCTGTTGTTGACGAAGGATGAGCTGCGCCTGTCAGCGAGTGATTGGGCTCAGGGAGGGATTGCAGCAGCGATTAATCCCCAGGATTCGCCTCAGCTCCATGTGGACGATACGTTGGTGGCTGGGGCGGGTTTGTGCGAGCCCGAAGCCGTGAACTATCTGGTGAACCAGGCTGGGGTTTGCATTGATTCTTTGCTGTCCCTGGGAGTCGAGTTTGATCGTAAGGGGCAAGACTTGGCCATGACGCGGGAGGCAGCCCATTCCCGTCCTCGGGTGCTCCATGCGGCGGATCGGACCGGGCGGGCTGTGGTGACGACCTTGGCGGAGCAGGTACTCCAGCGCAGCAACATTGAGGTGTGTTCCCAGGCGTTTATTGTGCAGCTTTGGCTGAATGAGTCTGGTGACTGCCAGGGCATCGCTTTGGCTTGCCAAGGGGCGATCCAGTGGCTTAGGGCCGAGGCGGTTGTGCTGGCGACGGGGGGCGGGGGACAGGTCTTTTCTCAGACGACGAATCCTACCTTGAGTACGGGAGACGGTGTGGCGATTGCCCATCGTTCTGGTGCACAGCTGAGGGATTTGGAGTTTTTCCAGTTTCATCCCACGGCGTTAAACGCGCCGGGGGCACCTCGATGTTTGATTAGCGAGGCTGTGCGAGGAGAAGGTGCCCATCTGATTGATGATGAGGGTCGGCGCTTTGCTTTTGACTACCATCCCGACGGTGAGCTTGCCCCTAGAGATGTGGTGAGTCGGGCGATTTTTCAGCATTTACAAAAGACGGGGCAGCCCAATGTCTGGCTAGATATGCGACCCATTGATGTTGAGCAGATTAATCATCGTTTTCCCAACATCGTGCGGGTCTGTCGGCGTTGGGGGATTGATCCCTTGGAACAGCCGGTGCCGGTGTCTCCTGCTGCCCATTATTGGATGGGTGGTATTACGACAAACCTCCAGTGCCAGACTTCTGTGCCAGGACTTTATGCCGTGGGAGAAACGGCCAGTACTGGGGTTCATGGGGCAAATCGCCTTGCGAGTAATTCTCTGTTGGAATGCATCGTGTTTGGTCGAGAGTTTTCGGGGCTGAAGCGGAGGGCTGCTGGGGAGGCGGAGACTCAAGCTGCTCCGGTGGCTGGAGGGACCGTTACGCTGGATTTTGCGATCGCCGATATTCCTGCCCAGTTGGACTCTTTTGCCCAGCAGCGACAGCAGTTGGCAGAATCGCTTTGGCAAGGGGCAGGCATTTGTCGCGATGGTGAGGGACTACAGGCCAGCATTGAACAGCTGGAGGGCTGGAGACAGGCGTTTGAGGCCCTTCCCATGACTCAGAAGTTGAGACAGCTAACGCCAGGGCAATCTGTCACCCTAGGCTTGCCTGGTTCAGAGCCGGCTGCTTGGAGTGAGATGCTGCGGGCTTGGGGGGAGTTGGATAATTTGCTGGTGGTGGGTTGGCTGATTTTGAAGAGTGCTCAGTTCCGTGAGGAGAGCCGGGGGGGGCATTATCGCCTCGATTTCCCTGACACGGAATCCCAGTGGCAGGCCCACACCGTCATTGATTGGATTAATGGACGAGTCCATTGGCAGCGGTCTGCCCCTGCTGCTCCTTGATTTAGGAGGGTGGGGAGAAGCTTCTAGGGCCTTGATAGCCAGAGGCATCTGCTAGGTCTGTTAATTCCTGGGTGCCGCTGAGGGTCTCTCCGTTGATGACCCAGGTAGGATAACCATCCAAGTTGGCCGCTTTGCATTGCTTTGGCTGGGCATTGATTCCCTTGGCATCGCATTCGACGTAGGGCAATTCGGTCAGGGCTTCGGCTCCGAAGAGGGATTTTTGGTCATGGCAGTGGGAGCACCAGTAGGCCCCGTACATTTTGGCTCCACTGCTTTTCAGGTGCTTGGCCAGGGCGATGTTGGCTGGTGTGGAGGTGGTGGCGATCGCTGCCCCCTGATATCCCCCATTATTGACTGCATTGCCAGCTCCATCGGCTGCCAGGCTAGGGCTTGTTCCATTGAGCGCAATGGCGCTAAAGCTAACAAGCAGGGCAATGATAATGCCATCAAAGCTGAGTTTGCCCCAGTCCTCCCAGCGTTTGCCTAGGAGGGTCGTTAGCCATAGCCCCAGGGATAAGGCAGCAGAAGCAATGCAGTAGAGGCAAAAGACCTGGAGATCCGTCGCGAGGATAAAAATGAGGTAACTGCTAAAGACCACCATGGCAGTGGTCAGCCAAAACAGCGCTGTCCAAGCTCGCTCCTGCCACTGCTGTGCGGTTTCATCGCTCAATAGTTGGGGGAGTAACGCTAGCGCGATCACCAGCAGGTAAGCGCCTAGACCAAAAAGGGCTAGGGGGAGGCCTGCAACTTCGCTATAGCTGCTATTGAGGACCGTTTCACAACCTTCCGTGGGACAAGCTGCATTACCCCCCGTGAGTTTCACGACGGTGAGATAGCCCGTAACGGCTGTACCGGCTAAGGCAAGGCTGGCAAGGACAGGGCTGGCCCAAGGGGCTGGTGAATCGCGGCGAATCATGATGTTTGCAGGGGGCAGCGGTGGAGGAGCAGGAATTTTTTGGGGGGGTGTTGTAGAGGTCAGTGAGCCTCGGTCATTGGGCTGTGGAAGACCTTTAGATGTTGTCCCTTCTTGGTTCGGTAGATAGCCTTCCTCGTTTGGACTACGCAATTGTCTCGGATATTGCAGTCAATCAACCAGCAGCATTGGCGGCAGAGACAGCCTGGGCGATAGTGGGAGCTGAGATCGCTTCCATAAACTGACCGACTCGTACTGGATCAATGGGATTCTGGAGCTTGCCACCTCGCTTGAGGGAGGAGGAGACGATTACGCCATCGGCTGCCTGCTTGAGGCTATCAATATTGTCGAGGGAGGCTCCGCTGCCAATGAAAATGGGCGTCTGGGGGGCTGCGATCCTGGCCAGCTCCAAGTCTTCTACGGTGGGTGGATTGCCCGTGGCCCAGCCAGAAAGCACAATTGCATCTGCCAGGCCCCGTTCCACGGTGTCCTTCACGGCCACGCTGAGATTGGGAGTGCTGATGGGGTGGGCATGTTTGACCAGGACATCGGCCATGATCTTGACATCACTACCCAGTTCGCGACGATAGCGCAGTAGCTCATGGGCACAGCCTTCGATGGTGCCTTGATCGGTTGCCATGACGCCGCTGAGAACGTTGACTCGGATGAAGGCTGAATTCGTGCAGCTGGCGATCGCCATGGCACTCAACGCATCATTGCGCAGCACATTTACCCCCAGGGGAACGGTGACCAAGTGTCTGATCCGCTCCACCACCAATGTCATGGCACTTACTGTGGCCGAACCGACCCTGCCCCTGGAAAAGGGGGCATCAAAAAAATTTTCGAGGATTATTCCATCTACGCCACCCGTCGCGAGAGCCGTTGCTTCCTGCTCAGCGCGTTCAATCACGGTGTGAAGATTGCCGCTCCATCGAGCTGAGCTCGGAAGGGGAAGTAGATGGACGACGCCAATAACAGGG
The DNA here is from genome assembly GCA_937949725.1 of uncultured Pseudanabaenaceae cyanobacterium. Taxonomy (GTDB): domain Bacteria; phylum Cyanobacteriota; class Cyanobacteriia; order PCC-9006; family JAAUQQ01; genus JAAUQQ01. The sequence continues at coordinate 7,403 of CALECT010000134.1, forward strand.
GTCTCGGTTTTAAACAGTTGCGCTAAATCCACAGGTCTTGGCTGGTGTTGGAGGTCAGTGCTTGAAGGTCAATGCTTGTTCTGGGGAAGCGGATTGCCTCTTCCAATTGAGTGAAGTCAGCAGTTCATCTAATTAAACAAAACCATGGGCTTAAACCACCTATCTTTCTCAAGGGGTGATTTGAGCGAGCCTAGGCTGATGCCTGGGTGAACCGTTCCGTACACAATCCACAGCTTGGTTTTGAGGATGTTGAATCGCTGCATTCTTTCAACCTACATCCCTGGTTGAACAGAAAAGTTCTCCAGCATGATAACGGCTCAAGGTGCCTCTAGCCGGTGAATCTATGGACTTTAACGACAGCCTAGGGAAGCTATTGCATCGTCGTTTCTTAACACATCGTAATAATTGCGATTTATAGGTTAGGATATAAAGCAACAGCTGTGCGATTGCGCAATAGCAGTGAGACTAACGGCTCATTGCTCGACGGTGCGAAGGATTTGTCCAACGCGGAACGGCGATCGCTACAGAACAGAGTGAAATACTTGTACTCCCTCCTCTTGAAAGGTCGTGTAGTCTCAAGCCCTCTGTTTACCGCCGAACCCAATTGACTTCCTTTTACCGAAAGCATTTATGACCCCTTCCGTTGCGTTTTCCCATTTGGGTTGCGAGAAGAATCGTATCGATACCGAGCACATGATTGGCCTCCTTGCGGAAGCAGGCTACGACGTGAGCAAGGACGAAGATTCTTCAGATTATGTGGTGGTGAACACTTGCAGCTTCATTCAGGATGCGCGTGAAGAGTCGGTTCGGACTTTAGTTCAACTGGCTGAAGCGGGTAAGAAAGTGGTGATTTCGGGCTGTATGGCTCAGCATTTTCAAGAGCAGCTTTTGGAAGAGCTGCCTGAGGCAGTGGCGCTCGTGGGAACGGGGGACTACCACAAAATTGTGGATGTGATTGAGCGAACGGAGGCGGGTGAGCGGGTTAAGGAAGTGTCCAGCAACCCGACTTATATTGCTGATGAGAACCTGCCTCGCTATCGCACTACCACTGAGTCTGTGGCATATGTGCGGGTGGCGGAGGGCTGTGATTACAAATGTGCGTTCTGCATCATTCCTCATCTGAGAGGTAAGCAGCGATCGCGTCCCATTGAGTCCATCGTGGCAGAAGCCCATCGACTTGCTGCTGAGGGCGTTGAGGAAATCATCTTGATTTCCCAAATCACTACTAACTATGGTCTCGATATCTACGGTAAACCCAAGCTTGCTGAACTGTTGCGAGCCTTGGGTGAAGTGGATGTGGCTTGGATTCGCATGCACTATGCCTATCCCACTGGGCTCACCCCTGCGGTGATTCAGGCCATGCGGGAAACCCCCAATGTCGTTCCCTATCTCGACTTGCCTCTACAGCACTCCGACCCGGATGTGCTCAAGTCGATGAATCGTCCCTGGCAAGGCCAGGTCAACGACCAAATTATTGAGCGCCTCAAGGCTGAGCTGCCTGATGCTGTTCTGCGCACTACCTTCATCGTCGGTTTCCCCGGCGAAACCCAAGCGCAGTTTGAGCATCTCCTCGCCTTTGTAGAGCGCCACGAGTTTGACCACGTCGGTGTCTTTACCTTCTCCGCAGAGGAGGGGACTGCTGCCTTCGATTTGCCTGACCCGGTTCCACCGGAGGTCATGGTTGCCCGTCGCGATCGCCTCATGGCTGCCCAGCAGTCTATTGCTGAGCGACGAAACCGAACGCAAATCGGTCGCGTGGTTGATGTTTTGATTGAACAAGAAAACCCAGGTAAAGGCCTTAAGGTGGGCCGCTCTGCCCGGTTCGCTCCGGAAGTCGATGGCGTCGTTTACGTCACTGGCGATGCCCGGCTCGGCAGTCTTGTACCAGTCAAAATCACCGATGCAGATATCTACGATCTGCATGGAACTGTCGCTACGGCGGCAGATGTCTTGGCGGTGCCCTCGGTGGCCGCCCGTTAGCGTTTGAAGATGACGACCCAGTCCTTGCTGGGTCAGCCTGAGCGGCAATGGTTGTTCCGGCTTTAAAACGTCTTCAGTTGCGCATTGTCAACGGCGCGTCCGCGCCACCATGTTTAGAAAGAATAAATGACAGTTACTTTTGCAAGCCTCGGCCTTTCCGACAGCCGCATCGCTAAACTCACGGAAATGGGCTTTGAAGAGCCGACTCAGATTCAGGCTGAAGCCATTCCCCAGTTGTTGGCGGGCCGCGAAGTTTTGGGCCAAGCCCAAACGGGTACCGGTAAGACGGCTGCTTTTGCACTCCCCATCTTGGAGCGCGTCGATCCCCGTAACCGTAACGTTCAGGCTCTGGTTCTGACCCCGACTAGGGAATTGGCTCAGCAGGTGGCCGAGGCCATGCGCGAATTCAATGTTGCTCCGCCTCGTAGTGACGATGGTGAGCGCGTTTTTCGCCCGCAAATTTTGACCGTGTACGGTGGTCAATCCATCGAGCGCCAAATCCAGCGTTTGGACCGTGGCGTACAGATTGTGGTGGGTACGCCGGGTCGAATTTTGGACCTATTGCGTCGCAAGTGCTTGAACCTAAGCAAAGTTGAATATTTGGTTCTGGACGAAGCGGATGAAATGCTCAGCATGGGCTTCCTGCCCGATGTAGAAACCATCCTTAGCGAAGCTCCTGAAGAGCGCCAAATGGCATTCTTCTCGGCGACCATGCCTCCCTCTATTCGCCGCTTGTCTAACCAGTTCTTGAATGACCCTGTTGTCATCAAGGTTAAGGCCCAGGTCACCACCAGCCGCATTAACCAAGTGGTGTACAGCGTGCCTCGGGGCTGGTCTAAGGCTAAGGCGCTATTGCCCGTAATGGCATTTGAAGAGCCTGAATCCGCAATTATCTTTGTGCGGACTCGCCGGACTGCGGCGGAGCTGACCAGCTATCTCCAGGGGTCTGGCTACAGCGTGGATGAGTATCACGGTGACTTGAGCCAGTCCCAGCGGGAGCGCATGTTGGAGCGCTTTAAGTCCAAGCAGGTGCGTTGGGTTGTGGCGACTGATATTGCGGCTCGTGGTATCCACGTGGATGACCTGACCCATGTGGTCAACTTTGACCTGCCCGATAGTGTTGAAAACTATGTGCACCGCATTGGCCGGACGGGTCGTGCCGGTAAGGAAGGTACGGCGATCGTCTTGGCCCAGGGCTATGACCGCCGCAAGCTGCGCGACATTGAGTACCACACGAAGCAGGCTCTAGAGCCCCGCAACGTCCCGACTCGGGCTCAAATTGAGAACCGTCACTTGGATCGCTTCAAGGAGCAGGTCAAGGAAGTTTTGGGTGGAGAGCGCGTTGCTTCCTTCTTGCCTATCGTATCTGAGCTTTCAGAGGAGTACGATCCCCACACCGTTGCTGCTGCTGCGTTGCAGATGGCTTACGACAAGACTCGCCCTGTGTGGCTGAGTCCTGAGTGGGGCGAGGATGCTCCCGATGATTACCGCGCTGCTCGTCGGGGCGGCGGTGGCCGTGGCCGGGGTGGCAACTATCGCGGTGGTGGCGCGCCTCGTCGTCGGGCTGGTGGTAAGGCTCCTGCCCCCATTAAGCGTAATAAGTCCTAAGTTGTCTAAGGCGGCTTCGTGACTAAATAGAAAAAAGCGGTCGCAAGTTTTCTTGCGACCGCTTTTTTGTGGATATTTTCGCTGGATGGTTTATACCAAATCCTAATAGCTGTCTCCCTAAACTCTCTGCGGGCGAACAGCGGTTCGCCCCTGCCGACAAACTGACGGGAACCGGGGGTCACCGAACCGGATTTGGTATTAGCTCGTGCTGGCTTGCTGGGTGATGGTTTGGAGGATTTGGTCGGAAGGGCGGAAGTCTGGAAATATATGCTGAGCACCGGCCTGGGCGATCGCCTCCGCTTTTTCCCCTTGGGCTATACCAATGAATTGATAGCCTGCTGTACGTGAAGCCTTTACATCCCAGAGGCCATCGCCAATGTAGATGCGGTGTTGGAAGCTGGGAACTTGGTAATGGTTGAGGGCGCGGTCGTGGGCGATCGCCATAATTGCCTCTCGCTCCTGGGCGTCGCTGGCGGAGGCGAAGGGAATGCCCTCTGTCGGCAACTGAGCATGGCTGAGTTTGGCTTGGGCGCAGCTATGCCAGCCGCCTGTGGCGATGGCTAGGGCGATGTCGCTGCGTTGGTGTAGGTGATTGAGAAAGGCGATTGCCCCAGTGACGGCCTGGCAAGATTGAGGCTCGGTGGCGACTGCTGCTTTAATGCGGTGGGTGAAGGCTGAACGGAATTGCTCCAGAAAAAGTGATGAGGCTTCGCATCCCAATAACTGCTGGTGCAGCGTGGCAGTAATGCCTGAATTGGTTACATGGGGATAACTGTTCCAATCGGCATTGATCTCATTCGCTGAAAATTGAGCTTTGGCAGTTTCGATGTAGCAGCGATCGTCAATTGCTCCTGAATTGAGCAAGGTGCCATCAATGTCGAACATGACTAAGACCTGAGGAGCTACTGTCGTCATGGTTGATTCCTCACTATTCACAAAAAAGGGCCAAGCTATAGAAATTTAGCTTGGCCTCTATGGTCTAGAAATATATCGTTTTGAAGACCTGGATTCAGATCTAGTAATGCCAGACCTGATTGCCTATTTAAGGAATGATCTCTTTCTTCAGCTCTTCCAATTCCTTCTCTAGCTCCCAGCGGCGGAACTTTTCATCGAGTTGGTCATCACTGCCGGAGCGGTGACTGGCGCTTTGGGTCCAGCCAGTGGTCTCAGAGTTTGTTGCTGAGCTAGAGGCAGCAGCCCGAGCGGCCTGGGCGGCAACGATTTTGGCCTGGACTTCTTTGCGGCGAGCTTGGATTTGTAGGACGAGCTCTTGGCTGCGCTTCATGCGCTCCTTTACGCCCTGCATTTGGCCCCACAGTAGGTTGCCCTGGCGAAGGAGGGCGGCTTCTCGTTCTTGGGCTGGGCCAACGAGATCAGTGCGATCGGCTTGCTTAGCCTTTTCGATACGCTCATGCCATAGCTGGACTTCTTTGGCGGTGCTGAGAATATCGTCCCGTAGGCGTTTCTCCTGGCGTTGTAGATCTGCCAGGAGGCCCATGGCGTCAGCTTCTTGCTGTTCTAACTGCTCTTCCAGGGCCTGGAGTTCCAGGTGGGGATTATTGCGCAGGAATTCTTCCAGGCGCGTTTCTAAAAAGTTGTTTAAGTCGTCGAATAAACCCATAGTCCTGACTCCATATCCCTAGACTCCAGATGGTCGATGCAGGTCCCGAGTGATATATGCGCGAGCTCACCACCGTTTCCGCCAGCCATTCCCCATATAAACGCGTTTTGACGAGAAGTTGCCATGGGAACTTTGCCAACAAAGCGATAGGGGGTAAAACCCCTTATAAACGCCATAGATATGGAATTGTAAGGAGAGAAGACAGCAGGTAAATGCGGTAAGCAGTAGAACGTTGATGACTTTGGCTGTGCGCTTGTGACATTAGACTAATCTCATGAGAGGTTGAGATTAGCCAGGCCCTTAGAAGGTTTGGCCGACGAAGACTGAGCGAATTTCGCCATTGCGACGCACTATGGCTTCACTATTTTGAACTTCCACCAAGGTCCAGCCACTGGAGCCGATGCGCTCGCCTAGGCTAAAGCGGCGGGTGACGCCGCTAACCTCGAATAGTGCCGCTGAGCTGTCACCCAGTTCCAGTAGACCAACGAGGGTATGTTCTGTGGTTGCCAGGGGTTGAACAGCGATGGTTTCGGCTGGCTCGACTGGAGCCGCTGCTTGGCTTGCTTGGGGCTGAGGCGCTACGGCAATGGCAGCACCGGGTTGAACTACTGCACTAGGGGCCACCACGGCGGGCGGGCTGGGGAGGAAGCTGCCATTGGTGGCGGTGAGGTTGGGCACTGGAACGCCCGGTACGACGGGGACGAGTCCTTGAGGTGTTTGGTAAACAGGAATGTAGACCCGTTCTAGGATGGTGCCGGGTGGAACTGCGGCGGGGGCTGTGCCTAGACCACCAGGAATGGTGGGGGTGACTGGGGCTACTGGGGCTACTGGAGCTGGTGCGGCAGCCACAACTGGGCTGGTGAGGCCTGCGAGACCAGTGGTGGCTGTGGGCTGCTGGTCATTCAGGGCTTCGAGGGATTGTTGGATGTAGTTCGCGAAGGCTTGATTGGGGGCTTCGGCGACGGTGGGTGTGGGAGCCGATGCCAATACTTCGGGGGCTGGTGCTTGGCCTGTGACTTGTTGGAAAAGGTCTTTGTAGCTACCCCAGTTGCTGATGCAAAGCGCTACAGCTCCAACACAGGATAGGAGCGCTGCGGCCCAGAGGATGCGGAGGGACCAGTCGGGTTTCGCTTCGGTTGCTGCCGCATCTGAGGCTGTCTCTGCCTCTTCGGATGGAGGGGCAACTGTTTCGGGTAAAGCAGATTCCGTTGGGACTACAACCGATAGTGGCGCTGCTGTGGGCGTCGCGAAGGTCTGAACGGTTGCGGTCTGGACTTCTTCTTCCAGGACTTCGCCGGTTTCAAGGGAATGTTCAATTCCTTGAAATAAGTCGTCCATTAGTTGCTCAGCGTACTGATCAACGGAAAGAAAGTTGGATTCAATTGCCTTATCCATGACCGCAGTTTCGCCTGTTGGGTTGTTATTCATGCGAACGGCATCAGCCTTAAATTGATCCATGGTGGGGGTCACATCCTGGGACGTGATGAAGTTTGACCTTGAGTGGCTTGAGCCAACAGTTGCAAACCTGCACCCGAGATTAATCGGGGGGACCATCAGGGAGCCTGCCGTTTGCTGAATGTTGGCTTAAACATTAACAGATAAAAAAACAATTGCAAGCGCTGTCCAAGCGCAGGCAAATTGGGGGTTGTGACCACACATTTTACTGACTGGGACAGAATAGGCCTATGAGTGACAATTTTGCAATCAATTCGCTAGGCAACTCCTTTGGTTCTGATTTTGCCTGGGGGGTGGCGACTTCGGCTTATCAGATAGAAGGGGCGGTGGGGGAAGGGGGGCGATCGCCGTCTGTCTGGGATAGTTTCTGCCAATTAGAAGGCGCTGTTTTGAACGGCGATACGGGGGCTGTGGCTTGCGATCATTATCATCGCTATTTAGATGACATTGAGTTGATGGCGCAATTGGGGGTGAAGCATTATCGCTTTAGCATTGCCTGGTCGCGGATTATTCCTGAGGGTCGGGGGGCGGTGAATGAGGCGGGTGTCGATTTCTATCGGCGGCTGGTGGATGCGCTTTTAGAGCATGGCATTGAGCCCCATGTGACGCTGTTTCATTGGGATAGTCCCCAGGCGTTGGAGGAACGTTATGGGTCTTGGCGCAGTCGGGAGATGGCGCAGGATTTTGCGGATTATGCCGGGGCTGTGGTTGGCAGGTTGGGCGATCGCGTCACAAATTGGATCACGCTGAATGAAATCTTCTGTTTCATTCATATGGGTTATGGCGTTGGGGATGTGGGGGCGCAGCAGCCTCGTCCACCCCATGCACCGGGGACGGTGGTGGGGCGGTTAAAGGATGTGTGGCAGGCGTCTCACCATGCGTTGTTGGCCCATGGTTTGGGTTGTCAGGCGATTCGGGCGGCATCGCCTCAGCCTTGTCAGGTGTCGCTGGTGGATAACTGGATGGTGCCGGTGCCAGTGATTGAGTCGCCGGAGCATGTTGAGGCTGCTAAGAACGCTTTTGAGCGGGTGGGGACGAATGGTGGGGTGATTGTGCCTGCGTTGACGGGGCGTTATAGCGACGCGCTTTTATTGCAGTTGGGGGATGAGGCTCCGGAGATTTTGCCGGGGGATTTGGAGCAGATTTATCAGCCGTTGGATAGTTTGGGTTTCAATGTTTATACGGGTTGTTACGTGCGGGCGGCTGAGTCTGGTGTAGATGATGGGCCTGGGTTTGAGTGGGTTGATTTGCCTGGGGGGTATCCCCGGATGAATATGCCTTGGTTGCAGGTGGTGCCGGAGGCGATGTATTGGGGGATTCGTCACGTTAGTGAGACGTTGGGGCGAAGTGATCTGCCGATTTTTGTGACGGAGAATGGTTGTGCGGCGCAGGATGAGTTGAGGGATGGGGCGGTTTGGGATACGGATCGGATTTTTTATTTGCGGCAGTATTTGCGGGCTGCGCAGCGGGCGGTGGCGGAGGGGTTTCCGTTGAGGGGGTATTTTTTGTGGAGTTTGTTGGACAATTTTGAGTGGGCTTATGGGTATGACCGGCGGTTTGGGGTTGTTTATGTGGATTATGAAAATGGGTTGGAGCGGGTGCCGAAGGCTAGTTTTG
>CALECT010000135.1 GCA_937949725.1 uncultured Pseudanabaenaceae cyanobacterium
ATCCAATTCCGGTTATGCATGCGTTCAGTCACTGCGTCGTTCCTCGCCCCACGGACTGGCCAAAACATGCATCCCTCACCGGGTACTGGTTCATGCCACCGGAATCCAACCCTCTAAAACAATGGCACCCATCACCGGAGCTACTAAAGTTCCTCGAAGCAGGGCCTCCTCCGGTCTATTTTGGGTTTGGAAGTATGGCGGGGGCGGATCCTTCCAAAGTGACTCAAGTCATTCTCTCCGCAATTCAGAAAGCTAATCGACGTGCCATCGTTGCAACCGGCTGGGGCGGTGTTCTTCCAGAGATATGTAACGATGAACGAATCTTTGCTCTGAAATCGGCACCGCACGAATGGCTGTTTCCAAGAGTTGCAGCAGTCGTCCACCACGGGGGTGCTGGAACAACTGCTGCGGGCCTGCGCGCAGGCTGTCCCACCATCGTTTGTCCCTTTGGTTTGGATCAGCCCTTCTGGGGAAATCGCATTGCGAAGCTCGGTGCTGGTGTCTCACCTATTTCGCAAAAGCAGTTGACGGCTTCAAATCTAGCTGCGGCTCTCGAATCGGTGACCAACATGGAATCTTTTCGCAGCTCTGCTAAAGCGATCGCGGCTTCAATTGCATCCGAAGATGGCATTGCAAATGCAATTCAAACTATCGAACAGGTTTATGAATCACACCAGCATCAACACTTCAGATGACACACAGATGAACGCAGAGCACTCAAAACGTCTGTCCTGTCCCCATAGTCAACACTTCGTGCCCGCTGATCCTTAACGTTATGTGGCATGCGACACATGAAATTACGACTTGCCAACCTCACAGATGCAGATGCAGGGTTGATTCACTTTCAAGGTACAAAAATTAGGCATTGCTGAAATGGGGGATGAATTTATTTTCAAAAGCCTGGCTGGCTCTCGATAGCCATAGCCCGCTCTATTTTTACGACCCACCAACTAGTCCAACAAAATGCTCTGCTCGCACTTCGCAATAGAGACAGCAAATGGCATTGAGGGCTTGATTTCCAGTGGAGGCGGCAACTTGGCGCTCCGTTGCCCAGTAGAGCAGCAAGGCTTCTATCTCTGGAACTCCCATTTCAGAAGGGTGTCACTTGTTATAAAACAGAATCTAGCGATCTGAGCTTAGATTCGACATGCTTAAGCCGGGATAGGAGTAGCTTCAAAAGTTCGTTAGCTAGAGCCTCGCAGAAAAACTTTAACTCGGAAAATTCATAAATTGATCTTGAGGATCGTCTTAAGTATGAAGAGCAAAATTGGACGACAGAAAAGTGGATCGATGGAGTACTCAATAGCCTAATAAGTCGCTGCACTGGAGCACGTAATTGAGCATCAACTGAGTTCCCAAGTTTAGCTATTGTCTGGTGAGCTTATCCGTTATACATCAAGCCAAAGGAATTCATGAGCAACTCGAAGCTACAACTCCAGCTGCCCACTCCTGATCCTGATTCTGTACAGGTTGACGGACAAAAATACGAGCTTATTGCATTTTACTACCCAGGGAAAAACACGGATTGGGACAATATTTACAATGCGCCATTTCTCGGTAACTTTTGGAAGTCTCCTGTGACCATTAAGCCTCACGGTCAAACTTCAGGCATATTTCACACAGCGGAAGCCGCATTTCAAGCGACCAAGTGGTGGCAGGACCCTGTCATCCGCAAAAAGTTTGAAGATGCGGCTGACGGCGATGCGGCATTTCACGTGCGGAATCACGCTGGTCCTCAGACCAATCATAACTGGGGGGGATTCGGCAGAATTGGTGCAATGGAAGCAGTTCTTGAGTCGAAGTTTTCGATATCCGCCTTAAAGACAGCCCTGATTTCAACCGGTGACGCCTACTTGCTAGAGCACAATAGCCATGATAATCGCGATAACTTTTGGAGCGACAACTGCGACGGGTCAGGGCAGAATCAGCTTGGACTTGCGCTGATGCGTTTGCGTAGTAAGCTCGCCCAAAAACCTATGCGGGAGTACCCATCTCCCGCAAAATTTACGGAACAGATCAAGGGTCGAAAACCATGTCTTCCTCTTGGTTCTTGCGCCGCCGGTAACGCATAAACATCGCATGCACCGGAGCGGCAGTGGCCATCAGATTTTGAAATCGAAGTCAACTCTCGCACCCCGATGATGCAGTTCATAAGGGCACACCATGCCCTGAAACACAACTAATCCACAGCAGAGAACACCATGGCATTCATCCCACCCTGGGCGACAGAAATTACCCGTGAACACACAGCGCTCGGCATCATCGATATGCAGAAGTTCTTCACGAATGACAAGAACTCTCCGTGGTGTGATGAGGCGGTCCTGTCCATCGTGCCGTCCCTTAAAAAGCTAATCACCGCATGCTCTCGCGGGAAGACAATCTTCACAAGGTTCAAGCCACCGGAGGATTGGCAAGATGAAAACGGTACGTGGAAGAATTATTACCACCACAGCATCGGAGTCACCTCTGACCATATGAATCCGCAGGAGTATGAGCTCATCTCGGCCTTCGCTGAAGATGCCATGTCACCCCTGACAAGCCTGGTGGACAAGCAGACGGCATCGGCCTTTTACCAAACAAAGCTTGATGAGATTTTGCGCGAACGCAACACGACTTTTCTGGTTCTCTGCGGCATTGAAACGGATTACTGCGTCCTTGCCACGGCATTGGACGCCGTGGCGCGGGGATACAGCGTCGTGATCCCCATGGATGCGTGCGGATCGTCGAAGCAGGAAGCTGGACAAAAGGCGGCCGAGGAAATCTTCGAACGCTTCGGTGGCCAGATTTGGATCACGGACACAGCAAAACTTGTCTGTCAGCTTAGCTGACAGACGGCACTGTTGTCGTTGAAGGGTGATGACCTCCTGAAATGCTTACAGACAGGTCTTTTCAAAGATCGCTTAAGGAAGCTCCTTAGCCTCATATCACACAAGGATTCTAGGCTTTTATCACCCTTTTTATAGGACAGTGCCGTGACCTTGGTTATTTCTGTGGGTTCTTGCAGATGGCTATCGTTGGGGTGCATCGCTTGGAGTTCGAGCCTGGGGGGTGCCGCGATCGCCATAGCCCTAATAGCTAGCAATTACGACGGAATGGCAGCGTTGCTATAGCTCTAACCCCCAGGCAATAAAGGGATGCAAGTCGCCCAGGTTTCCAATCGTATCTAGAACAATACGATCCATGGGGAATCTCGATTAAGCACAAATAAATAACACCAGTTGCCGCATAGCGCTGCACTTCCAATCCATCCGCTTTAGCATTGAAAACTTGAGCTCTCTTCAGCTCTGGGAAAGCAACGTTTAGCCTCTATCTGCCTACTCCACAACAATTTGCCATAGCGATCGTTGAGTTAACCTGAGTTCGACAGCTCGAAAAAGCGCTTGCTTCGCAAGCTAAGAATAAATTCCCAGCCTAAGAGCGAAAGCCCACTAAAGTGGGCTGCAACCCTAACTGGTGGGCTGTTAAGTCCGTTAAAACGGACTTGAGCTTTGAGCCGTGAACTTTAGCTCACGGCGGCAGAGTCAAGCCAGCCCTAAATTTGTCGAACTCAGGTTGAGTTAGGAGTCGATCTTCAGAACTGGCAAGGTGGGGACTTGGGGGTAAGAAATCTTCTGTCTTGCACAGGCCTTCTTAATCCGCAAAATCAAGTCTGTCTTATAAATAAACTCATCCCTGGCATCCATGGGATAAGCCTTCAGCCGCAGCCTTGTGGACCAGGGCTCTTCCTTCACCACCACCACTACTGGCAACTTCAGCTGAGTATAGCGACTGCTATAGGCCGCCTGATAGAGGATATCCACCACTCGTCCAATATCGGCGCTGTGTGCGAAGTAAAACTCTGTCACCACCTGAGCCTCTAACTGACCGCTATTGGCATTGGAAATGGGGCTTGTCCAAGTGGAGCTGTGGGGAATCGTGACCGCATTATCGTCAGGGGTTTGAATCATTAGCCCCCGCAGGCCATAGTCCACGACCTCACCATAGTGCTCGCCGATCTGAACGCGATCGCCCATGCGAAATGGCCCCTCCACTAAATTGACTAACCCTGCCACAATGGAACTGGCATAGTCCTTAAAAGCGAAGCCTAAGGCTAAAGCGATCGTGCCCGTCAAGGCAATCAAATTTGGCCCATTCAAGTTGAAAAATAGGTTCAACACATAGCCCATCGTAAAGACTAGAACCAATGCCTTGAGGAAAGGCATGGACTGTTTAATGATCAACCGAAAACGGCGGGGAACCTTCTCCGAAATAGCATTGATCAGGCTGCGAATCGACAGCAGTAAACCATAGGACAGCAGCACCGCCAAAATGGCCTGAACCGCAACTTTCAAAGTAAAAGGCTTCAATAGTCGATTGGCTGTCTCAGCATCAATCGTGGGCGTCTGACCCATTAGCCCTGGCTGGGCCAGAGGCCAGCCATGACTCACGGCGTCGAGAATCGCAAAATGCTCCACCATTAGGCCTCTCCTACCAAAAAGTTGTTATTGCTCAATTCGCTATAGATCTTGGGGTAATGGGCCGGATGAACCGTGAAGCGTCGTCCCCGCTGACGAATAATGCCCTCCCGCCTCAGTACCTGCAAGCGGGAGCGGATGGTTCGCTCTGCTTCGCCCAAACTGAGGGCCAGTTGCGATCGCGTCATCTCGCGATGGATCAGCAGCGAGTGGAGCACATAGCGATCCATCACCTCCAGGCTCATCAGACCAGGGTGAGCTGGCTTGGTGCATAACAACTCCACCTGCTCCAACGCATCGACCAAAACCCCCTCCTCAGTCAAGCAAGCCGCCTTGAGCTTCAACGCCTGGAGCCAGAGCTGGGCTGCGGTGCTGGCAATCCCTGAAGCGGCATTACTCAAACTGGCCCAATGGGTCTCAAGCCCTGGCTCCACGGTCAACTGGGGCCGAGATTCATCATCCCCCGCAGCCATCTCTAACGCCGTCTCCTGCAAAGGCTCAAGCCAGGCTTGCAGCTCCTCCCCCGACAGTTTGGGCAAGGCCACGGTACGCTCCAGATAGGCGCTGATCTTGCAGACCCGCTCTAGAAACGCCCAAGCCCAATGATTACAACCAAACACCCAAAATTTCGAGGTGTCCTGGGTGGCCATGGCCTGCAAATATTCAATCCCCTCCCAGCCTTGGATACAGCGCAAAAAACACTGTTCCAAGCTGGGCACCACCATCACCACGGGCAGTTCTTGCTCCTCTAAATCCGTTTGGGTCAATGGCGCGGCATTGGTGGAGCAAGGCTGTGACAGCGTCGCCTCCTCCTGAGGAGCATCGGGCTTGGGCTCTAGCTCCCGGCGTAAATGTTGGGGAATCTCCAATGCAGCGACCGGACGTTGATATCCCCCCAAGAAAAAGCGAACCTCACAGTCCGGCATACCTGGCTCATCCTGCTGGAGGCTAGCCTTCAAAATCGGCGCGAGATCTTCCACCGATCGCCCCAGAACCACCAAGCTATTGTTCTCCAACTCAGGGTTCATCTGCCATTCCTGGATCGCCTCGGTCAGCGCCTTGCGAATGGTTTGTTGGTAGGGATCCGGCACCGATAACTTGAGCACCGAGGCCTGGAACTGCTTCAAGATCGCAGGCGGCACATCGACTAGGGGCTCAATCATCTCCACCGCTGGGGTACGGGAAAACCAAGTCGATATGTTCTGACGTAATTGTGTGAGGGTCGTGGTGAAGGCGTTGTCCGCCATGGCGATCGCCCAGAGGTTTCCACTATGCTAAATCCCACCCGCACCAATGGTTTGAAACCTTAGCGAATCGTCAAATGGCTCTCCTCGCAAGGTCATCCCCAGATCTGCATCAGCAACTAATCTCTAGCACGATCATGGCAGTAGCACCAGACAGCGAAGTGTTTTAGGCCAAACCAGGAAAGGGACCGCTAAAATGCGAAGGTTGCATGCAAACTCATTCCTCCCCTATGCGTTTCAAATTCCTCAAGGCCCTAGCTGTATTGGCGATCGCCAGCGGCCTCATCTGGACCGCTTCCCCCACCAGCTCCGCCCTAGCCACGCCTCAGTTTGAAGGCACCGTAATTGCCCAGGCAACTGAAGCCAAGCTGCCCCGCCTAGAAGG
>CALECT010000136.1 GCA_937949725.1 uncultured Pseudanabaenaceae cyanobacterium
CTCTCCAAAGGCTGCCGCCTGCTACTCGTGCGCCACGGCGAAACCGAGTGGAACCGCATGTCCCGCTTCCAGGGCCAAATCGATATTCCCCTCAACGACACCGGCAAAGCCCAAGCTCAAAAAGCCAAAGCCTTCCTCAAAGATGTCCAAATCGACTTCGCCGTCACCAGCCCCCTATCTCGCCCCAAAGAAACTGCCCAAGCCATCCTGGAGCACCACCCCGGCATAGACCTCAAGGAAATGGCCGACCTCAAAGAGATTGGCCATGGCCTTTGGGAGGGCAAATTGGAAGAGGAGATTCGCGCAGAATACGACGAAGAACTCAACCAGTGGAAGCTGGCTCCACACACAGTGCAAATGCCAGAGGGTGAAAATCTCCAGGAAGTCTGGGACCGAGGCGTCTCCGCCTGGGAAGAGATTGTTCGCAATGCTCCCCTCAACGGAACCGGCCTCGTCGTCGCCCATGACGCCGTCAATAAAGCCATCCTTTGCCATGTCCTCGGTCTCCAACCCAAAGACATCTGGGCTGTGAAGCAGGGCAATGCCGCCGTAACCGTGGTGGATTACCCCAAAGGGCTAGAAGGCAAACCCACCGTTCAGGCCCTGAATATCACGACCCACTTTGGCCAAGGCGTCATAGATAAGACTGCTGCTGGAGCGCTTTAGAGGAGCTTAGGGACAAGAAGAGACCTTGCCTCTTCTTTAGAAAGGGGATTTGAGGGGGATCTGCCATTGCACTTGCCCGGCCAGATCCCACCAGCCCTCTTACCCAGCGGAAACGAACAGATTACGGGACAAATAAATCCTCGTTCCTGAGCAACCTGCTCTGCACCGTCAACTCCATCCATCACCCCATATGCCAATGACCCAGGAGCTATTCAAACAGGCCCGTCTCATCGATCCAACCCAGGGACGCGATGAAGTTGGCGATCTGTTGGTAGAAGATGGCGTCATTGTGGCGATCGCTCCCACCCTAGAAGCCCCCACCGAAGCCGAAGTCCACGACTGCAGCGGCCTTGTAATCGGCCCCGGCCTGGTCGATCTCTACAGCCAATGTGGTGAACCCGGCCATGAAGATCGAGAAACCCTCGCCAGCCTCACCGCCGCTGCCACCGCCGGAGGCTTTAGTCGTGTGGCCCTACTACCGACCACTAGCCCGACGATCGACAACGCAGCCCAGCTCGCCCAACAGCTCCGCTTTCAAACTCAATCCAACCAAGCCCAGCTCCACCATTGGGCAGCCCTGACTCAAGGGGCAAAGGGCCAGGCCATGGCAGAACTCCAGGAATTGAATGACGCCGGAGCTCTAGGCTTTTGCGATGGCCATCCCCTCGAAGACATCGCCCTAGTCCGTCGCCTACTGGAATATCTTCAGCCTTTCCATAAGCCCATCGCCCTATGGGCCAGGGACACAGCCCTAGCCGGTGACGGCATTGCCCGAGAAGGCAGTATCGCCCTCCAACTAGGTCTGCCCAGCGACCCCGAGACATCAGAAACCGTTGCCCTAGCCTCATTAATTGAAGCTGTACGCACCAGTGGCACCCCAGTTCATGCCATGCGCATCTCCACCGCTCGGGGCGTCGAGCTAATACGCCAAGCCAAAGCTGACCAGATTCCAATCACGGCCAGCGTCACTTGGCTGCACCTACTCTTCAACAGCCAAGACCTCCAAAGCTACGACCCCAGCCTCAGACTGATGCCTCCCCTAGGCAATCCGGAAGATCAGCAAGCCTTAATTGAAGCCGTAAAAACGGGCGTCATTGATGCGATCGCCATCGACCACAGTCCCTATAACTATGAAGAGAAGACAGTGCCCTTTGGTGTAGCCCCGGTCGGGGCAATCGGCCTAGAGCTGGCATTTTTAATTCTCTGGCAGCAATTTATTTCGAATGGCCAATGGCCAGCCCTCAAACTATGGGAACGACTCAGTAGTAATCCTTCAAGCTGTCTTAACCAGATACCACCCAGCCTGGAAGTAGGGCAGCAGGAGTGGTTTCTGTTTGATCCCCAGCATTCCTGGCAAGCAGAGCAATCCAACCTCCAATCCCAAGCCTCAAACAGTCCCTTTCTAAGTAAAAAAACAACTGGCAAGGTACGGAGACTACAGTCAAGCCCAAATCATTAGGGAAGTCATTTCCCTCACCCCGCCTGGATTAGAAAAGGTGGGGGGCCTGACCCCATAAAGCTTCCGTGAAGGTCATATCCGATCCCGATTTTTCGTCGAATACTGGAGACATCGCCTAGAATCAAGATCGTCAGCTCAAAGCCGTATCCATGTCATCTACTGCTCCCAGTGCTTCAACTATGTCCAGCCAGTCTAATGAAGAGGAGCTGGCGATCGCAGCAGGCATGGTCGAGCAACAAGAGCGAGAAAACCAACTATCAGTGACTTCAGGCAACTCAGCCAGCAGGGACAACACCGTAACGTCCCCCAAAAACGAAACCACTGGAAATAGCATTTCCCAAGAGGAGACTGAAACAGGCGAAGACAGTAAAGCTCAGGAGACCCTCCTCCTTCCCCAAAACGATCTCACCGCTGCGACACAGCTTGAGTCCCCAGAATTTTCTATCTCCGGATCTTTAGAACAGGATGCCGCAGACCTCTATCAGTTCAGCGTGGAAGAAACAGGCGTCTTCACCGCCAGCCTGAGCAATCTCAGTGCCGATGCCGACGTCCAACTCATCCAGGACAAAAACGGTAATGGGAAAGTGGATGAAGGCGAGATTGTGGCCTGGGAATGGGAAAAGGGCAATCAAGATGAATCCATTCGCCACTTTTTAGAGCAAGGTGACTATGTCCTGCGCGTTTTAGAACAGGACATCGATCCAGCCCCCACCGAATACAGTGTCACGACCACCTTTGAAGCAGCAGAAACAGACAATCGCGCCTTTTCTATCAATGTGGTTTATCAGCAAGGCTCCGAGCAACTCAACGAACAAGCTCGGGAGGCCGTTGAACAAGCTGCGAACTATTGGGAAACAGTCATTAGCTACAGCAGCTTTGACCGCCCCCTAGAGCTAGCCCTGGGCATCTACGGCACCACTAGTACATCCCCACCCTATCTAGCCTATGCCGGTCCCTACTCCTACCGGAACACTGGCGAGACTGGCGAGGAAAATACAGAAGACAAACTACTCCCGGTCGTCGGTGTCGCTGTAATCAACAACCTCTATATTGATGAATACAACAGCACCCCTGACTACCTAGAGTCAGTTATGCGCCATGAGATCGGCCATGTACTAGGCCTGGGCATCATTTGGGATAGGCGGGGAAATGACTTCGTAGATCAAGACCAAGGCATCTATAGGGCTGACACCTACGCGGGACAAGCCTACGGTGACTTACTCGGGAGCGGTGTCGCCACGGAAGTCCCCCTAGATCAGGAAAGCCTAATCCATTGGGACGAAGAGATTTTTGATACAGAGCTACTCACTCCCCAAGCGGAAGGCATTGGCGAGCCGCTGCCCGTAAGCCAGCTCACCATCTCATCGCTGCGCGACCTAGGTTGGCATGTGAA
>CALECT010000137.1 GCA_937949725.1 uncultured Pseudanabaenaceae cyanobacterium
CAAGGCGGAGCCTGGGGTGATCACGGCGGCGATGGCGGAGGTGGTGGCAGCGATTGGGCCGAAGCTGGTGGCGGATGGGTTGTTTTTGGTGGGGCTGGATTTTATGGGCGATCGCCTGCTGGAGGTGAATGTGTTTAGCACCGGGGGGCTGCGGGATGCAGAGCAGTTTACGGGGAAAGATTTTGCGGCAGCGGTGATGGAGCAACTGGTGGTGGGCCTGATTTGAGGAGGGCAGTCGAGAGACATGACTCACGGAGGGCCTATTACTAGAAGCGGAGTTAAACTCAACAGGGCAGTCACCCTGCTGGTCTACAAAACCTTGCATGAAAGTTTGTCCTTCACACGGCTCCTCAACAGTCTGGTGCTTATCAGGCATACATCGCGTGAAAGTTCTGAAAGGGCCTGAATCCCTTTGATAGTAAGGAGTGGAGAATTTTGTGTAATCTAAGCCTTGGACTAAGTTATCTAATTCATACGGAAATAGAAAAGCCCCAGCGCGATCGCCAGGGTAGGCTTGTTGTTTCTTCAGTCCAGCATAGTACTGAAACCCTTTGTCAAATCCTATAGCTCTAGATGGTTAAGTCAGCACCCTTAAAGCTATACAGAGCAACGGATTGAGACCTCTGCGGGAGCTGGAATGCTTTGTTAGAAAGGCTTAGAGACCTCGCGCACAAAGCTGCTCTAGGTGTTGCGTTACTAGCAAGTCCCTAGGCTGAAATACATGCAGAGTGAGGGGATTCGCCTAGCTAACGTCGCTACCCCGTCTCGGTTGCCTGTTTTTGCTATGAGGCTCTGTCCTTTATATCCAATAAAAAACCTTCTCAAGCAGAAATGACAGGGGGACCTACACGCTACTCTCTCGCTAAAAAGAGTGTGCCTTCAGTTTACACAGGAAATCCCCCAGAAACTGCCTGTCCGAGGGATAGAGTACAACTCATGATCTAACCGAAAGACTATTTGCCTAGTATCTAGTCAAGGATGAAATGAAGGATAGACCATTGGCTAAAATTCTCTGCTATTAGGGAATTTAGTCAAATTTCCATCCATCAGTTTAAGGCTGACACGGTACTAGATTAGATTGTTTTAGATGATGCTTAAAAAAGCCCAGTTGGGGGCTGGGCTAAGTGGATCATTGACTGTCTAACACTTTATTTTAATACTGTGATTTGAAGTTTTGAGCTGGAAACCCCCTTAATATTGCCGTTCATCAAGGGGGAGTGAATAACTAAAAAAATCCCAGCTCTAACGGTGTAGAACTGGGATGTATGTCATTTTCTCTGTTGATGACTCGCGAAAGCGAGGTATGGACGTATCTATATCTTCACCTGTTTTCGGTCAAATGTAGCCCCTGTCCTCTGTGTTAACTTGTTGCGGGGCAGCCTGCTTTTGCTTTGGAGTACAAGACTGCTTAATAACTTAAAAGCCTGCACCAATGAAATTTAGGGGGTCTATAGTAGGGTGACTTCTGAGCTTGAAAAGGGGGACCCAGCCTCCTTTTTTGCCCATAGAGGTAAGGACAGCTTGTCGGGTAAGAGGGAACACGTTGCCGTGCCCCCCTCCTCCCTAAGAACGGCTCGTGACCGTTTCCCATCAAGCCGCTCAAGCCTTCAGCCCCTGCCGTGACCAGCTGACAAGCCCAGCATGGCCTAGCTAACCGATGTACCCCGACTGCGATGCAGAGCCCAAGAAGCGATCGCGGCCTAACCCACCTCCCAAAACAAAAAGAAACCCCAGCTACCTCTAGGGATAGCTGGGGTTTGTTGTAATCCTAAGCCTGCCGTGAAGCAATAACTCAGGCAGAAATTCTAGCAGGAGGACGGCTACCGTTGGTTATTCGACGGGGTATTTCATCAGCTCACGGGCCAGGGTCAAGACAATCAAACTGGGATCTGCATCGGGGAAATGTTCTCGGAGCTGGATGATCGCATCGGTGGCGACGGCAGCGGCGCTGTCTAGGGTGGATTGGGGTTGCATGGTGATCCGTTGTGAAGTTTGCGGAGTCACCCTGAGTTGCTGGCGACAGTATTTTGTTGTCGCTGGAACTGTCGACAGGCTCAACCCCAGGACTAACAGGCATTTGGACATCGTGGCGACAAAACTAGAATATGCCTCAATCAGGGGTGAAGCGCGTGTTTTCATCTGTCGCCACGCCTTCCCCTATGCGTTGCAGATACGCAAACAGGGACTTGATGCAGGCGGCGTTGATGGTCTTGCCCTGGGCATCGAGGCGGATAGCTCTAGGGGCGTTTCTCTGGCAATCTCTCACCGTTGTTCCACCAGTCTGTTCCCTGATCCATTCCAGCCACTTGATGATGTTGCCAGGAGAGATTGGGGGCAAAGCGAGGCTATCATCAGCCATATCAGGCGAGGCTTCAAAAGCCCGCTCCAGCGCGATAGCCTCGGGATTTTTTGACGGCGTTGCGAGAATGTTCGCACCGGGCAACACGTGCCTAGAATCCCGGTCATAACCTGACCAATTCTGAAGCCGAGGCATCGGCACCCATTGAGCCGTCTTGCCATCGAAGAAAGCCCTACCAACGGGTGAGGCATTCATCAGTGATTCAATCTCATCCATTCCCCCATCCGGCATCGGTACAAAGTCAGTCGCTAGGAATGACTGCAACGCATAGCGATTCTTCGGGCTGACAATGCCAACGGCGCGAAAGATACCCCGGAACCCACCAGACATTCCTAGATCAGCGACGTGGATAATCTGAGCCATCATCCAGAGCCAGGTTTCACCGCTGTCACCCATGGAACTGATATGGGCGATAAACGCCTTCAAACGCCCCATTGCCTTGATGTCCTTGTGGGCAAGCTTCAGGGTTGCGATCGCCGCACTCCCCTCATCAAACACCATCAACTTCGGCCCCTGAATCCCAGCAAACTCCTCCAAACGCTTAAGCAACCATAGGGCGCAATCATCAGGGTCAGCGTTGAGGAACCGGCAACGCCGAACCGTTGCCCCTAATCCATCCCAATAGCCCGCTTCCTTCGGGTCTGCCTTGGGGTCAATCACGAAGATGGTGATGCTGGGATAACGCTGCTTCAAGTGGCGCAACGCATTGCTCACCACCATTCCCTTCCCTGCTCCTGGCACCCCAGCAATGATGGCGCTCTGGGGGTTCTGCCCCAGGTCCGCAGCCAGGTCATACAACGGCGGCAACGCAGGCACCGTTGCCACAGGAACGGCCTCAGCATCCAGCGTTTGAACCATGGCCATCGGCGTTTGCTGCTGTTGCCATTGTTGGAGCTGCCAAGCGTTGGAGGCGAGCGCGTTGTCAGCCCAAACAGTACTCAAACGCGTCATCGCCTCAGCCTGGGCAGTGAACATTCCCGTGGTGAACTGGGCGCGGCGTTCCCCACTATTCAAGTGAAGCCAAAGATCTGCATCCTGTTTCGCATCAATGGAACGGACCAGGGTTAGGCCACCGGCAACGGCAGTTCCTAGCAGGCCAGCGGTGGCGATCGCCGGGTTAGCCCTGCCTTCCCTCCCCACATACCAAAGGGCACCGGCTCCTAAAGCAACGGTGCCAGCCAGTAAACCGAGGGTCTGACCAATGGATTTAGCCGCTTCAACCATGGCGGAACGGTTGGCGCGTTTGTACTCAGCGTGAGCGTTCTGGATTACCTGCATACCAACGCCCTCACATCCTCAATCGTTTGCTCCTGCGTTTGACTGTGAACCTGCCACTGCTGGGCGTTGGCTTCGGCTGAGGCGGCGCGTTGCTCCACTGCTTGAGCCGTTGCGTTGGCAGCGTTGGCGGCGCGTTGGAGTCCTCGGATATCAGCTCCAGAATACAAACTATCGAGAATGCCCCAGGTGGAAAGGGCAAAGACCGTTCCACCAACGAGTCCCCCCAGAATTAATCCATCGATCCATCGCCCCCCTGTGGCATGACCCTGACCCTGAGTCGCTGGCTGGGGAGCAACCGGAACATCTGGCGTGACTGGAGAGGGACCATAAATCGGGGCATAGCCGATGGGATTGCCTGGGGCCAGGGTAGCGGTAGAGGTTTGTTGTTGCTGCATCATTCTGCGTTCACTCCCTCGACTGGATTCGTCAGGGTGGCAATCGCTTCGGTCAAGCTGGCCATGCTTTGCAGCCCCCACTGGACCGCTAGGGACTTTCCCAGGCTGGCTGGGTCCACCGCCTGGACTCCGGCATCGAGTTTGGCTTGAACGTGGAAGTTCACCCGCTCCTGGAGGACTTGCTCAGCGGAGAGCTGGCTGACGACGACTTGGGCGATCGCCTCGGCGGTGCTGTCGATCGTGGAGAGATTGGGAGTGGGCAACGCAGGGGCGTCCAAATGATGGACGCTGCCCCCAGTGACTTCGACAATCAGAGCTTCGGCCATATCTCTGAACTGCGCAGCACGTTCCGACTTCACAAACATGCCCATGCGGACAGCTCCGGCCTTGGTCCAATGGGTATGACCCTGTTCATCCTTGAGCCAGTGATGGCCTTCCTTCAGCTCATCCTCGTTATTTTTCTTGTTGCCTCTCAAGGTGCTCGGGCTCACACCATAGCCCTCAGCAAGTTGAGCAGTAGTCATAGTCCAGCCATGCTGGTTATCAGGTTTTGCCTGGGCAAGAACAGTTTGAATATCAGTCGATAGCTGAGTCATAGGAGCTATATCTCAATAACAATTGAAGCCCTAGCTCCTCAAAGGGAGTCAGGGCAATGAACGGTCTATCGGTCTGCGAGCATCAATAACGCTGGCTATTGAGCCAGAGCAGTCATTGATAGGGATGAGAGGGAAAAGAGTTGCCCACCAAACAATCAACAGTCATCGAATCAGCCCAATAAATTAGCAACCACAGCTTTAGCGGCGCTGGGTAGCTCCTGATGAATGATCTGCCAGTTGTTGCGGAGACCTTGAGCCAAAGTCACCCCGGTTTTATCGGTGGTAGCAAGAGAAGCAATGGCATCATCAATGCCCTGCTCCAACTGAGAAACGGTCGCGGACGCAGGCAAATTAGCACCTAGGCGAGAAGCCCAGGCGCTCAATGTACTTTTGCGGGTCATAATTAATGCGGTCCATGTACTGCTGTTACGTGGCCTCGGCCTGAAATGGTCTAGGGAGAGATCCGACCCTCTCCCCAAGACCGGGCTGAGTTGCAGCGGGTTAAGATGCTGCTGAAGGAACTATAGCAATGTTGCATCAAGCCTGCAAGCACTGCTAAATTAGCTATGTACCCAGGATTGGAGCTATGGATAAAAAACCAAAACAAAAGCGGATTACCGTCGATATCGCGAGTGTTATCGCTGAAATTGACGCCTACCCCGCCAAGAGGGGAATAGACCCTACGCTCTGGAATAGCATGAGCTATCCACAAAAATGCCTTTACCTAGCCAAGAAGGAACTCGAAGCAGCCGACGCATTTGCGGAGGATGACGAGGATTGACTGAACTTGAAACGCTTCAAGTCAGGGTTGCTCAAACAGAGCGCAAGATTAACCAAATGGAAGTACAGCTCGCCAAGATTAGACAACGCTCTAGTCACATCGCGACTTCCGTAGCGGCAACGTATACCGCAGTCAGTCTGCTAGAGCCCCAAATTGAAGCCAACCGTAAAACACTCAATGCATTGAAGCAGCTCTATCAAGAATCCAAGATTCAGCATGAGCAGCGCTTGGAAGCATTGGAAGACCGGGTTAAACAGCTGGAAACTGACAAATGAACGTCATCGATGCAGAGCGCGCAAGAATTCAAACAGAGGGTGAAGAGTTACTAGCCTGGGTGGAAGCCGAAAGGGCAGCGCTGAGAAAGTCAGCTCCCACAGCAGACAGTCCCCCCACATCATCCCCCATCCCCTGGGCATGGCTAGTGGCTGGCCTTAGCATTGGTGCTGGGCTGGGTGCGGCGATCGCAGGCTCGATGATTTCCTAACAAACAGGGGTCGATTAAATCCAACAGTTGATCTCCGTAAGGGGCCAAGCAAAAGCAACAGACCGCTCCTACAGCCAATCAAAGTAGACACGGCCTCACTCAAACTGCGCGGCGGTAGCTTCTTCGAGTCATCTGGGCCCCAAGCGAGATAGCCAGGCAATCACAATCCCTGTCTGGGTCGTCATGATCGCGGTCCATATCACTGGTTTACTTGGCCTCAGCCCGCAAGGGCCAGGCAGATATTTGCGGTATCTCCCATAGCCGCACGGGAAATGCAGCAAGGGGAATTGCTGCTGAAAGAAGCGCCATTCCAAACACCAGTAGTGTCAACCATTGTCAACCCAGGTATTCTCTTGATAACCTGAGGATGATGATACATGTAACGCCTAATGGCACAGCAGAAAAAAGAGCAAAAAAGGGAGCGAGTCATGATCGACATGGCTGACTTAGTTGACGAGATCAATCGCTATCCCGAAGCCGCTGGAATTGATGCAGACGTCTGGGCTGAGTTGAGCTATACCCAGAAGGTCAAACTGCTAGTTAGGCGTCAGATCGCCAGTGTGCGTCAAATGATGGATGAGAATGACGGCACATGAGCGACGAGATAGAACAACTTAAAGCAGAAGTTCGACAGGTTCAACGGTCTCAAGAAATGCTGTTCGGCATGGTTGAAGTGGTTGAAACAGATATCAAAGATGAAATGAATCAACGCTTGGACCGCCTAGACACAATGGTTCAGAACCTCATCGACGATCAGAAAGCTTTAGGGAAAAGAGTTCAAGACTTGGGAGAATCGACTGATGCAAGCTGATCTACACCAGGCCCTTGTCGCTAGTAGAGCAGAACGGCAACGCAAGGATGGCTGGCAATCGCGATACGCGGACCTAGAGCAACAAATCGAAGAGCTCGCGCTCCCCGCCCAATCCGCAGCCAACGCTCTTCCTTGGCTACCTCTGGCTCTGGTTAGTTTAAGTATTGGCCTCTTTGCTGGAGTGGCGATCGCCTTCACCCTCACCGGAGCATTAGCATGAGTAAGCAGCTTTTAGAGAAGACTGCTGAACCCTCCCAGGTCATCCCCCCTGACACCCATGGAACATCTCCATGAATGCTTCCTTCTTGCTTGTGGCACTCACCTGTGCCGCAGCAGGCTTAGCAGCCGGAATGATGTTAATGGGTTGGCTATAGCCCCAAGCAGCGATGCTGATCTAAAAATTCGAATGCAATCAAATCTATACACTGAGAGCATTCCAAAGTCTTGAAGTTGCAACTAGGAGATCAAAAGCCCCCTATTTCCTGATATTCTTCCGATCAAAAGCAAAAGACCGCTCCCCCTGACGCCAATCAAATGGGAACGGCCTTTCAATTCCTAAAAACGGCGCACCAAGCGGCGGCGGTTTTGTTCGTATACAAAGGAGTCTAAACGATGCCGATTAACTTGGCAAGAGAACATCACGGAATAACTCAGGTTCGAATCGACGAAACCTTTTCCCTCAATTTCAGCATATTCCCGCCTTTGGAATAAGCTGAAAGTAAACCCCATCAAGCTTCTTAGAGATCTTCCCTCTAATAGCCTTCCTATCGTTTCTCACTAGCCATTACTTAAATTCTTTATTCATGCCTTACCACCACCGTCGAGACCGACGCGGCAGGCCGCCCTCACAACAGGCCTAGCGTAGCGAAACCCAGCACGGCCTTGTCACCGTGGGCGCTAGGTCTCTTTCCATCTCCAATATGCTTCGCGGGGGACCCTGTACCCCTTTTAAACGACAAAAGTCCGAGGTTGGCCCCTTAGACTCGTCTTTAAAACGCGAAAACCCCACGGATTGGCTGTCCAGGGGCTTCGGCGGTTGAACATGTGCTAGTAGAGAAATCACTAGAACAAGCTCTCGGGTCATAAATTCCCCTTGAGTCTAGCACAGTTCTTCACGTCACAGGATTGTTTGTCCTTTTTTACGTGTCTGTGCAATGGAAACTCTGTTTAAAAGCTGGGTCAGGCTGGTTAAGCCTTGGCCCAAAATCTGGTTATCAGTTGCACTATTGAGCAACCGATGACCCATGGCTGCTGCTTCTTCTCCGCAGCGGTCTGAGTACATCCAAGAGTTAGGTCATCCCTATCTCTCTCTTTTCCCATTCCGCTACAGCTATATCTCAGCGACATTTCCTGATCCTGGCCAGAAGCCTAATTGGATCACCGAATCTCGCCACCCTCTTTCCGATCGCCTCATCCTCCAGGGCGGGCGACTCTTTGGTGTGCGTTTCGATTCCAAAACAAACTACTGTCTGCTCGATATTGATATCGACAGCCCTTACCACCCGAAACAAGACCCCCTTGCCATCAGCAGGATCCAAGATGCCTTAGAAACGCTAGATCTTGTGGCATCAGTAACCTGCACCTCCAGCTATAGCGGAGGTCTGCATCTCTACTTCCCCTTCAAGACGCCCCAACGTTCATGGAAAATGGCCAGTGCTGTTTCCACAGTTCTGACAAACAAAGGCTTCAAGATTCGGGGGGGACGGCTCGAAGTCTTTCCCAATACGAAGAACTACGTAAAGGCAGGCTCTCCCAGCCTATTCAATGCCCATCGTCTACCCCTGCAAGAGCCAGGGTCCAAGTTACTCAACGATGACTTAGAACCGATTTACAGTAGTCCTGAACGATTTGTTGAACTCTGGCAGCATTGCCAAAAGCAGAACCTGATAACAACGAAAAAAGTTGCCCAGGTGCTCAAACAACACAAGCGTCAAAGAGTATTTATCTCCGAGAAAGCCAACAAGTTCTTCAATGACCTAGAAACCGAGATCAACCTAGGTTGGACTGGCAAGGGAATGACCAACCGGCTGCTGGGGCGTCTGGTGATGCGCTATTTCATATTTCACCATGCTGTGGCTGGAGGAGCCCCCCTCACCGGCAAAGCTCTGATTGATGAGGTCGTGGCAGCAGCCAAGACCTTACCGGGTTATAAAACCTGGTGTAAGCATCAACATGAACTTAATAAACGAGTAACAGACTGGGTTCGTTCGATCGAAAACAGTCATTACTTCCCCTATGGCAAGGAGCTGGGGAAATACAAAGCAGCTAGTGCTAACCAAAACATTCCTACGGAAGAAACGTATCACCAGAAACTGATCAGCAGCACCCAGGAGAAAATTCAGGCAGCAGTAGATCAACTGATCAAAATGGCGAACTGGCCAGCCACTATTACCGCAAGATTCAAAGCTTTATTGGAGCAGGGGATTGGTAGCAGCTCACTCTACCGTTACAAATCCCTCTGGCATCCTAAGTTTGAGCAAAAAACAGAAGAAACAAACCCAGTTCTGTGTGATTGCCCGCCTGCTGGCCCAGAAGGGGCCGCAGGACTGGCACATTCCCACAAGCTTATTCTTCAAACATCTCGTAATTACTTACTAGGAGAGGATTTGAGCGATTCACAATCAGGGAAGAAAGGTAAGGGGTCTCGTAATTCCACGACAGCAGGGGAGTTTACTGGCTTAGGACGAGAAGAAGTGATATCCAGAACTAAAGAATTACTGACCAGGACCAGGGTGAATCCGCCTTGGAAGCAGCTAGCTGAGACAACAGAGCCTTTAAAGGCGAGCTCTGCCATGGCGGCAGCACGTCATAGGGCACATTTAGACAAGCATTTGACCTATCTCACATCGGGTGATGCCATTCTCTGTGCCGAAGCGCTCTCTGTGTTGGCATCACAGCGAAACCAAACCTGGCCTATACCGCGACAGCAACGCTATCAGGCAGTTTTACAAGAGATTGCGAATGCAATTGAACAGTCCACCCCCCTTTTAGTCAGCCTGATTGAGCAATGCCGGCAATTGCTTAATCCAGCCAACGGACCCTAATTGATGGAGAGCTTTCTTGCTCTCTATCAAGAAAGAGCAGGGGTGAACAAACCACATCGAAAGATTAAACAAAGCCAAAAGCACTGGCCTATTTTTGGGTAACCCAAATAGAACTGTAATCATAGAAGTCACCGCGCTGCTCCAAGCTAAAGCCTCCCAGTAACAGTCCTAAGCATAGTTCGACAAAAGGCATCTCAAGTTGCCTAAGCAGGTCCATCCAAAGAATATCGTCAGGCTGCTGCTCAAACCAAGCTTGAATCTGTTCAACCCAATCCGAGACGTTCTCAGCATGGGATAAATCAACCTGCTGTAAATCTTGCTCAGCTAAAGCCACAGCTTGCTCCGTATCTAGCTCAACAAACACTGAATCCTCGTCATCTAGCGGTCCAGTCACCTTCGGACTCCGCACTCGTCTACCCGGTTTCACAAACTCAGACACATCCACGTACTGCGTTTCTCGAATCAGTCCTTCGAGCAACGAGTCATCAAACCTTGGGCCCTGGGTGTTGTACTCCTCCTCCCAGTCATCGAGCAGCAACATTGCCCGCTCCCGATAGAGCTGGGCCAATCGGTCCATGTACAGCCCACCCACTCGAAGTTGTTCCGTCGGCGGCAACTGCGCGAGCACCTGGTCAAACTGACGTGCCAAACCTGGCAGGTTCACCGCCTCCAGATCTTCAAAACCATCTTCAATCTGACTTTCCAATACGAGCTCTAACTGTTGCCAATGCACCATCTAATTCAACGCCTCCGACAACTCCCGCAATGGACAAAGAGAGATGGGGCATTCTAACGGCTCCATCCGCACTTCGGATTCAAACTTAGTAATTCCATAACGCCCCTGGAGATAGCCCAAGGCCTTTTGCAGATAAGCCTGAATCTGTCGATTGCGCAGGCCGGAGCAATGAATCGGTTCAATCTCCATCACTTTCTTATCGCCTTCCCAGACGGAGATGGCGATCGCATGCAACGGCGAGTCCTTCCGCTTCTCTCGGTATAGGTACAAATAAGCCACCGGATTCAAGTCCAGGCTAATCGACACCCGCTCTGGCTGCAGCTCCAATGGCTTCCCCTGGGCCACAATTCGCTCAGCCCGCCGCTTGGCATTGTTCTCTCGACGGTTGCGATAGTGGGAGCGTCGCCGAGGGCAACGCTTGCTGTCCCAACAGTCATCACCTTTAGGGCCATGAAGGGCGATCGCCGCATTCGCATCCAGTTGGGCACAGGCCAAACATTTAAGATCAATCCGTCGAGGCATTGTCCTTTCCAAGCAAGAACATGAATCTCAAGTCAGGCAAGACTTTGAGGCTTCGCCATCATAGCATTATTTTTCTTGCGTAATCTTAGTGTAATTCAAATAAATAATGTTTTATTGGAATTAAAATCAGACTAAACTAGTCAATAATCAGTGGATAACAGCCCTCTGGATCACTTGCGTTTCAACCTGTCGAAATGAATTCTGATTCAACCAAGCTTTATCAGCCTCGCTCTACTACAACAATGCTCCATGGCGAAACAACCGGACCCGCAGCTCAAAATTATCGAACACAGCAGCGGCCTGGAAGTCGTCGAAAAACCAGCAACACGATCTCCCAAACAATTGTCCGATGTCCCCGTCATTGACAGTCATTGGCTCAGAGTCCAAGAGTTTTTGCGTTCTAGAGAGCTAGCCAAGACCACAATCAAGGCTTACGCAGGGGAGCTACGACGTTTTCAGGAATGGACCCCCAAAGCTTGGCACCAAGTCACCCGCCGAGACATTGAGCGTTACAAGCAGGAGCTACAGACCCGACCATCCAGACGTGGAACACCTCGTTCTCCAGAGACAATTCGGCGTACCCTAGCAACCTTGCAAAGCTTCTTCAATTGGATGACAGTCCATGACTACATCGTCAAAGATCCCACCCTGTTGATTGAGCTGCCTAAAAGCTTGCCTGCTGTCTCCAAGGAATTCCAAGTCGAAGAAGTACGAGAACTGCGAATTGAGGCTAGGGGCAACAATAAACTCCAAGCGAGGGATCTCGCTATGCTTTCCGTCCTAGAACATGGTCTAAGGGCTTCAGAGGCTGTCGGGCTGAATATCGAAGACTATGACGGTGAGCGCCTCCACATCCGGGTTGCAAAAACCGACAGCATTGGTACCGTACCTCTGACTGATAAAGCCCGTTCTGTGCTCGATGCTTACTTGAACTGGCTCATGCGTAACGGTTTTGAAGTCACTCCAGAGTCACCACTATTCATTTCCCTCTCGCCTCGAAACAAAGGTAAGCGGCTGGGCTATCACGGTCTCTACAAGGAATTCAAAAAGCTAGCTGAACTTTGCGGCATCAAGAATGCCCATCCCCACCGCCATCGCCATACCTTTGCAACGAGTTTGGTACTCGGCGGTATGGATAGTGCAAAAGCCAGACGGCTCACTCGCCATAAGACTGAAGGGAGCTTTGCTCGCTACAGCCAGAAAGCGCTGGATGCCGAAGCTGAACGAGAATTTCTAGAGCGGTTTGCGGAAGATCTGTGAGCCAAGTCTATGTCCAACGTTTAGGAAGCTTATTCCCTTGAGCGGCTCTTTCTAAGGCTCTCAGAACAGGAGCTAAGCGTTCTAACTCACTTTGGTCGATGGCATCACAATCCATTAATTTGTCGAGTGCCTTAGCGGCTTTCTGATAAGCCAAGGCACGCACTTCCTCCGGATCAAGCTCTATGGCCGTTCTTTGAGGCGCATTAAGTGCGCGTTGAATCGTTTTACTGCTCAGTCCTGTAATAAGGCTCAGGTGGCTTTTGATCGACTTAGGTCCTCCCTCTTTAGGTCTACCCGCAGTTAAGTGCGTGAACTCCACGCCCGAAAGCTGCTGTGCCAATCCTTGTATATCTTCTCGGTTAAAGCTAAGTCTACGCGTGTTTTCAGCTGCTTCTTTGGCTCTCGCTTTAACGAGGTAGTCGGGGTCGTCAATTGCAATATCGTCAGCGATCGCAATTTTCACTTGCCCATCAGGGAAATAGGTCTCAACCCCCCTAAGGTAAAGGTCTTTTACCTCTCCCGTATAGCGCTTTTTCAAGAACGCCTCAGCATCATCTCTGCCATCTAAGAAAGATGTATCCGCAAGAATCATCAAGCGAAGTGCACAACGACGATGTCCCCCCGCAATCAACCGATAGTCCACATCTGTCAGCATCAGTTGAGTGTTGCCAACCACAGCAATGCTGTCAGCTAAATCAAAAACATGAGACGGAACGATATCTCTCAAGCTCCCCTCACGGCGTGGCTGGATCACCTCTATAGGCTGGACAACCTGTTGTCCATGCGTTTGCAGTTTGCTCGCGAGATCTGCTGTTGTTCCGATCTGCTCTCTACGAATTTTCCCACCTGTAGTCGTTCGCTTCTTTGTCTTAGAGGTTCTTCTCTTTGCCTGCCTCGCTTCAGCCATTTTTCTGAACCTCTGTTGTTAAGAGTTGCTCTATCTCTTCTCCCAATGCCTTGAAGTCTAAACCTGCTCGCCGTTCTCGACTTCCCATTTCCATAACAGTTAGGCCATTAGCTGAAGCGCGGTGAACATGCACAGAAAATCGAACAGATGTCGCTGCTAGGTTATACCCCGATTCCAGTAGCTCGTCGCGCCATGCCTCTTCATCGGACGTTCTTGGCTGGGTTTGAGTGATGACAATCCTGTATGGAGTTCTTTGACCTTCTATGGTTGCGACAGTGTCTAACGTTGGCAAGATACTGTCGCGGCTAGCAAGAGTCGTCACGAGAACGAGATCACAACCTGCTGCCAGATCTTTAATCTCCTGAGGTGTGATTTGGGCTGCGGTGTCATAGATGACCACTTCAGGTGTTCTAGCCATAGTGAGGGCTTGAGCCTGACTAATCACTTTAAACAGCTCTGCTACACCTCCTTCTTCACGCTGTTGAAGCCAACGTAGTGCTGAACGATTTTTGTCGCAGTCAATGACTGTAACTTCTTTGTCCTGCCTCGCGAAGTAACCCGCGAGGTTAATCGCTGTTGCCGACTTCGAAGTACCACCTTTGGAGTTGATGACTGCTATGCGGAGAGTCATGGGGCCTACGCCTTGAGATATCAAGCATTAATATGGACAGTGTCCACATTAATGCTTGCTGGCTAATATGGACAGTGTCCATATTAATTTCAGATCTATCCTCCTCTCGTTGTTTGCGGGCATCTTGTCTGTACATCAAGCAAGCATTGCAGTCCTGCTCCTCAGAAGGAGAAACGAATCCTTGGCCTTAAAGAGAAGATTAGGCTAAAGGTCAAGCCTGTAGTCGTTCAGAACCATCTTGCATCAGCTTGTTCCTGTGACCATTTCCCATTCCCATTTTTCAGCTTTTGGCTAGAGACCTAATAACGAGGGAAACGCACTTGGAACAGCTCAATCTAGACAAGGCAGGCAGGCGTAAAGCATATGGGGACTGGGATAACCTGCTCATTTTCGATGGAAAAATCCAGAAGAGCAAAACCACGCTCCAGGCATTAGCCAACAAGATGGCTCAACGCATCCACTTAACCGTCCATGCTAAACAGCCCTGCTGGGGAGTCTTTGACTCCCCAGTTCTCTTTTAAATTCGAGGGAATTTGATGTGCTTGCCCATCGGATTCCAGTAACAATGTGCAATTAATCCTGCGATAATGGCAATGCGCTTATTGAGGTTAGCCCCCTTCACTCCAAAACTTTCCCTAATCACCGCGACCTACCAACGGCCAAAAATCTTTCAAACCCAAGTACTCCCCAGCGTTCAAGCGCAAAAGACCGGCTCCTGTAACTGGGAATGGCTCGTCATCAACGACGGTGACGACCCAACCATTCCCCGCCTGCTTGAAGCAGCGCCCCACCCCCCATTCCCCATCCGCCATATTTCCCTTAAGCATCCCACCGCTGGCTTTGGTCTCTGTCATGCTCGCAATCTAGGCTTAGCCGCTGCCCGTGGGGAGTGGGTCGCCTATCTAGATGATGACAATCAACTGGCACCGGACTACATCTGCCAGGTTCTCGACTTCCTCCAGCATCGTCCCCAGCTCCAATGCGCCATGGTCCAACAACGACGGCGACGGGACCGAGCAGAAACAAGGGGTAAATCATTTATCTCGCCTCAGACCCACTGCACGGTTGCAGATCTGATTAGTCAGCACGAACTCTTCGACAGCAATGGCTTTATCCATCGTCGAACCGGTGCACCCGCTTGGAATCCGAACTATCGGATCTTTTGCGACTACGACTACTTCCTCAGTTGCCTAATCCAATGGGGTGAGTCCAGCTTCGGCCTTTGTCATCAGGTACTTTTGGATTACGTTCAATCTCCCAATGGCGAGATTGGCCGCTCTCGTTATGGTGACTGGGCAATTGAGCTACACATGCTTCTTCAGCTCCGAGAGCAGCATTCTCTTGTTGAGCCCCATCGGGTGAAGTTGCAGAAACAGGTCCAACAGTGGCAGCGCAAAGAAGACCACTCTATCGCTGCTTTTTCTTAGCATCGTTCAGAAAAATCTGGGAGGAGGTTTGTAATGCACCAAACTGATGTTTAACCCAAGCGTAGAGGCATCAATGAGTTCGACTTCCCAGATGATTTGGTTGTTAGGTCCAGTGCAGATGGAGAGTAAGGCGGGTTGGACCGCTTTGAGCAGTTTGGTTGCTTCAGCGGGATAGGGTTGCCAAATTTATTGGGTATGGGTGCTGTTCTGCTAGGTGAATAGGAGAGACTAGATACGGGGAGAAGGTGGGTAATGGCTTGGTTAGATTTTGCCAAAGCAGCTAATAACTGATCCTTAGAAGCGACAGAGGAAAGACAAACAACCTTTCATGGATTAAGCCAGCAGCTACAAAGATGCTTTGACCAAAAGCTGTACCTTACTCCCGTAGAAATTTTTCTGTTGCTCCACGCGATAATTGTCTTGGATAAACTGCTCTAGTGCTGCGCAATTGAGGTCAATCCCCCAAATATCGCAGGCAGTCTCGCCGGTTCCCTCCAGGGCATATCGGGGTCCCTGAACGAGCCAGAGTTCAGAGGGCAAATCACGATGCATCTGCTGAGCCATCAACACTTCACGAATTTGGGCTTCGTCTCGAATTACAAACCGGCGCAAACTGTATTTCTCTCCCAGCGTTTGCTCCGGCAGACTAACCAGTGGGTTGACCCCATCGTAGTAATACCTGAGCGGTAAGACTCCCTCTGCAGAAAAGACTACGACAGGTTGTTCTATCGTTTCGTTAGATTGAATAAAGTGGGCAACTCGACTCCAATCGCCATCCTTTGCCAAGCCAGAATATTGATGGAGCAAGGTACCTCCATAGCAGATGAGCGCGATCGCCCCCCAAGCCCAAAGTGCTCGTCGCAGCCCCTGCTTCGGCAAAAGCGAAAGACAAGAAAACAGCAACAACAAAATTGGTAAAAACAACGGATAGCTATAGCGAGCTGCTAAAGCCACGTTCTCCGTGATATCCAGAACCAATGTGAGCGACACAAAACAGATAACAACCAGCGTCACCAAGACAAGCTGTATCTCTGATAGACGTTTGCGACAAGCGATTGCGATCGCCCCTAGCCCCAGTAGCCCCCCATAACGCAAACCCACAAACGCGATTAAATGCCCAGACAAAAACTCACTCGGCCAGAGATACAGGAGCACTCTCCCCAGCATCGTTCGCAATGCATCGGTGGTCGAGTTTGTCTGCAAAGCCATCCCACTCCCCTGCTCAGCCAAATGAGAAGCGAGCACGAACAACATGGGCGAAAACAGCAGGCTCACCCCTATCATCCAAACTGCGTAGGTTCGTAACATTCGCCAGCGACGGGTCACCAGCAGGACGACCCCTTGAGCAATCAACAAACTTCCCCAAAAATAGTTGGTATAGAGCGAGGCGATCGCTACCCCAACATGAACTCCACGCCAGCCAGAAGTTCGAGACCGAGCGTTCCACAATGCGCCTGTTGAATGTGGTTCTTCGTCAGTCTGCCAATATCCTTCAAAAAAACTCAGCAGCAACACCGCCGATAGAAGAAGGGCAAAGCCGTAAGTTCGAATTTCCGTCGCGGTCCAAATACAGTAGGGATTGAAAGCGATCGCTCCCACAACCCAAGCAGGTTTAATGCCAGGACAATAGCGCCGTGCCAGCGGAAACGCCAGAACCACAACGAGTGCGAGACAGCATACAGAGAATAGTCGAGCCCAGCCGATTGCAGCTCCATCTGCCAACCCTAAATAATCGCCAAGGCTGCGCCAAAATGACAGCAACATGAAATAAAGGGGCGGCTGATTTTCAAAAGTGATTGCCTGCTGACCCGCCCCCCAGACACCAAGCTGAGTCGTATCCAGGCTATAGGCTTCATCAATCCAAAGATTAAGGCTCAGCGCAAGGGGGACCGTGAGGAGCAGATGCAACGCTAAAAACCAGCGGAGCACTCGCGAACGGAGGATCGGCGAAGACAAGACCATAGAGAAGTCCAACGGAGAAGCTCGTCACACGTAGAGCAAGTTAGCAATCACTGAGCCCCTGCATCTCTATACCACACCGAGATACTACGACCGGATTTACACTGAGACAAGGGAAAGAATTCACCTCCATTACTGAGACCGAGTCATCCAACAATCTCTTTCTGGTAGACAATTTGTTCACCAAGAGATGACTGGCTTTCTGCAATATTCTTGTCTTGGATAATTGCGGGAAGACTCGATAGTATTTTTGGAAAAACCAACATCTAAAGCTATAGATTCAACAGCACAAATTATTTTCAAAGCAAATAAAATCTTGGTGTCGCTCCATACATTTTCTACTCTTTAAGCCCACACTATTTCAATTTGTTAGAAATTTACTGTTTTCTTTTATAGGATTTTAGACAATAATTTTATAGTCTTTCTTCAATTTTATAACACAGGAAACCTAGGCATAAGCCGACTAAGAGCAAAGACTTATGCCTGTCTCTAATAGCTCAAGAGTCAGAGCCAGAGACATATACAGCCAGTCTGGAGTTATAAGGATAGCGACAGCTATTGCAGCACAGCTATTCAGATATCGCGGATCTTTAAGCATTGTCCATTGACTCAACTGAGTCAACAGTTAAAAATAGGAATGGGGTGGTCATGGTCATGCTCTTTGTGTAAGAACTTGAGCCTGCAATATTGCGCCCCTGCTCATCACTCCCATCTCATTGAGAATTACCGTACCGCAATATTTTTTGCACGAAAAAGAACCAGCGGTATGAGTGCTGACGACTGAGAAAACCTGAGATTAATAGAGCTATTGATCATGCCACGACCTAAATTCAACGGTTCCCGTCGATCTGCAAAAACAATAACGGCTCTCTCTGATAGAACTGATCCAGAACGTGATGCAGGATGGAAAGAAGAATTTGAAGCGCGGGCAGCGGACTCAATGGCAGATGCAGAGGATATGTTGCTATCCCAAGCTCAAACCATGGACCACCTTTTCCACGATTATGCAGTCTTGGCCCGATCAAATCTGCGAGGCAACACCAGAAAAGCGGAGAAGTTTATGGAGCTGGCTTTGAAGTGCCAAAACCACTCCCGGCAGACAATCATTGCACTTATGGCGTTGAAAAATCCAAAGCGTGCCACGTTCGTCAAAAATCAGCAAAACGTACTCAAACTCGAGTCAGAAGCCACCAATAATAATTTAGGAGCTAGTGACAGCCCCAGTGAGGTTCAGCAGCAAGGGAGCAGCAATAACGGTAATCCAACAATGGAAACCGTAGGTGTCGAGCACCAGCAGGGTGAGAATGCAGGATAAACTGCCAGCATCCGAGCAGTCTTCAACGCCGGATGCATGGGCTGCGGGACAATTTTGACCGCTAGGGCTAAGTCTGGCGACTGGATTAGTGCTTGCTATCCCTGAAGCATTAGCTTCCCCCCCTTCACTAACGGACATAGAAAGGCTGCTCCTAAAGCTGTGATTGAGCTTGTAGAGTCAATCTTCTACACCACAAGCAGCGGAGAATTTGAGCCATACTCGATTGAATTTATCTGTATAGCCTCCAGCAAAACGAAAAGCGATACAGGTGGAAACCCAACGGAGCTCCTCGACTTGAAATTGGTTTACCTCTTCTTTTTCTGTATTCTGTTCAGATCTTAATCTTCAAGCGACAGGCTGTCGCAGGCTCCTATGCTCCATCACGGCAAGAATGGGTGGGATGATTGCTCTCAGAGCTCTCCTAACGACCTTCAGTGAAGATAAGTTAGAAAAAATCAGTTTTAGAGGGATTATGCGATTTCAACCTTAAACAGCCTTGAAGCAAGAAACAATCAGGTATTTCTCATCCAAAGATGAATGCTTACGCCTGCAATGCCATTAGTTCAGTAACCGTTTTGAACTGATATCCTTGATGCTGTAGCTGTTCCACGACGATTTTCGTTGCTGCTACAGTTTGTGAGCGATCGCCACCGCCATCATGCATAAGAACAATAGAGCCAGGCTTCACATTACGAATAACGCAGCTAGCAATTTCTTCTGCACTTAAAGATTGATAATCCTTAGGATCAATACTCCAAAGAACATTTATCTTTTTCCTGCGAGCAAGTTCCCAAGGTAGTCTTATGCGCTTTAGACCAAAAGGCGCACGAAAATGTATATCTGAGCGAACCCCCAAGTTAGAGAGGATATCGTCCGTCTTCTGAATTTCTGCCCGAACGGTACCAAGATTGGTGCTGACTAATTCTTTATGTGAGTACGAATGATTCCCTAACTCATGCCCTTCAGCAATCATTCGACGAGCTGTAGCTAAGTTATTTTCGACATTTTCACCAACCGTAAAAAAAGTTGCCTTTACATCAAAATCACCAAGTACATCAAGTAAGTTGTCTGTATAGGGTGGATGAGGACCATCATCATAGGTCAAAGCTAATGCCTTCTCATTAGTATCAACACAATTAATCATTTTCCCAAACAGCTGGAACTTGTATGAAGTTGCCAGCCAGTTTAAAAGATAACGAGTGATAAAAAACAAGATAGTAATGAAAGCAAAAGATAAAATAAACCAGAAAGTCATGCTATTACCAATGTCAAAGGAATACAAGTTTCAATGCTTTAGTACAAAATAAAGGACTGCAAAGCCTTGCAATTATTGCAGCACAGAATCCTCAATAGTGTTTTCCAGAATTCACCTCAAAAAACTGTCCATTTCTATGATGATCGACTCTCTTGGAGTGGGTATGCAAGTTTTTGAGACGAATCTTCTGAGGGCTCAAGAGGCCCTTGAGAGTCTGCTAATGTTTTCCCCCTCATCATGCTCTCTTCAGAGAAGTCTGATGGAGTCCAATCATCATCACTAATCCATCTCATCTGACTCACTAGTTGCGGTAATGTACTCAATGTTCTCACCAAACAAAACCCTAATATTGCCGCCATTTGCCAATTAAGTATCGCAGTAACTCCATTACTCATAGCCAGCATCATCATCAAGAAACCAAGAGTTACAAATCGCAATATCGCATGGGGAACCTCCCGCATATTGCCTTGATAGCGATAAACAATGTAGCGAATCCAACTGATCAAGGTTTGCGCAGAGAGAAGTATTGTGCCTACGGGACTAACCACGCTCAGCGTGGCAAATGCCGGAAGACGGCTATATTGAAGCAAAAGATAGAGCCAAACGCGGGTACGTTTATCAACATGATTAAACGCAAAATAAATAAAACGTGTGACTAGCAATATGGCAAACCAACAGGGTGCCATCCATAGTATTTTTTCCAGGATTCTAGAGTTCATCGTGAAGCTGAGCTCTGACATCATTGCCCATTGCAACAGCAAGAATCCTGGAGCTGAAAGCACACTAGCCCAAATCCATGGCTGAATGACAGGAGCTTCTGGTCGAGTTAACTTAGTCTCTCTCAGGTTAGGATGTTTCTCATAACGTTCAGCAATGTAGTCATTCTCATAGTAACCAAGCTCGTAGATACACCAAAATGATGCAATCAAGAACAATAGTCCAGTTGCATGCAATATTGGGTGTGGTGCCACCCAACTTGATGCCAGCACTAAAATCATCCACTGATCCATCAATATGCCATTCAGAAGATATTTCAGATTATGCTTAAATTTAACCAGATACAGGAATGGGGCATAGGCTGATGCCATAGCCTGAGCATATTTAGACTGAGGCCACTGAATCAAATATGGTTGGCGAGCTGCCTGAAGTAGCTTTATATCGTTAGGAGAATCAGTAATCACTATAGAGTTAGAAATCACATCAATTCCTAACGTTTTCTTTAAGCGATTGTATTTACCATTTAACCTATCCACACTGCCCCACCATAGTCGACAGGCATAGAGCTCTACGTCTACTAACTCCAGGTGGCGCAAAATCGGAGCTACAATCGGAGAAAAACCATCAGTTGTAACTAAAACCTTCAGATTAGGATTGTCGGACAGGGCATTCACTAGTGCCCGGTTCTGCTGAGATTGAGCTACTTTTTTAGCATGCCCAGGCCAAAGCAGCAGCGTCCATGGGAATAAAATTGTTGCTGACAGAACACGAACCCAATCTCGCAAGACTTCACCACGCAACCGGCTTGGAAGCCAATTCCACGGTTTCAGATAGTCTAGTAAAGTTAAGAAATAGACGCCTAAAACCTTAGGTTGCAGAGTATCAAGATACTCTTCTGTAGAATTTCTCAACAGCAATGTTTCATCAAAATCAACGAGAACATGGGTATCTAGATTAGTCTTTTGAAGTTGACTTAGACATTCAGGAATATCAACAACAATTTTTTTTGCATCTTGATATTCAAGTTTACTAATATTTAATGCAGCTTGAAGACTGGGACTAATCGCCATAATGTTACTCTACAAAAGTCAAAGGTAAAAACATACGAATCATAAAGAGGCATTTTGCGGCTGAGTATAATG
The DNA here is from genome assembly GCA_937949725.1 of uncultured Pseudanabaenaceae cyanobacterium. Lineage (GTDB taxonomy): Bacteria > Cyanobacteriota > Cyanobacteriia > PCC-9006 > JAAUQQ01 > JAAUQQ01. The sequence goes on from CALECT010000137.1 coordinate 21,620, forward strand.
ACTTGTCCATAGCAGCTTTCCCTTGCACCAATGCATTCAGATAAAAAATGAGAACTAGAGTATGTCTTTATTCTTTCTTAGAGGTTGTTTGAGAACTCGGCCAAGCGTCAAATTGGAAACCTCGACTAGCAATGAAACGTCGGGATTTCGTTAACTTTGGCGGCATCATTAGGTCATCCTGCTACAGCGAGATGCCTTTCTCAAACAACCTCTTAGCGCTCTAGTAACGGCTAAACTCCTTGCAATACAGCTTTCTTAGACTTCATTTCTAATACCTCTGAATAAGTATCAACAATTTTTCGAGTTTTTACATCCCAAGTGAACTCCTTGGCTCGTTGAAGAGCCTCATAAGACATATCGTGTCGCATTTCATGATCTTCAACGAGTTGAGCAATATGAATTGCTAATTGTTCAACGACAAACTCCTTAGAGATAGGACTAATCTTGAAGCCTGTCTTTTCTGTCACGTATTCACCAATACCGCCGTTGTCAACAACGACACAAGGAAGTGCATTAGCCATTGCTTCTAAAACGACTGCCCCACCAAACTCACGTACCGATGGGAAGCAAAATATATCAGATTTTTGATAAAATTCCAGTGTTTGATACTGCTCTACATACCCTGTAAAGTGAACATTCTCATCAAGCTGCAGTCGTTTTACTTGGTCTTTTAGAGATTTCTCTTCAGACCCATTGCCTACAATGGTTAAGTCAACCTTATTCTTCACAGACGCATCTAGCCTGTCAATAGCATCCAAAAGCATATTGGCTCCTTTATAAGGAACAAGCCGACCTACATACAAAAGTTTAATTTTTTTGTTCGTAGAATCTTTAGCTAGCTTTATTTTCTGGTCAACATCTTCGTCAGCTCGAACGAATGAGGTAGTAATACCATTCTCATAGAACAGCTCTATTTGTTCGTCGCGTGTCTTAGGAAATAATTGTTTGATTAAACCTAAGGTATAGCTTGACCCTGCCAAAATGTAATCTGCTTTCTTATAAGTTTCTCGATAGCCAGGGATAATGGAACGACCAACCCAGCGAAGAAAATTTAGATAAGAATACTCTCTTCGGCCTAAATCCTTAAACCCATCAGGAAAAGGAACGCCACCATTAACTGGACCAAGAATAAAAGGTGTCTTAGTGCATGCCTTGACCATCTTGACAGGGTAACGTGGCATCATTGGAGTGATTGTGTGGACTAAATCAAAGTCACCACGACCAACAGCCTCCTCAAATAAGCTATAGGTCGTCCGATTAAATCCCCAGTAAATCGGATAAGTGAAAGCATTACGAAGTGGCCAAATAATTTGCCCCTTAAATAGACTTAAGCGCAAGGCAATTTTTTCAATTTTTGAAATAATTGTGCTATCTTTCAGATAAATAATTTCTGCATCTGGATGTACTTTCTCTAGCTCTTCTCTATTACGCTCATGAGTAACTAGAGTCGCATCAACAAATCTACTAATTCCTGCGTATAAATAATATCCTTCAAGTGGGACTGAGTTCCACGCAGGGTTGCATTGCTCAATAATTAGAAGGACTTTCAAAGTGTTAATACTCATTTTCCAGGCATTCTTAAAACTATAGATATTGTCTAAAATCTAGGATTGTCTATTGAAGAATTAACTTCCCCAACATCTAAGCCTCTGAAGACTATTTGCGATAGACGCATCACCGAAAACTCTTCTAAAGCAACTCAATAGATTCATCGGTATTATGGTGTGTGCACCATCAGTTTAGGTAGACTAAGAATCCTCAATCATAAAAGTTTTAGTAAGAAGCCCTAAATCAAAAAGATGTGGTAAATTCCTCGAATTATGACTGGTGAGCTTCAGGAGATTTTGGCCGTATTAAAGACTCCCAAATAGACTAGGTGTATCTCAAGATCAGAGTTTCTAGGAAGTAAGGATTAGCCAACTGATAGCGCCCAGGAGCAAGATAAAGTGAAGGGTACTGGGCTGGAAAGTGGGGAGTAATGAGGTGAAAGGCCTGTCCAGCTTAAGGATTAGCCCTTTTACTAGATAGACTATCAAAATCCCTGCCTAATATGATGGGATATAGCGATTCTTCCCCACAAAGCAAACCAGTACCGTGCTCGTCTCTATTGGGTTCGTAGCTGTGGCTCCTTAGTGATGCAGAAAACTTTTGTGAGTCTCAAGCTGAGAAAAGAGTGACCCTGGAGAAGGTAAACATGAGGTCTTGAATCGTGCGTTTATGCTTCGACGCCGAGGCCGGGGGTGGACTTTGATAAGGGAGGGGCCGTAACCAAGGCAGAGGGAGGCGCTTGTAACCTAAGGTCGCCAATTCTCTGAGTCCAAGCTGCAAGAAGCTCAATCCTCGTTGAGAATGCCAATCAAGGCGATGAAGCTGTCCTAGCTGAACCGCTCTAACGCCCAACATCCAAGCAATCAGGTAGGCAATGTCGAGCAACATGACCAGGCAGGTCAGAGCTTTGGCATTGCGGAGTCGAGAGTCGGTGATATCAAAAGCGGCGGACTTGTAATCTTTGAAGTGGGGCTCAATGCCTCCGAAACGCTCACCATAGAGCGTAAAAGTCTTGAGAGTAGTGGGTTTGCCACTCAGCACGGCCCAAGCATCGGCTCCGTCAGGTTGATGGGCGGCTGCAAGATGACAGTGAATGTCGCTCAAGACGGTCACATTGTGGAAGAGATGAACCTGGTTGCTGGGGGGAAGCAGGTCTTGGACCGCTCGAGTTCGTCCGCTGGGTAAGGTGATGAGTAGGTCAGATTTTGCCCGAATGGCCCAGTCCCATTGATGCTGTTGCAACCAACGTATCAGCTTGCCATGTTCAAACCCTCGGTCGGCCAGAAGCGTCACCCTGCATCCCGTCGGTAAGAGGTTCAAAGCTCTTTCGAGCAAGGAAGAATAGTCTGTGAATCCCACAGTGGCACTGCCATGTTCAATGACTTGTTGGGCAAGGGTGAGAGAGCGTCCCCCCCAAGCCAAACACACTTCGATTAAACAAAACTGGTCCCACAGCATACTGGTGTCCAGGGTTAGAACCGCTGCCTTGCCCTCGAAGGTTTGGAGACAGTGACGCAGCAGAGGGTCGTAAAAGGTTTCAGCATCAATGGCATCGTTATGAACGAAGTAGCTCAGCCGTCCCAGATGCGCACGGGCATTGCAACTGCGATGACTCAAGTAAGGTAGCCAGCGGCTCAAACAGCCCGTTTGGGATTGCAAGATCGCGGCAACCATCTCGGCACAGCCCGTCAGATGACGCTGGTCCTTCGGGGTCACCCATTGACTCAACTGAGTTCGCAGTTGACGATAGAGTTCGGGTGAGGTCATGGTCCATGCTCTTTGTGTAGGAACTCGAGCCTGCCATATCTCACCCCTCCTCGTCATCTCGGTCTCAGTGAGAATCACCCTACAACGAGGCTTTCAAGACTTTTCTGCATCACTAAGTGTCAGACCTTTGAGCGATCGTAGGCTATGGAAAAATCTCTAATTGCAATTGCTACAAAGATGATGAACGGAATCACAAGAGTTGATTTTCGTACAGTGCTTAATCGAGATGAAGCTGAGCAAGAACTAAGTACATTATTTCCTAAAGAGTCTTTTTCAGCCCGAGATATCCTAGATGACCTACTCAAATATCATTTATTACAGAACCGAGGCTCAAGACAAATTGAATTCCGTCATCAGTTAATCCAGGAATACTACGCAGCAGAGTGGTTATATGAACAGATGGGAACTATAGATGACCTATCCTTAAATCAAAATTACTTGAACCTTTATAAATGGAAAGAGCCTTTAGCTATAACAATGGAGCTAGTAAAAGATAATTACATATTTACAAGACGCTTATTAGAGCAAGCGCTAAAGATAGATTTTCTTTTAGGCTCTAAAATTGCGGCGAAAGTAGACTATCAACATCAAAAGGAAGCGACTCAAAAAATCAAAGACTACATAACTACAGAGAATATTTCGGAATGGCTAGAAGTTGAACTATTGGGCAAGATAAGCTCTCCTACAGTCAAAGCATATCTTTCAAAGTTTCTGAATAATTCAGACATAGATCTGGCTGAAAGAGCAGCTTTATTAATAGGCGATAGCAAATGTGAAGAAGCAATAGATATAGCATCACGGAATCTCTATCAGATAGATGAGATTTATTTCTCTCAGAATTCTTGGGGAGGTGCAGACAAAAACGGTGATATATGGATTAAGCGATTCAAATCCCTAAGCTTTCTGGCTCCTAAACTGGCATTTGATTATCTTAAGGAGAAAATGTTTGATCCTGGAAAGCAAGCTTTCAGAATTCTGATGATTTGGCATTCTTCGGCTGAAACTTTAATGGCACTAGATAAAGATAGAGAAGTATTTAATATTTTAGTGTCACGGCTTGAAAAGCCTTTACCTATAGATGAAGGATGCAACTATTTAGCTAACATGCTAGATGGGGCTGTTGGAAATGAAGCGGAAGCTGTTCGAATATTCAATACAATCCCAAACCAATTAGAAGACTCTGTTCAAGCTAGAATTCTCAGTCTTATAAGAGATATTGATAGCTCTTATCTAGAATCAAAAATAATTCGTTTACTTCCTAACGCAAAAGCTAAGCTAAGAGACGAAATAATTAAACAAATTAGCGATAGAAACCTCTCAGATTCCAGCATTCTCAAAACCTTTCTAACTCACGCCAATCCTGAAATAGTCTGGGCATCAACACTCATATTAGCAAAATTAAAGAATGAAGCAGCATTACCTCATCTTTTAGACGTCTTAAATTCTTCACCAGATCCGTGGAAGCGGCAAAAAGCCTCGGCAGCTCTCGTTCATTTCAAGTCTAAGCAAGTAACTCCACAACTTCTACATAGCCTTCAACATGAAAGCGAAGATATGGTTAGGCGAGAAGTTGCATTCACACTGGCTCAGCTGGGTAGACAAGAGGCTATTCCAGAGTTAAGAAATTCTATTGCCAATGGCCCTGGCTTAAATCCTCGAATTTTTGGCATCCGAGGCATGGCTAACCTATCAGAGTTACAGCCTCTCTGGGATCTAATAAAACCAAGAAAGGAAGTTTGCTGGCAAACAGCAGTTGTAGAGCTGCTTAAGCTCGAACAGAGCGATGCCAAAGAACTTATTGGTGACCTGATTATAGATCCAGGACAAGAATCCTTCTCCACTATTCTGGAGCTAATAACCAAATATGCAGATAAAGAAATTATTAAATGGTTAATTACAGCTTTGGAGTTTCCAGCGCAATACAAATCGGATAAATACTTTCAGAACCGCGTAGCTTTTGCTTTAAATCGATGTAAGCCAGAATTACTTGGTTGCCATTTGCCACAACTTAAAGAACTACACAAACGGAAAAACATACCTCAACTAAATTGGTTGATACCCGCAACTCAGAGCTTGTGTGGATTCTACAGCTATACAGTTTACTCAGACAGCAAAGCAAGACCAACCGAGAAGCTGGATAATAGTTCATTAGCCCAGGCAACTATTAGTAAGATAGGAGAAGCAGTGGATACCATCGACAAAAGGACGAAGAGAATGGCAGAAGATCCTAAAATCAGTGTTTCAAACTCTAACGTTAATGCCCCTATTGGGAATCAGGGCAACGTTATTAGTCAAGTAAGCACTACCCCTCCCGATACTTCTCAAAAGTCTATGACTGAAAAAGAAGTGAACTGGGGGCAGCGGATAGCAGTAATTGGACTCGTAATAGGAATCCTTACCCTAGCAGCTACTATTTTCCCACAAGAAATTAATCAGAAGCTCAGGAACTGGATTCAACCCCAATCTACTGAGAGCATAGAGCAACAATCTCAGCCCAATGAGGAACCTTCCCCCCTCAATGATTAGAGGCACTGGACTTAAAATAGATTCGCGAACTAGAAAGTCTTGGTAATTCGCCAGTAACAACTGTCTGATTAAAGTCACATAACTCCTATCCAACTCCCGTCCTCACCAATCACCACAAACAGAGCCACAGCATCCCCCCCCTGCGATCGCAGCTTAGCCCCAACTAAATTTTGACTTTTACAGCCGCTTCACGACACTGCTGTTCGATCGCCGCCTGCTGAACCTCACTCTCCATTTGATACTGAGTCACAATCGCATCAAACCCCGGCAAAAGATGATTCAACGCCGCATCAGTCACCGCCCTCAACAGCGGATCACCCGGTAACAGCGCATTCTGCTTCTGCTGCTCCAGAAAAGCTTGCAGCCCTGCAATGTAGTCCCGCAAACGCTGATCAACCTGAAAAGGGGGCTCAAAATACAGCGCTTGGACCGCAGCAGATGGATTCCCTGGCAAATTTAGCTGAGCGCTCCCTTGAAGTAACCCTCGATGGGCTTCTTGCAGAAGATCAATTACCAACTGAAGCTCTTGCCGTAATTGCTCCGGTTCCGACAGCTCCGAACCATGGGTCAACATTAGACTCAACATCGCCGCTCGCTGGGACAGCATTCTCTGCCGACCACTCACGTTGATAATCGCAGCATTAATCGTTTCGCTAACAACAGTCCTATTCATAGTTCATGGAGGCAGGTATACAGCCCAAGCAGCAGATTGACCGACTTACGGAAGAACTAGCGCCATATCAGGAGCGATTGGCTCACGGTTTGCTGACAAACCCTCAGTGCTACAGAGGTTGCTATTTTTACAATGGGCTCAAAATCTTCCAAGGTCAAACGCTGGCACTAATCACTTCTCACCAGCCGCATCGAAGAGGATTCATTGGCCTAAGGCGCATACACCCGCTCCAGCCCATGCCCCTCCCCAATCTCCACCACTAAATCCGCAGTGCGCCCCCCAGATTCCCCAGACTGCACCAAAGGTTGCACAAACAACCCAGGATGTAACGCCTTCCAGTAATAATCCACAAACGCCCCCACCTCAGCATCCGTCATCCCGCCCCGCCCCTCAGCCCGCAGCCGCTGCTCCGCCGCCACCCGCCACCGCTTACTCAAGCGATAATCCGTCAGCGACAACACCATCAAGCGATCGCACATCTCCCACAGCGGCAAATACTCCCCCAGCCGCCCATTGCAATCCCGCGCAAACCGCCGATCCGCCTCCGTAACGATTGGCTCTGGAAGCGGCTCAGGCAAATCCGCCCCAGCCTTAAACCGCTCCAGCCCCACCGGCTGCACTCCCAGAAACCAACCCTCAAAAATCACAATATCCACGCCTTCAACTGTTTTAGAGCTGACGCGATCGCCCTGCCCCCCATGCAGCGCCTTATCAAACTGCGGCACCTCCGCCAACCGCCCCTGCCGTAACTGCTCCAATGCAGCGATCCCCAAATCCACATCATGAGTTCCCGGCGGCCCTCGCCAGATCAAGCGAGGATCATCCTGCAAGAGCTGCTGTCGCTCAGCATAAGTCTTATACAAATCATCAATCGAAAA
>CALECT010000138.1 GCA_937949725.1 uncultured Pseudanabaenaceae cyanobacterium
GGGAGAGTCCAAAAATATCGAGGGTAGTCTATTGGCTTGGGCAGGGCCTCGCCTAACCTGAACCTGAGTTCGACATCCAAACAGCCGACCTCTTTCCCTAGCCCTTACTCCTAAAGGAGCAAGGGAACCTGATGCAAAACCAAGGCTTTCAGCTTTGGATTGGTTCCCCGCTCCTTTAGGAGAGGGGTTAGGCTTCGCCCCGCGTAGGACGAATGAGGAGAGGATGTATTGCCTCTTGTCGAACTCAGGTTAACCTGACAAGGCCAGAAATCGTGATTAGCAGCTTTGCCATGGCCCATTATCGGACGATCTATAGAATCCTAGCCAAGATTGCTTTAGAGACGTATCAAATCTTGCGGTTGTGAAAGATATTGCAAGGTGCTCTGCGAGGGCTGGCTTGTGGGTTCAGCCTGGCTCCCTGCGTCTCACTCGGAAGCTCTGTTAATTCAGCGAATTTAATGGACTGATATGGGGGCGAAGGTTGGCTGAGTCGATGCCAGCGCGATCGCTCATCACCACTCCCACTGCTTCCAAATAAGAAGAAACCCGAGTCACCTTAATACCTAGAGGCTCCGGCGGTACATCCAACGCGGTCTCGTTATCTTCCACTGCGATAATGTGTGCCCCTGCATCAGCCCAGCTCAGCAATGCGCTGCCGCCACAGGCGCTTGCGGGCGTGACCACGGCATTGATTTGCCCAGTGGTCAGAACGTTGGAATTGAACTGCTGATTGTTGGTGACGAGGCGATATTGCGGGGCTCGGCTGAGTCCCGCTAAGACGCAGGGCAAGAAGGTATAGCCAATTTCTTCCGCAGCGGAGCGGGGCGAAACGCTGGGGTCGATGGGCAGTGGCATCAGGGCTGGGGCATGGGCACAGGGGATTTGGAATTGGCGCACGATGAGGTGGCTAATGACGGCTTCGGCTCCGGCGAGACCATCGACGCCTTGGCCCTGGCGGTATTGCTGAAGGGCCTGACTTAAAGCCTGGTTGTCTTCGTCGGGGAAGCGGGCAATGACGGCGATCGCAGTTGCCCCGGCCTGAGTAATCAGCTTTTCTGCGGCCCGTATGAGACTGTCTGGTTGGGCGATCGTCCCCCAGGAACTGCCCGACTCAGCAGTCTTCAGCGTCACTCCAAGTTCCTGATCGGTGACGACATAATCCGTCAACTCCAACCCCAACGTGGCCCGCGCCGCATCCATGACTTGCAAATGGCGCAGCCGCAACTCCGGCTCAATGCCCGCGTCAAATACAACGCCAATGCGATTGCGATGCACATTCTCCAAGGCCCAGTTTCCTGCTGCGAACTGGTCTAGGCCATAACCTTCCACGTAAAGCGCATTCTCCATCGGCCAGTAGAGCTGAGCACCGTTGAGCACATTAGGATGAGTCACGAGTTGGTCCACTGCCTGGGCCAACACCCGTGCCACGGGCAGGGCATCCCCGGCATAGCCACCGATCGCGCAGCCAATGCCGGTGGGAACAAGGAGTGCGGCGTTGTAGGGGCGCAAGTTTGTCATCGTTTGAGTCATGGTCTAGGTCGCGGAAGAAGTGGTGACGATCGCTTCCACCGTCGCCAGTGATTGAGCTTTATCCAATGCCGTAATAGCCCAGCGCAGGGGCTGTCCCAACTCCGCCAATGCGGCTTTGATGGCGCTGCGAGTCTCCCCTGGCGAATCTTGGGTGGGCACCTGTATTGTGACGAACTGGGTTTCCATCGGCGACTTCCGCTATCCTGCTCTCATTGCTTAATAGAACTACGGCGGTCACCGTAGTCAACGTTCTATTCTCCCATGGGTGACGACTGCCATGACTGCATCTGCCGAGCATTCTGCCCCCCTGCGATTGCTGATTGTTGAAGATGACCCCATGATGCGGTTGGGTCTACAACATAGCCTTGCTGCTCAGCCCGATATTGAAGTCTTGGCAGCGGTGGAAGATGGCGATACAGCCATTGCTCAGAGCTTGCAGTTGCAACCGGAACTCGTGGTGATGGACATTGGTTTGCCGGGGACGGATGGCATTGCGGCGACTCAGCAGATTAAAGCTCAGCAACCTGACGTTCGCGTGGTGATTTTGACCTCCCATACGGCGGAGACGGAGATTATTGCGGCGCTGTCCAGTGGAGCGGATGCCTATTGTGTGAAGGGGACGAGCGTAGACCAGTTGATGCGGGCGATCGCGGCGGTGCGGGAGGGCGGGACTTATCTAGATGCGGCGATCGCCCACACCGTTGTCTCCCAGCTTCAAACGGCTCCCAAACCTGGAAAATCTCCCATCATCGGCGAGCTGTCTACAAGGGAAATGGAAGTTTTAGAACTGATTGTCGAAGGCTATAGCAACCCCGACATTGCCGCTAAACTCTACCTCAGCCCCAACACGGTCAAGACCTATGTGCGGGGCATCATGAACAAGCTTGCCGTTAACGATCGCGTTCAAGCCGCTGTCGTGGCCTTACGCAACGGCATTGTTTCCTAAAATATTGTTATCTCAGGTAGCGCGAGCACATTGTTTCTATAGCGGCGGCGAGCGAACGCAAATCGTCGCCTGCAACGATATCCCAAATTTGGGTGTCATCTAAGCCTGGATATTCATGGGCAATTTTATTGCGCAATCCTCGAATGAGGGGCCATTCAACCTCTGGATGAGCTGCTTTCCAGTCTTCGGGTAGTTGAGTTGTTGAATCAGAGACAAACATCAAGTTAAGAATGATCGTGTCTTTGATGGTGTAATCGCTATCGTAGGCTGTTTCTCCCTTGGCAACCTGCTCTTGAATTTTCTCAAGATAGCTACGGATCATAATGAGCCGGGATCTCGCTTTTTGAAGAGTCGTCATAGCGCTACTAAATCTGCCTTGATGTTGTCTCCTAGGAGCGGTACTCGAAGCTTTTCAGGACCTACTACATCTACGGAATAGCCTAACTCTGCTTCTAAATCGGCAATCAGTCCCATGGGATACCAAGGCGTTCTTCTTGCTCTGTCTTGGTCACACAGAAAGTCAATATCGCTTGACAGATGGGCCTCTCCTCTTGCGACAGAGCCAAACACACGCACATTGAAAGCGCCATGTTTGTGAAATAACGCTAGGAGCTTTTGCCTGCGCTCACGCAGTAAAGCCAAGCTGGGGGCGGTTGATTGAGTCGCAGTCATCGCTATTTGTTGCAGCTATCTCAGATTCTAATTGACCGCCGTGGTTTATGGCTTGTAGGGCAAAGTAAACCAGAATCTTGTGCCCTGTTCTGGTTGGGCCTCTACTCCAATTTTGCCTCCATGGGTTTCCACAATCTGGCGGCAAATGTAGAGGCCCAGGCCCAAATGCAGGGGATGACGACTGTGCATCGCGCGACTGTAGCGATCGAATAAATGGGCACATTGCTCTGGATTTAGCCCCCGCCCATCGTCCCTTACCTGACAGTAGATTTGTTTGTCTTGCAGCTCTGCATTGAACGCTAGCTGTAGTCCCGGCATGTTGTATTGCAGGGCATTGGTAATCAGGTTCTCGTAGACTCGACGGAGTTGGAGGGGATCGGCCAGGACTGGAGGCAGGTCTGGTGAGATGTTGACGCTGGTGATCGCCCAGGCCTGCTCAATCAGCGGCTGCATATCCTGGATGACTGCGGTGACTAAAGGATAGAGATGAACAGGCTGGCGGTGTAGTTGTAAATTGGCTTCACTCTCGTGGGCTGCCTGGAGCGAGTTAATCAGCTGGAGTTGTCGCTCGCCACTGTCTAGCATCTGTTGGACCATGGCAGGGGAGAGGTCTACCTCGCCAGTTTTGTCTCGCAGTTGTTGCAGCAGCATTATGGTTCCCATTGCCGGTGGGCGGAGGTCATGGGAAATGGCATGGAGAAAGAGCTGGAGGCTGTCGCGTAGGTTAAATTCTCGGATTCTCAGCCGCTCTTGGTAATAGACAGTGACGTTGGCGATCGCTGCCATAATTAGTTGATAGGTCAACAAAATCAATAGGATGCCAAACAGACCCTGAAGTTCCCCCGCATTGGAAGCATCGTCCTGAATTTCGGACCAGTTGAGCCCAATTGATAGGCCTAGGCCTGCCGTGAGTAGACTGATGGAGAGGAGCTGGGACAGCAGGTGAAATCGCCATTGCACGGGCAGGAGAATGGCCTGGAACCAGAACACCAGCAGCAAAAATTGATCGATGGAAATGGATTCAATTGTGAGGAGATCCTGCAACTCTGGGATGGTCCAGAGGGCGAGTGGAAAGAGCAGAATGAGCGGTGAGGGCGATCGCCGCACCCGGGGCAGCTTCAACAGGAGCAGCATGAGAACGAACATCGCAACGCTGATCAGTACGGTGTAGATCTCATCCCACTGCATCTCCCAACTGGGAGCTGCTTCGAGGTCCCCATTGAGTTCGATCAACATTAGCTCGATGCCTAGCATCAATAATCTGACTCCCATGCCCACCCATGCCGCGAGGGTCAACCGTCGGAGCAGAAATTGCCGCCGCCACTGGCGATAGGGGCGGGACTCGGGGATTGTTTGCCAACGTTGCCTGAGTTGTTGTAGCTGTTTGGGAAGCTTGAGCATCATGGGGCTGCCTCTGTTGATGCCGTGACGGGCTCAAGCAGATTTTGCAGAAGCTCAAGCTGCTGTTCGCCATTGTCTAGAATCCGCTGGACCTCCTGGCGATTGAGCCTCAGTCCGCTCGCATCGTTTTGCTCAATGGAGGTCTGATCTTTGGCGGTCTGGTCTCTGGCGGTTTGATCTATCGCACCTTGCTGCGCTTGTTGCAGTAGCATCATATTGTCCATGATGGGTGCCTTTAAGTCCTGGGAGACTTGCTGGAGAAAGTGTTGGAGTTGCTCACGCAAGTCAAATTCTCGCCGCAGTGACCGTTCGTGGAACCAGACGCCGACGTTGGCGAGGCTGAAAACGAGGAGTCCTGCGATAAATGTCTCGTCTATGGTCAGCACTATTGAGCCTGTGCTTGCAATAGTAGCCCTCCAGCTCGTGGCAACAATGGCCACCACCGTGAGGAGTTGGGATAACAGGTGTCGTCGCCATTGCACGGGCAGTAAAATGGCTTGGCACCAAAACACAATGGCTAGATCAATGCCATCTAAGGCTTCCACTAGTGGAGCTGGGTAGGGCAGTTCTGGGATGACCAGGATTGAGAGGGGAAACAGCAGGATTAGCTGAACCGGATGGCGCTGGAAGTAGGGCATTCGCCGTAGGGCCAACATCATCCCCAAGATCGCGATGCTGATTAGGGTCGTGACTATCGTTTCCAGCCTGTCCGTTTGACTGACCATTAATTCTGGATCGCCGCTGGCATTGAGCAGGGGTAGGGCAACTAACAGTCCGACCCCGAGGAGAAACAGTTGGGCCGCGATCGCAGCCCAGGCCGCAATACGTATCCGCTCACTCAGAAACTGCCTGCGCCAACGACGATAGGCAGCAGTGGGAGGCATGGATTTGGGCAAGACCTGGAGCAGCGATCGCATATCAGTCCGGTGAGAGAGTCGTTAGGGTCATGGTCTCAGTACAGCAAGACGACTAGAGCAGGCTAAAGGCATTGAGAAACCGATCCACTGCTGTCTCCTGATCGGATGCTGCAAAGACAAAGTACATCCGCTCATTCACCAGATGTAGCCGTGCCTTCATCGTCATATGAAACAGCCCCTGTTGAGTAAAACGCCCCGGATAATTTCTCAAGCTGGGGTTCAGCTCCTCGCCGGGAATCGGCTTCATTCTCTGGCTCAACAGTTCGCGCCCCACTTCATCCAATACCTTCTCTGAGCCTTTGGCGAGATAAGCTTTGGGCAAGTCCGCATAGCCAATCCCATAGGCATTTGAATCAGATTCAACTTCCAGAACATGGACAGTTAGGGGATAGCCCTTGAATTCCGTCTCTTCCGTTTCCCAATTGGCCGAGCCCGGAAGTTCAGTGGAAAAGCCGCCGCGTTGCGAATGGTAAGCCTGCCAGCCACCGCTGCGAGCCAAGTGGATTAGATTCGGTTCGCTGAGCCATTGGGCCTGGGCGATGGGAGCCGGAATGCCTAGTGCCACGGCGGCGGCCATGGTGCCAGAAAAACAGGCTGCAAGGCGAGTAGAGGAAGTTGTCATCGGAAAGCTTGTGAACTCGACTTCTTCAACCTAGGCCAGCTCCATGGGAGATCAATACCCCCATCCAGCTCACCCGATCGGGGGAGACGACAGCAGGTGTTTCAATCTGAAAAGAAGGTCGATAGTGGCAGCAGTTAATCGACTTTCTTCCAAACCTGCCCCATGCTAAATCACAATCCTGAACTTCATGGACCCCTTGCAACGGCTTTTCAGGGTGATGCCGGAAGCCCCATTATTGGAGAGAATGGTGAAATCTTGGGTGTGCCAAAGTCATCTGTACCTTTGGCTTTATATAGCCCTAACTTTGATTTGAATTCTGTTGCCCCAGCATCTGATGTCGCATCAAGAATTGCTTCCAGAGGTCTAGGCACTTCCAACGATGATGTCTTTGTGGGGGGAGCAGGGCGAGATCGCTTCAACGGTCGAGGTGGCCAAGACCAAGCATTTGGAGGTGATGGACGAGATCGCCTACGCGGCGGTGATGGTGATGACTACTTGCATGGAGGAGCGGGGCGCGATCGCCTCAACGGTGGCTCTGGCCAAGACCAGCTCATCGGCGGCAGTGGTAATGACGTCCTTGTGGGTGGTGATGGCGATGATCAGTTGTATGGACAATCTGGTGATGACCGTTTGCGCGGTGGACAGGGACAGGATCAGTTGGATGGCGGGAATGGATGCGATCGCCTCTTCGGTGGCGATGGCGATGATCGCTTAACTGATAAGGACGGTGGCGATGTTCTAACGGGTGGCGATGGCAATGACCAGTTCTGGATTGGCAGCGGTAACCAGGGTGTGACCCGGATTCGTGACTTTCAAGTGGGGCGCGATCGCATCAAGTTCCTCGAACTCGGCACCACCTACGACCAGCTCAGCTTCACCCGTAGAGGCAACGATACCCTCATTTCAGTCGGTGCTGACAAACGCCTGCGCCTCAAAAACACTGACCCCCACCAGCTCAGCCAGCGTGATTTTCAATTCGGTGATGCCAGCCTCGTCGCCAATCTCCAAGCCGCCCTCCAAAGCTCAACTAAACCCGGAGCCGCGCTATCTATCGTCACTGCTGACGGTTCCTTCTGGAGTGGAGCTAACGGCTTTGTCGATCTCGAAGCAGGCACCGCCATGACAGCCGATAGCCGCTCCGGCATCGGCAGCATCACCAAAACCATGACTGCTGTAACGACCCTTCAGCTGGTTCAAGAAGGCAAGCTTAGCCTAGATGAAACCTTAGTCCAGTGGTTGCCCCAGGTGACTGGGAAAATCGAAAATAGTGAACTCATTACCCTGCGCCAACTGCTCAATCACAGCAGTGGCATCCCTAATTTTCTTGATGATGACTTCGCAGCCGTTCTCTTTGGCAACCCAAATTTTGTTTGGCAGCCAGAGAACTTTTTAGAACTAGCCTATGGAGAGTCTGCAATCTCTGAACCGGGGGAGCAATATAGCTATAGCAATACCAACTACACTCTCCTAGGTTTAATTGTTGAAGCGGCGAGTGATGATACCTTGTCAAATCAGTTTCAATCTCGAATTTTTGAGCCTTTGGGAATGAACAAGACCTCAATTGTTACTCCTGCTTCCCAACCCGATGATTTTCCCCAGGGCTATCTTGATTTAGCTGATCCAGATTATGGCCTAGCCGATGAATCCCAACTGATTCCTGTTCCTTTTCATCCCACAGCACGAGGTTTTGGCGAGGGTGGAGCTGTTTCTACAGTGGGGGATCTGACAAGATTCTCTGAGGCTTTGAACAATGGAGAACTCCTCACCCCCGTCACCTTGAACCAAATGCGCGAAGACAATCTCCCCGTTACCGAAACTGATCGCTATGGCCTAGGTCTTGAGCTATTCTCGACACCCTTTGGAACGACTATTGGGCATAGCGGTGGTTTTCCAGGTGTGAATAGCAACATGTTTGTGACGCCGGAGCAGGGCTTCACCGTTGTCTCGACCGAAAATCAAGAGGAAACGGATTCGCCATTGTTTGTGAATGCGATTTCCGCATTACTCGAATCTTGATCAAAGGCATTTGAAACGCACTTTCGAAAAAATGTGATCAAACTTTAAACCTAATGCGGCGAGGCATTTCGACATGATTTCTCTGTTTTGAATAATACTGACCGATTACTCAATTGCCCAAGTAAATTCCCCTCGAACCTATCACCATGATCAAGACTAAATTGTTCTTCCTTTCTTTCTCAACGTTGTTGGCGTCTCAGTGTCTGGGCCTTAACGAGATCGTCCTTGCCAAAGAATACGACCCGACAACGGGGTATGAAATTGTTCAATCAGGCGAGTGGCGCTCTGCAAAAGATCGTATCCCCTGGTCTAGGCCTGTGCTGCTTGAAGATGAATTTACTGGGGAACAGACCCTCGCTGTTTACGATAAAAATTACGATCGCAATATTTGGCGAGAAAACGAGCGAGGCCATTTCTCACTGTGGCGAGCAGATGGTTATATCAATGTCTACAGCTATGATTCCGTCAAAACTTGCCCTGAGATTCTCTGGTGTGGGCGTAAAGAGACCCGAACAGGTGCTGTGAAGGTTGAAATCAAAGTGGGGAATCAGGTCTTTGAAGCTGAAAAATCAGGCATTGATTTTAAACTACCCTCGGATATTGGCTTGGCTTTAGCGATGGCCGAAAACCAGAAAGAAGAGATCTTGGTCCGTGCAGCATTTGAGGATTTAGGGCAATCAATGACCTGGCGGATGGGGCCAAAGACAGTCACCGCGCTGTCTGAAATCTTTGCTGAGTCAATCTCCTCAGATCGTGATTCATTCTCTTTGAGCCGTGAGACGGACGTTATAGACCCGGCCTTGATTGAACCAGAAGATCAAGAGGTGCTTATGCTTCGATAGGAATTAGGAGCCTACTCTGCCAATCTATTGGGTGGCATAAATTAAAAGCGGGCTGTTGTTGCAACAGCCCGCTTTTGCATCGCTAGAGAATGCAGGGAAAAATTAGTTCTGGAACTGACCAAACTGCAAGCGATACAGCTCATCTTCCTGATGGGTCTCAATCTTCAGATCAGAGCGAGGATAGGCGGCACAAAGCAGGGTAAAGCCTTTCTCCTGAAGCTCAGCACTGGCCCCCATGGCATCTGGTTGATCCACTTCCCCAGACAAAACCCTGGCAGCGCAGGTCGTGCAAACCCCAGCCATGCAAGAGCTAGGCAATTCAACATTGGCTTCACCTGCAGCCTCCAACACCGTTTGGTCGTCCCTGACCTGAATGGTTTGGCTATTGCCGTCGCGCACCAGTTCCACTGAGTAAGTATTTGCCATGGCTCTAATTAAAAACGGTAATAAACATCGATGCTACAGGTGCCATTGTCCCTGATTCAACCGTAGCTGCGCTACAGAAACACAACAAAACCCGCTCAAAGAACGGGTTTTGTTAATGTTATAGGGAAGTAACTGTGCTTAAACGGATATTAACCGGCCAGCGCTTCAGCACCACCAACAACCTCAAGCAGCTCTTGAGTGATCGCAGCCTGACGGGCCTTGTTGTACTCCAAGGTCAACTTACCTACGAGTTCGTTAGCGTTGTCGCTAGCGTTGTTCATGGCAGTCATTCGAGCTGCCAACTCACTCGCCGCAGATTCCTGCATGGAGCGCAGCATCTGGTTCGTCAGATACAAGGGCAGCAGAGCGTTGAGAATTTGAGCGGGATCTTGTTCAAAGATCATTTCGCCAGGTAGCTCTTCAGGAGCACTGTCAACAGACTCACGCTCAACTGCGAAGTCACCACCGCGAGTGGTCAAACGGAAGATTTCGTCATCCTTCGCTTCAAGACCTTGACGGTCTAGAGGCAAGAGGGTTTGCACCACGGGGCGAGAAGCCACGAGGGACACAAACTTGGTGTAAATCAGCTCAACGCGATCCACTTCCTCAGACAAGAAGAGAGATAGAATCTCATCCGAAATCATCGAAGCCTCTTCAGCCGTAGGAACCTGCTCCAAGCCGACGTAGCTAGCTTCGATGGGCTGCTCGCGAC
The DNA here is from genome assembly GCA_937949725.1 of uncultured Pseudanabaenaceae cyanobacterium. GTDB lineage: Bacteria > Cyanobacteriota > Cyanobacteriia > PCC-9006 > JAAUQQ01 > JAAUQQ01. The sequence continues at coordinate 10,085 of CALECT010000138.1, forward strand.
GCTTAAAGTATTGGTTGGCTTTACGGCCAATCAGCACATAAGTAAAGTCGAGGCCTTGAGCTTTGAGCTCTTTGGCACGATCTTCACCACGACGAATAACGTTGGTGTTATAAGCACCGCAGAGACCGCGATCGCCAGATATAACAACGAGCGCAACCTTCTTCACGTCACGCTGCTTCATCAGCGGGATGTCCACATCCTCAAACTTGAGGCGACCCTGCAAGCCATTTAGCACCTGGGCCAAGCGATCTGCAAAGGGACGAGTGTTGAGCACCTGCTCTTGGGCACGACGCACTTTGGCCGCCGCCACAAGGCGCATTGCTTCAGTAATCTTTCGGGTGTTCTTGACCGACTTAATGCGATCGCGAACGGATTTTAAGTTAGCCATAACTGCTCGACCAATTCAGTGTTTATCAAAGAATCAACAACCCTAGAATTCCCCTGAATGAGTTCAAGAGAATTCTAGGGAAATGTTTCTAGGCCGCAGCCATGACAGACTTCTTAGCTTCTTCAATCGCTGCCTTCAGCAGACCTTCAGCTTCACCCTCAAGCTTCTTAGACTCGTTCACAAGGTCAGAGTACTTAGAACCTTTGATTTGCTCACGTAGTTCGGTGACGAAAGTTGTCACTTTCTCCGTAGGCAAGTCATCAATCATGCCTTTAACACCGGAGTAAACCACAGCAACCTGCTCAGGTAAGCGCAGAGGAGAGAACTGGGGCTGCTTCATCAGCTCGCGCAAGCGCTCACCACGACCCAACTGGTTCTGAGTGGCTTTATCCAAGTCAGACGCAAACTGGGCAAATGCAGCCAGCTCGTCAAACTGAGCCAATTCCAGCTTCATAACGCCAGCCACTTTCTTAATGGCTTTGGTTTGAGCCGCAGAACCCACACGGGATACCGAGATACCCACGTTAATCGCGGGACGAATACCTGCGTTGAACAGGTCAGGCGTCAGGAAGATCTGACCGTCCGTAATCGAAATTACGTTGGTAGGAATGTACGCCGAAACGTCACCCGCCTGGGTCTCAATGATGGGCAAAGCAGTCATGCTGCCGGAGCCAAGAGCGTCGCTGAGCTTAGCGGCACGCTCCAAAAGGCGGGAGTGCAAGTAGAACACATCGCCAGGATAAGCCTCACGACCGGGCGGACGGCGGAGCAGCAAGGACATTTGACGGTAAGCAGCAGCCTGCTTAGACAAGTCATCATAGACAACCAAGGTTGCCTTGCCGTTATACATGAAGTGCTCAGCCATGGCTGCACCGGTATAAGGCGCCAAGTACTGAAGGGTTGCAGGGTCAGAAGCGTTCGCTGCAACGATGATGGTGTAATCGAGGGCACCGCGCTCGCGCAATACGTCAACGATTTGAGCAACGGAAGCTGCTTTTTGACCAATGGCAACGTAGACGCAAACTACGTCTTGGTCAGCCTGGTTGAGGATGGTGTCAATGGCAATTGCAGTTTTGCCGGTCTGACGGTCACCAATGATCAGCTCACGCTGGCCACGACCGATGGGAATCATCGCGTCAATGGAGGTGATGCCGGTCTGCATGGGCTCATGCACAGAGCGACGAGCAATAATGCCAGGTGCCATAGACTCAATCAAGCGAGTCTCGGTGGTAGCAATGTCGCCTTTGCCGTCAATGGGCTGACCCAAAGCGTTCACAACACGGCCCAACATGGCTTCACCCACGGGGACCTGGGCAATTTTGCCGGTGGATTTCACCGAGCTGCCCTCTTGGATGCTGAGGCCATCGCCCATCAGCACCGCACCAACGTTATCTTCTTCAAGGTTGAGGGCGATGCCCACAGTGCCATCTTCAAATTCGAGCAGCTCACCCGCCATGGCTTTGTCCAAGCCATAAATGCGAGCAATACCGTCACCAACTTGAAGCACGGTTCCCACATTGGAAACCTTAACTTCATCGCTATAAGATTCGATTTGTTGTCGAATAATATTGCTAATTTCTTCGGGCTTGATGCTTACCATGGGAAATCGTTTGTAGGGTAAGGGTTTACGAGTTGGGCCATGGCCCAGGGATATAAAATTTGATCTCTAAACGGCTAAAAAACCGGGAGATAAATGAGAAGTTAAGCGCGGCTGAGGTTTACACCAATACGGCGTAGTTGACCGCGAAGGCTAGCGTCGACGACTTGGGAGCCTACCTTGATGATCACACCGCCCATCAGCGCTGAATCTACCTGGGATTCAATCTCAACAGATTGAGCACCCGTCATCGCTTTCACTTTCTCAGTGATCGATTGGCGCTGGGCATCATCTAGCTCAACAGCTGAAGTGACCTCGGCTAAAACGATTTGCTTGATGTCACGCAGCAACTCGCTATAACGCTTGCAAATGCCAGTCAGGTAAGCCGTTCGCTTACGATCCACGATCAACAGCAAGAAGTTGAGCATGTTGGGCTGAACCTTGCCCTCAAAAACCTGACGAATAACCGCCTTTTTTTGCTCAGTCTCAAAAACTGGGCTGAGCATTAGGCTTGAAAGCTCGTCAGACTCTGCCATTACTGTGGTGATGCCCGATGCATCTTCGCCAAACTGGTCCAAGCAATTGCTATCCTTTGCCAATGCCATTAAGGCCTCTGCATAGGGTTCAATTACTTCGGCCATCGCCGCACTTCCCTTCATCACTATCCTCCTAAAACCGCGATAGAGCGATCAATCAGCTGCTTCTGAGATGCATCATCCAAACGGCTTGGAAGCTGAGTTTCTACCTTCTCAAGGGCAAGACTCACAACTCGCTGCCGTAGTTCTGCAATGACTCGGTCCTGTTCTGCATTCAGGTCCTGAGCCGCCGAGGCTTTCATTCGCTCAACATCCTGCTTTGCCTGAGCTAGGATCGATTCCTTAGAAGACTGTGCTCTTGCTTTCGCATCGCTCAGAATTCGTTCGGCTTCGGTCTTTGCATCAGCAACATTTTGCTTCTGCTCTTTAAGCTCAGACTCTGCTTTGGCTAGGCGAGCTTCCACCTCTTTAATTTCTGTTGAAATTCCCTCTTGGCGCTCAGAGAGCGTGCTCTTGAGTGCCTTAGAACCCACAACAAATAGAACACCAATCACAACCGATAGGTTAATGATGTTGGTTTCTAAGATATTGAAGTTGAAGCCAATCCCTTCACTGCTGGCTTCTGCTGCCAGCAAAATCAACGTTCCCATGGTTACTGTCCCAAAAACCTGCGTGCGCGTACTTCACGATGGGCTCAAATTAGGCAGCAGTCAGCAATTTCTCGACGATCTGATTGCTCAACTGATCGACTTGCCCATCCAATGCTGCCATGGCAGATTGCTTTTGCTTGTCGATTTCCTGTTGAGCGGCTTCACGTTGACGCTGAGCAGCTTGCTGGGCTTCCGCAATTTCTGCAGAAGCAACTTGTTGAGCTTCCGCTTGGGCAGTTGCAACAATAGATTGACCTTGCTTGCGGACATCCACAAGTTCAGCCTCATATTGCTCGGCTAGCTTTTTAGAGCTATCCAGGCGTTCCTGGGCCGTTAGACGACGGGAGCGAACATATTCGCTACGGTCATCGAGCGTTTTGCCAAAGGGGGTGTAAAAAAGCTTGTCCAATAAGACAACCAGTACTAAAAACTGGATTGCCATTAAAGGAAGCGTTGCATCAAAATCAAACATTTTCTTTAAGCCTCCTCAATCGTTGGTGATTGCCTTAGCAGAAGCGTCAAGCGGCCAATTCAACAATTAGCCAACATTGATACTCAGCTAGGCAGACCAACTCAGCCGGTACTTGGACCTAAACTATTCGCAGCAATGTGTAGAGAAGCTATTCATTCAGCATCTCTACACATCACTAAAACCCTTTAGGCAATATTTATGCGAAGGGGTTAGCGAAGAGAAGAACCAACGCAATCACCAGACCGTAGATGGTCAGAGACTCCATGAAAGCCAGGGTGAGCAGCAGGGTACCGCGAATCTTTCCTTCTGCTTCGGGCTGACGAGCAATACCTGCAACGGCTTGGCCGGATGCATTACCTTGACCAATACCAGGGCCAATTGCAGCGAGACCAATAGCAAGAGCAGCAGCCAGAACTGAAGCAGCAGCAACGATAGGGTCCATGATTCCTTTCCTTGTCGATAGATATAAGACGAAAAAACGAACAAGCGATCAACCTCAACGAGGCTGGACAAGTTCAAACAAGCCTAAAGTCACAACGAGAGTTGTTCGTTTAGAACTTGCGAGTGAAAAAGCGAAACCAATCAACCCTTGAAAGAGTAGATCAAGACTTAGTGGTCGTCGTCACCGTGGCCTTCCAACGCTTCATGGATGTAAGCACCCGCAAGGGTTGCGAACACCAGAGCTTGAATGGCACTCGTGAAGAGACCCAGCATCATGACTGGAATTGGAATGAAGAGGGGAACCAACAACACCAAAACAGCTACCACAAGCTCGTCTGCAAGGATATTTCCGAACAAACGGAAGCTTAGGGAAAGAGGTTTTGTGAAGTCCTCCAAAATTGCAATGGGCAATAGAATTGGAGTGGGTTCAACGTACTTGGAAAAGTATCCCAAGCCGCGTTTCTTGAAACCTGCATAGAAGTAGGCCAAAGAAACTAATAGCGCCAAGGCAACAGTCGTGTTTATATCGCCTGTTGGTGCAGCTAATTCACCTTCAGGAAGCTCGATGAACTTCCATGGAATCAACGCCCCAGACCAGTTTGAGACGAAAATAAACAAAAACAAAGTACCAATAAATGGTACCCAAGGACGATATTCCTTTTCACCCAACTGATTCTTGGCCAGATTACGAATGAACTCCAGAACATACTCCATGAAGTTCTGCAGTCCGGTTGGAATCTGCTTGCGATCGCGACCTGCAAGTACCGTAGCAATTACAAGAAGACCAATCACAAACCAAGAGGTCAAAAAGACCTGACCATGAAGACTAAAGCCGCCAAGATCCCAGTAGAAGTGGCGACCCACTTCTAACTCGGCAAGGGAAAGAAAGTTAGAAAAAATCAGAGAATTCGGCATCATCATAGTCACATTTGCACTGCGGCAATGAAGACGTGAAACGCACAAATACCGATTAGGAATTTGTGTGCAAGCTAACGCTTAAGCGTAATTCGGAGGGTGTAGAAGATGATTGCCGTTTTGAAAGTCAAAAATCCGAGAAAGACAGGTAACACCTGAATTTGATCCAAGCGACAAGCCAGGATGATTAAGACTGCAAACAATGCCAAACGATTCTTACTAATCGTAGATTCGTAACTCAATCGTTCAACGTTTCTGGCAAGCATCCTCAGGTAGACCATGCCAACCAAAGAACCAATTAGATAGCTACCCGCAGCATTAAGGCTGTAAAACAGCCAAATACCACAGAACGCTATACCGGACACCACCAGAGTCACTACCAAGAGTTCATCACGCAGAGCGTAGAATTCCTCCATGGAATTAGTCGACGTTGACGTCACTGCTTCGGTAGCAGTTTCCGCCTCGGATATATCCACATTTAGATTTTCGGGAGAAGTCAAATCCACTCCAAACTCCTAGTGTTCACTAGGTAGATATGCAGATTCAAGCCAAGAGCCAGCATATCACGGGTGGTAACAATCCTTCACAGAAACTTGCCTAGTTCAGAAAACCGTCAAAGCCTCACTCCGTAAGGCTCCCTATGATCCCCGTTTCGCTTGTTTATGGTGCTTTGATCTGCTAAAGAGCCAGAAAAATCAAGCTTTGTTGCCAGAGTGACAGAACTTTTCCGAGAGGAAAATCACTCCCTTCTAAGAGTTGGTTGACGGTTGCTTGTCCCCCAGCTTGGTCGCAGCTTTCCATGAATGCAAACTCTTCGTCTGAGAGCTTGATAGGCCGATAGTCCGGGTTGAGGACCATCTTGCTGGGCCAGCCATGGAGGCAGGGGTTACAGCTTGCTTTGGCTTGGCGTAGGACTGTCTCGTCTGCCCAGTCGCTGCGTTGGATCGGTGGCTTGCCCAGGAAAAATTCGTAGTGGGTGACGTTGGGGTCGAGAAGTTCAGTGAGTCGATAGCGCTGGCGATCGCTCAAACCTGCTGCCCGTTCCATCAGTTCTGGGTTTTCCCCCATGAGCCTCTCTAGATTCCAAAAGTCTGGGTTGGAAAAGCCAAGGAAGTCTAACCCAGAAGCATCGATGAGTTTAAACAGAGACTCGCTGTTGTAATCGATCTCTTGGGGATGGACATACATGTCTGCAAAACATTCGTCCCGTTGGTTTTCACCGGCCCAGCGCTGCTTCTCGTACTGTACGAGGCGATTAGTCTCCGGCAGGCTACTAAATAGGGAGCGGCCAATGGCAACGCCGTCTTTATAGTCGCCGCGCTTGTCGCCTTGGAGCAGGGCGATCGCCTTTTGCATCAGTTGCACCTCCCAGCGACCCAGCTCGCCATAGACGAAAATATGGAGGAAGCCGCCGGGCTTGAGCTTGTTGGCTAAGGCGCGAATGCCCCGAACTGGATCCGGCATGTGGTGCAACACGCCGACGCAGTTGATCAAGTCAAATTCTCCAGGGACTTGATCTAGGTCGTAAATGCTGAGGTTTTGAAAACTGACCCGATCTGCGTCGGCTCCGGAGCGACGAAGGCGTTCGGTGGCAACGGCTATCGCCCCCGGGCTTAGGTCTACTGCCACCACTTCTGCTTCTGGATTGAGATGCACCAAATAGTCCGTTCCATTGCCAGTGCCGCACCCTGCATCAAGAATGCGAATGTTCTGTTTCGCGGGGGCTCTGCCTGTACAGAAGCTGTGAGCCGCAGGCCAATACCATCGCCAGTTGTATCCGGGAGGAGCTTCATCGGATAGCGGGTCGGGCGGGAACGGATAGGTGTTGTAGAGCTGCTCTACCGCTGCAGTAACCGCCTTTTCATTATCTGCAATGGGCTGATTGGCCAAGGGCTGAGCCATCGCCCCAGAGTCTTCAGGCATAGGAAAAAAGGATTGAAAATGAGAACGAGGACTTATCAATGCTGAGTTGGCGGGGATCAAGTAGGATGCCTCTCCCCGACTTGGATCTAGACTAGGGGCTGACGTGGCTTCAACACATTTTTTAACAAAGTGAGAGCTGCTCCCCGCAACCCTATAACCTAAGTAATTAAGAAAACTAAGGTTCAACCCAGGCCCATATTTTGGCCATTCGCCGAAGAAGTTTGCTTCAGGTGATTGGGTTTAGGTCTGTTAAATCGCCCGCGCTTAGCCGCTTGCCTGGGTCCTCCATTCGGACTAATCCTGGGCAGTCAAACAGGGTGATAGACGCCTCTTTAAAAGTCGAATCATAAAAACCCATAGGGAGCTTTTAAGACGAATGAGTGTCACAGCAAGTGGTGGAAGCTCAATATCCCGTCCACAGCTATATCAGACGGTTCCCGTCTCAACCATCTCCCAGGCAGAACAGCAGGACCGTTTTCCGGGTCGTGGCGAGTTGGATACCTTGGCAACCTACTTCAGCAATGGCTCTAAGCGTCTGCTGATTGCTGAAACGATCACCCAGAATTCTGAGGCGATCGTTTCCCGTGCTGCTAACCGGATTTTCTCCGGTGGTTCTCCTCTTTCCTATTTGGAAAAGCCTAAAGAAGAGGTTAAGGAAGCGCCTACTACCGGAAACCTCCAAGACGAACGCATTTTAGGCACAGCTACCACTGTTGAAGGCGGGTCTGGTGGCGGTTTTCTAGGTGGCCTTTTGCGGGGGGTCTTTACGCCTAGCTCGGGGCCTATTCCGACTGGCTTCCGTCCCATCAGCGTGGCTAAGTATGGCCCACGTAACATGCAGAAGTCGCTGCGGGACATGAGTTGGTTCCTTCGCTATGTCACCTATGCGATGGTTGCGGGAGACACCAATATTCTGGTCGTCAATGTTCGGGGGCTGCGGGACATCATTGAGAATGCTTGTTCCACCCCGGCTACGATTGTTGCTCTTCAGGAGATGCGGGCGGGCTGCTTGAGTTTCTTCCTCAAAGATGATGAAGCCAAAGCCCTAATCTCTGAGTACTTCGAAGTACTGCTCAATGAGTTCTATGCTGCGAATCCTTCCACCAAGGTCCGCCGTGGTGATGTAACTGCAGATCAGCAGGGGCTTCAGCTTCCCCAGAGCTATGCCAACGCTGCGGACCGTCGCCAGAAGTTTTCGATGAAGCCCACTCTCTCCGGTGGAGAGAAAGAGGCTGTGCTTAAGGCTGCCTATCGCCAAGTGTTTGAGCGCGATATTAAACGTGCTTATTCCTTGGATGTCTCTGACCTGGAATCCAAGGTCAAGAATGGCGAAATCTCCATGAAGGAGTTTATTCGTCGCCTAGGGAAGTCTCCGATTTATCGGAAGCAGTTCTACGACGGCTTTGTGAATAGCAGGGTTGTGGAATTGGCCATGCGTCACTTCATGGGTCGTGGCCTCAGCTCCCAGGAAGAGTTCAACAAGTACTTTGCCGTTGTGTCCGAAGGTGGTCTACCTGCTTTGGTGGATGCCATTCTGGATAATCAGGAGTACGACAGCTACTTTGGTGAGGAGTTTGTTCCTTACCTGAGGGGTCTGGGCTATGAAGCTCAGGAATGCCGTAATTGGGGGGTTCAGCAAGACCTGTTTAACTACAGCGCTCCCTTCCGCAAGGTTCCTCAGTTTGTCACTTTATTCGCGGATTACAAGCAGCCCCTACCTGACCAGCATCCCTATGGATCTGGTAATGATCCGCTGGAAATTCAATTTGGTGCGATTTTCCCCACCAAGAAGAATCCTGTGACACGGCCTGCACCGTTCAATAAAGATACTCGTCGCCTGCTGAGCAAGCCTGCAGTTAATCCTGCAGCGAGTGCTGTCAAGTTGACTCAAATTGCAACTGGCGGCAATGTTGGTGGCCCCTCTGTAAGCGGCGGCTCTAATGCGACGAGCAGCATCAATATGAGTGAAAGTTCCACTCAGTCTGTGATTCGTGCAACTTATCTTCAAGTCTTCGGTCGCCCTGTTTACCAGGGTCAAGGTCTAACTTCGGCTGAGTCAAAGTTGGAGAACGGTGAGATTTCTTTGCGTGAGTTTGTTCGCGAACTGGCGAAGTCTGACACGTTCCGGAATATGTATTGGTCTGGTCTCTATGTCGTGAAGGCTGTGGAATATATCCACCGTCGCCTCTTGGGTCGTCCGACCTATGGCCGGCAAGAGATAAATGGCTACTTCGATATCTGTGCTAAGCAGGGTTTCTATGCCCTCGTAGATGCGATCATCGATAGCAAAGAGTACGAAGAGGCTTTTGGTGAAGATACGGTGCCCTATGAGCGCTTTGTCACCCCAACAGGCTTGTCGTTGCGTGGGCCAATACGTCAGCGAGTGGGGTCGGTTCGCTAGCCGTATTCCCGCCAAAATGCGTTTTCATAAGCGTTCGCTGAGTCTAAGGATGTCTGCATTTGGCTTGGTTGAATGTAGACATCCTTAGACTGTCCCGAGTTGAAATTGCTTTGAAAGGTGATTTTCTCGCGTTGAGTTGAGCTACATCCTTTTGTTGTAACTTGCCTGAAATTGTTCTGTAAAACTCTCTTTCCTGAGAGGGTTGAAGGGTTTTGTTAATTAACCGTAACAGTACCAATCCCCCTGCTGGCTCTTGGTTTGGCTGAGTGCTGACCAGTAATTCGCCTCTTTCGGTTTTGAAACTGAAGATGATATTACAAACTGTTACGCGTCGCAGGTCCCGGCAAACCCATGCAGGACAATAAAGCCTTGAGGGTGGCCAAATTTTGCGATTTTCGGCCTTCGGCCCCATGGCAATTTGAGCCTCTTTTTACTCTCTCCATCGCTGTCACAGATCTTTTCGCTTTGCTGGCTCAATGCGTTGGTAGAGTATGAAGAACTCGACTATTTAAGAAGTTTGACAGGGTCTCGTGGGCTCGCCAGAAGCGGTTGTTACGCCACGGTCGTGGCTGCACACCAACGCTGTGGCCGTGCCAGCAGCAACTGTCGCCTTAGAACCCATTCTCATAAATCTGCTTGGAGGAATCCATTAATGAGTATCGTCTCAAAGTCCATCGTGAGCGCCGACGCTGAAGCTCGTTACCTGAGCCCCGGTGAGCTAGACCGCATCCAATCTTTTGTCACTGGTGGCGATCGCCGTCTCCGGATTGCTGAGACCCTCACCGGTTCTCGTGAGCGCATTGTTAAGGAAGCAGGTAGCCAGCTTTTCCAGAAGCGCCCCGATGTGGTTTCTCCCGGCGGTAACGCTTACGGCGAAGAGATGACTGCGACTTGCCTGCGCGACATGGATTACTATCTGCGCCTCATCACCTATGGAATCGTCGCGGGTGATACTACCCCCATTGACGAGATTGGTTTGGTGGGCGCTCGCGAAATGTATGGTTCCTTGGGAACTTCCGTTGACGCGGTCGTTGAATCTGTTCGTGCGATGAAGGCTGTGAGCCTGGGCTTGCTGTCCGGCAGTGACTCTGACGAAGCTGCTTCTTACTTCGACTATGTCATTGGTGCCATGTCCTAAGTTGGGTCTGCCCAGTTAGAGATTGGTCTTTTGTCCAAGTTTTGAATTTGATACAGATTTAAGGAAGTCCAAAAATGCAAGACGCTATTACCTCAGTTATTAACTCGTCTGACGTTCAGGGTCAGTACCTCGACGGTGCTTCCATGGGCAAGCTCAAGTCTTATTTTCAGACTGGCGAGCTGCGTGTTCGTGCCGCTACCTCCATCAGCGCAAATGCTGCAACCATCGTGAAGGAAGCTGTGGCTAAGGCTTTGCTTTATTCCGATGTGACCCGTCCTGGTGGCAACATGTACACCACCCGTCGCTATGCTGCTTGCATTCGCGATCTGGACTACTACCTGCGTTACTCCACCTATGCCATGTTGGCAGGTGACACCTCCATCCTCGACGAGCGTGTGCTCAATGGTTTGAAGGAAACTTATAACTCCTTGGGCGTTCCCGTTGGTGCTACTGTTCAAGCTATCCAAGCTATGAAAGAAGTCACCGCCAGCCTGGTTGGCCCTGATGCTGGCAAGGAAATGGGTGTCTACTTCGACTACATCTGCTCTGGCCTGAACTAAGGACTTGAGTTGATGGCTATGGCTCTTTGGAGTCAGCCGTTGGGGCCTGGGCGATAGACCGGCGCATGCTGAATGACCGTAAGCATTCTGCTTAGCCAGAAGTTTTAGGTGTGTTTGGCTTCGTCGACCATCGCTTAGGTCCTTTGTATTTGGTGAGGTTGCGTATTGTTCCGGCTTGAGCTGGCAGCGCCCACTGGAAAATTTGCTGTTCCAGTCCTCGCTTTCAATTCTCAATCATGGAGACTGGCTTATGCGGATGTTTAAAGTGACGGCTTGCGTGCCTAGCCCGGATAAGATCCGGACTCAGCGTGAGTTGCAGAATACGTTCTTTACCAAGTTGGTCCCCTATGACAACTGGTTCCGTGAGCAGCAGCGTATTCAAAAGATGGGCGGCAGAATTATCAAGGTTGAGCTGGCTACGGGTAAGCCCGGTGCTAACACCGGAATTATTTAGGCCTTCTGGAGCTCATTGTGATAGCTGAGCAGTTTTGTTTGGAGCTTGCTGGGCGATTGCTACGTTCATTTCTGAGCCTATGAAAAAGCGACCTGCAATTAGCAGGTCGCTTTTTCTGTGAAGGTTGCTTGTCTTCGTTAAATGTATGTTTTCTCAAAATTAAGTTGCCTAGGGGGAGCTGCCCGCTGTTACAGTGACGGCGCTGTGCCTTTTCGGGCTCTGTGACTGTCGGCTACACTGGGCACCACGCTCAACCCGATGCTCGCACTGCCTTCTACCCCTTGTCTTTGCCCGACCATGCAAACACCGCCTCTGCGCTATTTCATTCCTTGGTTTGATCCAACAGCTTTTAAGTGGTCTTCCGATGCTCGCGTGATGCGCTGGCTAACGCTGCTTTGGTTAGTGATTGGCCTAGCCGTTATGTTTTCGGCATCCTATGCGATTGCTGCTGCTGAGCATGGAGATGGCTTTCACTATCTTAAACGTCAGTTTATTTGGGCCTGGATTGGGCTGTTCGCTTTTAACTTTGTAATCCATACGCCGATTCGCTACATCATCGGAATGGGACATTGGTTTCTCTTGCTGTGCTTGGGGCTTATTTTTTTGACGCTTGTTCCAGGGATGGGCGTTACTGTCAACGGTGCAACTCGATGGTTGATGCTTGGTCCAGTACAGATACAGCCATCAGAACTGATTAAGCCTTTTTTGATTATTCAGGGGGCCCGAATTTTTAGTCAGTGGCCGCGTTTGCCTTGGAGGACTCGTCTTGCTTGGTTAGGGATTTTTGCTTCAGTTCTGGGAGCGATTTTGTTGCAGCCTAACCTCAGCACAGCATCTCTATGCGGCATTTTGCTTTGGTTGATTGCCTTAGCTGCGGGGCTCCCCTATAAGCAACTGGGGGGAACGGTTTTGGCTGGGCTGACGCTTGCGGTGATTAGCGTCAGCCGTAATGCATACCAATGGTTGCGGATGACTAATTTTTTGGATCCTTGGCAAGACCCCCAGGGCAATGGTTATCAGTTGGTGCAGAGTTTGATGGCGATCGGTTCCGGTGGGTTGACGGGCAGTGGTTTTGGCATGTCCCAGCAAAAGATGTTCTGGTTGCCAATTCAGTACACCGATTTCATTATGGCCGTGTTTGCGGAAGAGTTTGGATTTATTGGTTGTTTGGTAGTTCTTTCAATGTTGGCGATTTATGCCACTATGGGGCTCCGGATTGCGCTCCGTGCCGAGCGCAATGTGCACCAACTGATTGCCATTGGTGCAGTGACCTTGCTGATTGGTCAAGCGATTCTGAACGTAGCTGTGGCCACCGGATCGTTGCCCACGACTGGATTGCCTTTTCCGTTGTTTAGCTATGGCGGTAATTCCGTGATTGCTAGTTTGATGGCTGCTGGCTTATTGATTCGGGTGGCGCGGGAAAGCAGTGAGGCTGAAGTTACGGATATTGTGGAACGTAAGCGTAAGCGGCTGGCGCTGCGCTAGGGGATTTAGGCATCGCGCACTCTCTCTGACTTCGCTTCAGCCTGACTAGTAGTGGTTCAGCCTAGGGCGCTGTAAGGTGATGTCCCCCGCAGGGGCTTTACAAGACTTAAGATGGGATAGAGGCTTTGGCTTCGGTCCCATTTTTTGTGGCTCCTGGTTGGGCCAACTCACCTGTGGAAGTGCTGCAAACGCAACTTTATAACTTGGAGCGTTGGGCCAATAGCTTGGTGACCCAGCAGCTCGATCACCTCTCAGTCACGAGCATCTTGGTGATGTTGGGGGCGGGGTTGCTGACCAGCCTGACGCCCTGCATGTTGTCCATGCTGCCGATTACCTTGGGCTATATGGGCGGCTATGGAGCCTCTGTGGAAGGAGAATCGCCCAGCCGCTGGCAGACTGCACGGCAGTCTCTGTGGTTTGCAGCGGGTCTCGCGACGATGCTGACGCTCTTGGGTATGGGGGCTGCGCTGCTGGGGCGAGTTTATGGCCAGGTGGGTGTTGGGCTGCCGATTGTGGTGAGCGCGATCGCCATTCTCATGGGCCTCAACCTGTTGGAAGTGGTTCCTCTGCGTTTGCCAGGCTTGAATCTTCAAGTTCCAGAAAATTGGCCCAAGGGAATTCGAGCTTATGCCTTGGGGGTTACCTTTGGTTTGATTGCATCTCCTTGCAGTACGCCGGTGTTGGCGACATTGCTGGCCTGGATCTCGAAGTCAGGCAATCCTCTGTTGGGCGGAGCTTTGCTGCTCTGTTATGCCCTGGGCTATGTGTCGCCGCTGATTCTGGCAGGGATTTTTGCGGGGAGTCTGAAGCGCTTACTTTCTCTGCGGCAGTGGTCCGGTTGGATTAACCCGGTGAGCGGTGTTTTGCTGATTGGTTTTGGTTTGTTCTCGCTGCTGACTCGGTTGTTTCCGACCGTTTAATTGGCAGATTGGGCTAGGGCGGTCACGGCACTGCCATGTCCCCTACGGTTTTGATTTTGATCTTTGTTGCGTTGTCGGGGGTGCCTCGACTGTTTGTTTTATGGCTCAAGATGCTGCTGCGATCAATCCTTTGCTTCGGGCTGGCCGGTGGCTGCGGCGTAATGTACTGCCGGTGATTGCGAACTTGAAGTTGGCGATCGTGCTGCTGCTGCTGATTGCGCTGTTTAGTATCTCTGGCACGGTGATTGAGCAGGGTCAGGGCTTGGCGTTTTACCAGGAGAATTATCCTGAAGACCCGGCGTTATTTGGCTTCTTGAACTGGAAGGTGCTGCTGACACTGGGATTGGACCATGTCTATCGCACCAGTTGGTTTTACGCGCTGCTGATTTTGTTTGGGGCAAGTTTGACGGCTTGTACATTTACCCATCAGCTTCCAGCGCTGAAGGTGGCGCGGCGTTGGAAATACTATGAAAAGCCTCGGCAGTTCCAGAAGCTGGCTTTGAGTACTCAGCTCAATCTGCCGGATGCAGCACAGGGCGATGGCCTGAGTCAGTTCGCGAAGTTGCTGGAGCAGCGACGTTATCAGGTTTTTCAGGAGGGCGATCGCCTCTACGCCCGCAAAGGCTTAGCTGGGCGCATTGGCCCCATCATCGTCCATGCCAGCATGCTGATCATTCTGGGGGGAGCTATTTGGGGTGGGCTGACGGGCTTCTTTGCCCAGGAAATGGTGACGGGGGGAGAGACCTTCCGCGTGCAAAATATTTTTGATGCGGGCCCTTGGTCTGGTCCTCAGATTCCGAAGGACTGGGGCGTGAAGGTGAATCGTTTTTGGATCGACTACACCCCCAATGGCACTATCGACCAATTCTATTCCGATCTCTCAGTGGTGGACCCCGAGGGAAATGAGCTGGATCGACAGACGATTCATGTGAATAAGCCCCTACGTCACAAGGGGGTCACCTTTTACCAGGCTGACTGGGGCTTAGGGGCTGCCCAGGTGAGGCTGAATAACAGCCCCGTGTTGCAATTGCCCATGCAGCTTTTGGATACCGGAGGGCGAGGCAAGCTCTGGGGGACGTTCTTACCGACCAAGCCTGACATGAGTGAAGGGGTGTCCTTGATTGCCAAGGATTTGCAGGGAACGGCACTGCTGTATGGCAATGATGGGAAGTTGATTAGTAGCTTGCGTAGTGGCATGGCCACCGAGGTGAATGGCATCAATGTGACCCTGGTGGATATCGTGGGTAGTACGGGCTTGCAGATTAAGGCGGATCCTGGCATCCCCTGGGTTTATCTAGGCTTTGGTTTGTTGATGGTGAGTACGTTGATGAGCTACGTCTCCCATGCTCAGGTTTGGGCATTAGCTGTGGCGGACGAGGGTAAGCCTAGTCTGTTTATTGGTGGACGTACCAATCGAGCCCAGGTCACCTTTGAGCGGGAGTTGGTTGGTTTGGTTGAGCGGTTACCGGGAGAGGCTACTGTTCCCGCTGAAGAAGTTGCTGAACCGCTTGCGTTT
>CALECT010000139.1 GCA_937949725.1 uncultured Pseudanabaenaceae cyanobacterium
GATAGAGTTCGGGTGAGGTCATGGTCCATGCTCTTTGTGTAGGAACTCGAGCCTGCCATATCTCACCCCTCCTCGTCATCTCGGTCTCAGTGAGAATCACCCTACAACGAGGCTTTCAAGACTTTTCTGCATCACTAAGGCGCTATGACTCCCGAATACACAACGAAGCAGGGGCAATACCTAGCCTTCATCCATTACTACACCAAGCTCAATGGCAGGCCTCCAGCCGAACGTGACATGCAGGGCTATTTCAAGGTCACCCCGCCGACTGTTCATCAAATGGTCGTAACCCTCACCGAGCGAGGTTTGATCTCACGGGAGCCCGGTCAACCGCGCAGTATCCAGCTATTACTGCCCCCGAGCAACTGCCTGATTTGAAATGAGTTCTACTGCCCCGACGACCCCCTACAATGAACGATGCATATCTTCATCGCGTAAGCCGTCGTCGTAACCCATGGCCCTCCAGCTTTACAACACTCTGACCCGTAAAAAAGAAGCCTTCGAGCCCCTCGAACCTGGCAAGGTCAAAATGTACTGCTGCGGCGTCACCGTATACGACTACTGCCACCTGGGCCATGCCCGTTGCTACGTGGCTTGGGACGTTCTGCGCCGCTACCTCACCTGGCGCGGCAACGATGTCACCTATGTGCAGAACTTCACCGATATCGACGACAAAATCCTCAAACGCGCCCTCACCGAAAAGTCCTCTATGGAGGAAGTCTCCGAGAAATACATCGGAGCCTATATGGAAGACATGGCCCGCCTCAACATCCTTGAAGCTGACCAATACCCTCGCGCGACCCACACCCTGGACGGCATCAAGCGTCTCATTCATGATCTAGAGAAACAAGAGGTTGCCTACGCATCCGAAGGGGATGTTTACTTTAGCGTTCGCAAGTTTGATGGCTACGGCAAGCTCTCCAATCGTAAGCTTGATGACATGGAGGCAGGCCGCAGCGGCCGAGTTGATGCTCCCGCCACAACTGAGGACTCCAAAAAACAAGATCCCTTTGATTTTGCTCTCTGGAAGGCAGCAAAACCTGGCGAGCCCTTCTGGGAATCGCCTTGGGGCGATGGTCGCCCTGGCTGGCACATCGAATGCTCCGCCATGGTGCGCGATCGCCTCGGCGACACCATCGATATCCACATGGGCGGAGCTGACCTGCAATTCCCCCACCATGAAAATGAAATTGCCCAATCCGAAGCGGTAACGGGCAAACCCCTTTCCACCGTCTGGCTCCACAACGGCATGGTCAATGTGGGCGGCGAGAAGATGTCCAAATCCCTGGGCAACTTCACCACCATTCGCAAGACTCTGGATGAAGCCAGTATTCACCCCATGGTGCTACGCCTCTTCCTGCTTCAAGGCCAGTACCGCAAGCCCATTGACTTTACAGAGGAGGCGATCGCTGCCACGGCCAATGGCTGGGATACGCTCAAGGAAGGCTTACTGTTTGCAGAACAGTTTGGTGAGCAACTGGGCTGGGATATCAATGCTGACTTGGACTTGCTCGCGGAAATCTGCGATCGCTTCAACGATGTCATGGATGATGACGTTAACACCTCTGCGGCCCTGGCGGTTCTCTTCGAGCTGGCAAAGGAGCTGCGCCGCGTTGGCAATATTCTGTCCCATGGTGGCGAGTTACAAGGAAACCAACAGATGCTTCAACAACAGTGGAAGACACTGGTGAGCCTCGCTGATGTCCTCGGCTTGGTGGCTGAAGCTGATGCGACTGCGACTGATGGACTGGATGCTGACGCGATCGAAGCAATGATTGCCCAGCGCAAAGCGGCTAAGGCCAGCAAAGACTACGCGGAATCCGATCGCATCCGAGACGAACTCAAGGCTCAAGGCATCAGCCTGATCGACAAACCTGGCGGTGAAGTCCTCTGGACCCGCGATTAATGAACTCAGGTTCCTTCTTTCGTCTGCTTACGATTTGAGGCTTTATCCCACGTCTCCCTGTTCCACCCAGAGGCAAGACTAGGGGAAGAAGCCAGCTTTTAGCTGCTTCTGCATCACTTCTGCGAAACCAGCAGCTCTGCTAATGGCTCTACGCAACTCACTTCAGCTTGTCTCAGCACAGTCTGCCAGTGGGTATTGGGTTGCCATTGCAGCATTCGCTTAGCTTTGACATTGCTATAGCGTAATGGCTTAAAACTGGCATTCAGCTTCTGTCGGTTCAAGCTCCGGGGTAAACGCGGTAGTGAAATTCCGGTGCGCCGCTGCATCTGCTCCGCTGCTTTGGCCAAGGCCCAGGGAACCGGAATCGCTCGGGGAGTTTCCATGACGTCCGCAACGGCTTTGCCATAGTCAATGCGACTGGGCAAATGATCGTCCACTAAGTTGAACGTCTCGCCAATGGCAATGGGCTTTAGAGCTGCGATCGCTGCGCTGGCAAAATGCTCTACATACAGCAAAGGCAAACTGCCCTGGGGACTGATTTGCCAGTAACGTTTGGCTTGGCTGGTGCGAATTGATGCGGTATCTGTGATTGCTTCTGCTTGGGGGAGTCCATCGGCTAGGCCTAGAATGGGCTGCCACAATTTCTGCGGACTGTAGTTGAATCCAGGACGCAAGAGGGTGACTTGACCTCCCCAGCACTGATGGAAACTAAAGAGCAGCGCTTCCTGCATCAGCTTGGCTTGAACATAGGCTGGGCGAGTTTCCAGGGCAGATTCTAGGGAACTTGTTTCATCCAAGAGCTGATCTGTGGCCAACTGCTCGTAGCTATAGACAGCTAAAGAACTCATCAAAATAAGACGACTCACCCGATTGCGCACCATGGCGTGAATGAGTCGTTCGGTGGTTTGGACTGTGCCTAAGTAGTGCCGTTCAAAGGGGCCACTGCTAACTTCATCGATGTGAATGACTGCATCAATGCCTTTGAGCGCAGAAATCCCTTCTTGGCCACTCTCTTCAAGCCAGTCGACGTTGAGCCAGGTGAGATGGGGATGGATGCTGATGCTGATGTTGCTGGGCTGGATTTCTGTGGGAGAGAGAACAGCATGGACGCTGTGACCTTGCGCCAATGCTGCGGATAAGGTTGCTTGGCCTCGGGAAGATGCGGCCCCGGTAATAAGCAGTTGCATGGTGACCTGAGTAGATAAAGCCTGAGTTAGGTGGAAGGTTAGGGTAGAGGCCGTGGCTAGCGGGATGCGCCGCTGGCCACTCTAAGGGGACGATGTATTAGAGGTCGGAATGCTCGCAAAATTCTAGGGGCTAGGGGCTGACCCAACCCCTGGGTCTAAGTCAATGAAACTGCTCCTATTTGTGAGTGCCAATGATAGGTGCCTGAAACGGAGCTGCCAGCGATGTTAGAGCACTAGGTTTAACGGCGCTTGTTGCCAGACATGCTGAGGACGCGATCGCGCTTGTCGCGCAAGCCGCTGGGGGAATTGCTCTTTTTCGCCATGGGGTCGTCGTGATACTCCCATTCTTTGCCGTGGTAAAAGTAGCCCTCGGAGGTATTTCTCATATCCACACCGTTCGCAACGATGCCGAGGATGTTCGGGGCTGAGCGTTCCAGAATGGTTTTGGCCACCTTGGCGCTGTTGACATCAACCACGCCAGGTTGGGTCACCAACAGTATCCCGTCCGCCATCTTGCCAATGACTGCTGCATCTGCCATCCCCGCTAGGGGAGGGCTATCAAAAATAACGCAGTCATATTGTTTCGCAAAGAGTGCGATGAGCTGGGCCATACATTTGGAGTCCAGCAGAGCGAGGGGGTTGGGCGGAACCACGCCAGCCGTGAGGACCGAGACGCGAGGTGTCACCTTTTGAATCGCAGTTTCAAGTTTGACTTGACCCACGATGACATTGCTGAGGCCTGCTGCATTGGTGATGCCCCAGAGGTGATGCTGGGAGGGGCTGCGTAGATCTGCATCCACAACGAGAACGCGTCGTCCCACTTGGGCCATGGCAGCAGCTAGGTTCGCTGAGACCTCGGACTTCCCTTCACCGGGGACGGAGCTGCTGATGACCAGACTTTGTAGCTCTTTGTCGGAGCTGAGGAACTTGAGATTCGCCCGGAGCATCTGGTAGGACTCATTGACCACAGAGCGAGGTGAGTTGGCCATAATGATGCGACGGGAGACGCTATCTGGATTGCTCTCAGTTCCAGAGTCACCCAGCGTCGCATATTTGGGGATTAAGCCAACCAGGGGATAGCCAAACATCTCTTTGACATCGGAGATTGTCTTGAGGGAGCGATCCAGAATATCGATCAGCAGCGCTGCGGCAACACCCAGGGACAGGCCTAAGAATGCACCAGCGGCTAGGATTAGGTTTCGCTTATTAAGACTGGCTGTATCGGGAGCAGCGGCGTCTTGGATAATGCGAGCATTGGCCAGGGTGCGGTTCTCAGCGACCTGAACTTCCTGAAGGCTGCTGAGTAGGTTCTCATAGGTTCCTTGAGCGGCAGTCAGTTTACGCTGCAACTCCTGCTGACGGGTTTCCAAAGTGGGAATGCGACTGGCCTGGGTGCGGTAAATCTCGCGTGACTCAGTGAGGGAGCGAACCTGCTCCTGGAGACCTTGGCGGTTGACCTCTAATTGAGCCATATTGCCAGCGAGCTCCTTCTGGAGGTCACTCATTTGCAACATGCCTAGCTCAATGGAACCGGCGTTTGTGCCAGCAATCTCGACAACTCTGCTTTGGAGTAAGGCCTGGAGGGAGGTCTCTTCTCGTATTAGAGCAGTGACTTGAGGGCTCGCTTCGGTGTAGGTGTTACGGGCAATGACGAGTTGTTGCTGTGCAGTCAGATACTGGCGCAGTGCCTCTTGAACGCCTTCGGATTTATTGAGATTGCTGAGCACAATTGCTCTTTGGCTATCAAAGCCAGCCTTTTTGCGCAGCGCCTCAATCCTGGCTCCAGAGTCCAACATTTGAGACTGGAGCTCGGTGATTTGTCCGTTGAGCTGGCTGATCAGGTTGACGAGACTGGTGGATTCTTCCTTAAGCGAGACAACTTTATTTTCAGTGCGGAACTGGCGTAGAGCCTCAGCAGCTTGGGTGACCTCTTGCTCACTTTGGAGGAGCTGGGCGGATATAAATTCCCTGGCAGCTCGGGTTCCCGAGCGATTTTCAATAATGTTGTTTTCAATATAGACCTGCATTACCGCATTAACGATATTGGTGGCAAAGTCTGCATCGTCGCTGTTGTAGCCGACGCGCAGGACGTCCGTCCCCGCAACGGCTTCAATTTCGAGGTTGTTGCGAATGGCGGTGGCGGGGAGAGGATTGCCGTTTTCATCGCTGAGCTCTAAGCGGGCGATCGCTTTTTCAATAATCGGATTGGACTGAAGAATGATCGATTGGGTATTGAGCGAGCTAGCCTGCTTGATTAAGGATTTCCCCGAGCCAAGATTGCCATCCTGGAGAACGGTGGATGTTCGATCCACTTCGAATAGCAGGTCTCCACTGGCAGTAAAGACAGGCTTTTGCATAGAAGCGCCCACTGCCGCAAGTCCCATCGAAGAGCCAAACACCGCTGCTGCAATGGGCCAGCGACGGGCGAGGATATCGAGATTCTTTTTGAAAGGATTAGATTCCATACTGCTAATGCACCAATGAGTTGGAGGATGACATCGCACGAACCATTTGTTCAATGGAACTTTAGTTCTCCGAAAGGGAATTAACTTTCAATGGAAAACAGCAGTTCAGCGATGGTGCTGCCCCATAGGGCGATGGAAATTCCCAGGCGTTATCAATGCAGTAATCGGCATCAAGAGGAACAGTCCATAGCGCTAAAGCTATGAGGTTAATCACAGGTTTCTAGAGGCTTGTAGAGAATCAGGAAAGAAGTCCTGACTAGCTACGGAAGTTCCTCAGAGCTTGAATAATACAGGGTATAAAAAGTCGTAATTTCATATTTTCCCTTGACCTTTTTTACTCAGAACTGGGGTTTTAAGTCGTAAATTTTACTTTGGACGATATGGATTTCAAATTTATTTTCCGTGCTTTTAATTCTCCTCTTAGGTCTTTAGATACTCATCAATTCAACATTAGAGAAAGACGATGACTTATTGTGCCGATTTTTTGGCTAGTTGGTATTACGAAGAGCCCCTTAGTTTACGTGTGCTGAATAGCTCTCTTTAGATCCTGGTGATTTTAGAGAAAATGCCTAAATTGAAGCCCCGCCCTCCGGTAAATCCAGAGAACGGGGCTTAATTGAGCCATGAGTTATCAGGGAAGAGCAGTCTTCCCGTGAACTTAAGCTGCGGCTAATTCTGGCATCTGAGCCTGGTTGAGCAGGTCTTGGAGCTTGTCGCCCTCAATTACCTCAGTTTCCAGGATCTGCTGGGCAATGGTTTCCAGCAGGTCACGGTTGTTGTTGAGGATGGCTCGGGCTTGGTTGTGAGCCTGCTCGACGATGTCTTTGACCTCGGCATCGATCGCCTTGGCCGTTTCATCGCTCACCTGACGGCGGGGATTGGCACCTTCCTGGCCAAGGAAGTTATTGCCGCCGCCCTTCTCGTAGGCGAGGGGGCCCAGGACTTCGCTCATTCCGTAGGTGGTAACCATGCGTTCGGCTAGGTCCGTGGCTCGCTGGAGGTCGTTGGCAGCGCCGGTGGTGATGCTATTGAAGACGACTTCCTCAGCGGAGCGACCGCCCAGGAGGGTGGCGATTTGGCCGTTGAGTTCTCCCTGGTTCATCAGGAAGCGATCTTCCGTAGGCATTTGCAGGGTGTAGCCTAGGGCCGCCATGCCTCTGGGCACGATGGAGATTTTGGCAACCTTACCGCCGCCAGGCATCAGGGCTCCGACGATGGCATGGCCAACTTCGTGGTAAGCCACGATGGTCTTTTCCTGTTCGTTGAGGACGCGGCTCTTTTTCTCTAGGCCTGCAACGACCCGCTCGATCGCTTCGTTAAAGTCCGCTTGGTCCACGGTGGTGCGCTTGGCACGGGCGGCGAGGAGGGCCGCTTCGTTGACCAGGTTGGCGAGGTCCGCACCGGCGAAGCCGGGGGTGCGAGTGGCGATCGCTTTAATATCCACGCCTTCGCTCAGCTTGACCTTGCGGGCATAAATTTCAAGAATCTCAGTCCGGCCCGACAGATCAGGGCGGTCCACCAAGACCTGACGGTCAAAGCGACCGGGGCGCAGGAGAGCCGCATCCAAGGACTCAGGGCGGTTGGTGGCAGCGAGAACGATGACAGTGGCGTCACCAGCGGCAAAGCCATCCATCTCCGTCAGCAACTGGTTAAGGGTTTGTTCCCGCTCATCGTTGCCGCCAAACATGCCGGAACTAGCACGGGACTTACCAATGGCATCCAGCTCATCGATAAAGATGATGCAGGGCGCTTTTTTCTTGGCCTGCTCGAACAGATCGCGGACGCGGGAGGCGCCAGCACCGACGAATAGCTCGACGAACTCGGAACCAGAGATGCTGAAGAAAGGTACGCCTGCTTCACCCGCAACGGCCTTGGCCATCAGGGTTTTGCCGGTACCGGGAGGGCCGACGAGCAAGACGCCTTTGGGAATGCGTGCACCAATGGCGTTATAGCGTTCTGGGGTTTTGAGGAAGTCAACGATTTCCGTCAGTTCGGTCTTGGCTTCTTCCACGCCGGCCACATCAGCAAAGGTGGTTTTGGTGTCGTCACCTTCCACATAGACCTTGGCCTTGCTGCGGGTGAAGGACATGGCCCCCTGGGCTCCGCCAGCACCGCCGCCGCGATTGGCGAAGAACTGGAATAGGCCAACAAAGATTAAGGGGGGAATGACCCAGCTCAGAAGGGTCGTGAACCAGCGATTCTTGGGGGGGGGCATGGCGGCGAATTCAACGCCATGGTCTTCAAGGCGCTGGGGCAGTTCCATGTCGAAGATGGGCGTAGTGCTCAGCACTTGGCCAGGATTCTCGGCCCCCATGTCATCGTTGAGGGCGGCTTCGCTCGCTTCGCCCCTAAGCTGATAGCGGATTTCGTTTTGGCCGACGGAGGCGCGAGCGACTTCGCCGTCGTTCACCTGGTCAATAAATAGACTGTAGGGAACGCGCTGAATCTGAGGCCCTAATAGGGAGGGCAGAAAGATATTGGCGGCGAAGAACAGGCCTGCAATGGGCAGGAACAAATTGCCGATTGTAAAGCGGCGTGGCTTACGCGGATCGTCCTTGATGGGCATGGGCAGCTCCTGGCCATTCATCGGCCGAACTAATGTTGCTTCCATTCTAAGGAGCAGCTCTGTTCTCTGGAATCCCCCGAATTACAGGGGTTTCCCGCTTTAGCCATCGGATGGCCGAACCTTGACTTAGCCGGTTTCCGCGCTAGATGTAACGGATTGCAACAGACGTAGGGGAGTGATAGCGTTAGGGCACAGGTACCTAGCACTCACTCGGCTGTGACTGCTTTTGGGAGGCTCCATGCAAACAACTTTCCCTGGTGATTCGACGAACAGTGCTTCTGGCAATGCTGCTAGTCCCGCACCTGCGATCGCATCAGTCGATGCCCCGGTGCGGCAGCCCCCAAAGCTAGTGGCCTTGGGGGATAGCGTTGTTTATGGCTATGGTGACCCGGAGCTGGGTGGCTGGGCGGAGCGGCTACGTCGGCGCTGGATGGGCCAGGGCTTGATGCCCAATAGTTGTTCCGTAGCTCCCGTGCTCTACAACCTGGGCGTGCGGGGCGATGGGGTGATACAGGTGACAAAGCGGCTAGAGGCCGAATTTGCCCAGCGCGGTGAGTTACGCAATCAAACGCCCGATGGGATTATTTTGTCGGTGGGGGTGAATGATTCGGCTCAGCTAGGTCGAGTGGGGGGCCGAAATTATTTAAGCTTTGAGAGGTTTGAGGTGGCGATCGCCCAGCTCCTCGAACAATCCCAGCGCCTGGCTCCGGTCTACTTCGTAGGCATGACCCCAGTCAGCGAAGCCAAGATGCCCTTCATGGATTGTTTCTACTACAACCACGAGCAGCAGCGCAGATATAAAGAAGCGACCCGCAAAGCTTGCGAGTCGCGAAGGATTCCCTATTTAGATCTGTTTGAGCAGTGGGTCAGCCGGGGAGAGCTGTGGTGTGAGGCTCGCCTTTGTGCCGATGGTCTGCATCCCAATACTCAAGGCCATGATGAGATTTTGCAGGCCGTCTTGGCTTGGGATGCCATTCGGGATTTGGAAGGGATGGGGATTGCGTAGGTTGGGTTGAGGCTTCCGAAACCCAACAAGGCTGAGGTTTTGGCATTTGCCCCGTTGGGTTTCATTCTTCAACCCAACCTACAATGCTAATGACGGTTGCCTCTAATCTCTGCAACCCAAGCTATCCCGCGTGGCAACGCCCGTTGTGGGATTTACACCCTCTGCGCGCTTACAAAGGTTAGCCACCTGAAGCCGGTCCAAAATTGCATCGGTAAAGTCTGCGCCCGTAATGGTGACATCCAAGAACGATGTCGTTGAGGTGGTTGCACCCTCAACGATCGCATCAGTCAAATCAGCCCCCTGAAGCGCCACCCGATCCATCAACGCATTGGTGAGATTCGCCCCAGTGAAATTGGCTTCTAGGAAATTGCCCTTGGTCATGATCGCGCTACTCATATCCGCGCCCGTAAAATCGCTACGGCGCGCCTGGGCACCGGCAAAGCTCGCGGCATGGAGATCTTGGCCAGTGAAGTCCTGATCGCTAATTTCCGAGTAGGTATAGTCCAAGGTCCAACCCACTGCCATGGCTGTGCCCTGAGCTCCGAGTAAGAGCCAAACCGCTGCCAGCAGGGGGATTAGCAATGCCATGGCGATGCGCTTGATTTGTCCAAGGCCATTCGTTTGGACAGTGGGTGCGGAGATTTCCAGGTCGGGCAGAGTCATGCTGTTTGGGGGTAAAAGCCGGATCACGTTCTTTATTGTCAATGAGATCTCTGATTTTTGCTAGGTGCTGAGGGAGAGATGAATGCTTCCGCCTCGCTCATCTCCTGTCGATGGCTTTGCATCCCTCCGGTGGATGCTCTTCTCCTGCCCGCAAGCCGTCATCCTCACCAGAGCCAGATTGCTAGATTTATGGCGATTTTCGGTCATCTCAAAAGCCCCGTTAGCTGAACCACTTGGCCATAAGAACTCATCGCTGTATTTGATTAATCTGCTTCAAATGGAGCATTAAGTTCCTGCTGAGCTATCCCATATTTTACTGATGTGCTCCCTTTTAGCAGGCAGTAACCTAAGGATATTTATATGTTTGGATTCACACAATAGATAGCACCATGAAAAAAAATCTAATGCGAGCATTTCCCCTTGCGCTGGCCCTTGTAGCCGCGCTTTCCTTTTCTTCCCATGCGGGGGAACTGGTGATTCAGCCCAACAAACAGAACGTTGTGGCATCACGTTTGGCAGGCATCTGGAGGCTTGACGCAGAGCTTAGCAAGCGATTGATATCAGATGAGCAAAAGCTTTCAAAGGTTGATGCAATGGGGCAAGTCTATTTTCAAGATCAACCTGAAATGACCCTTGAGATCCCTGAGAAGTATGAGGAATCGTTAGCAGACAAGCAGATTTATATGGCTGGCTTGATGGGTTTTGGAGGAGAAGAATTTCCTTTTATTCTCATTGAACATGATGGCAACCCCCATGTGGTCTTTTTTCACGAAAGAGACGGTGAGCCCATGGGAGATGCTGAGTCGTTTAATGTGATGCTGGCTCCTGCTTCTGATGGCACAAACGATATTCTCTTGCTGGGGGGCGATTTCAATAATCAGCCATTTATGGCCTTTCAACGACAAGAAGGTACTGAAAGGCCTCAGCTTCAGTAAAAACGGGGGGCTGCGCCGTCAACCGCAACTGGGTCTAACAGGCGTTGGCGGACGCACTTTCTCGTAATGATCGAGGGGGTGTGGGCTCGCTTAGACTTAGCCATAGTGAGCAGAAACTAGTTATTGGCTTGCCTTAAGTTCAAGTATTTTGCTGACAGCCTCATCTAAAGTCATGTTGTACATGTCAAATGCTTCCTCATCAGTAAGCGAAATCTGAAAAGCTTTTTCGATATCAAGAAAGGGGGCAGTTCCCTCGACGATATCAGGGGGATTATAAGTTGACCACATCAGGCACATTTGCTGAGAGTCATAGGAATTTCCTCGATATCTTTTTCGATATCGATTGTAAATTTTGGATAGGACTGCGTATGCTTCTTCGCGCTTCGACATGATTGGAAACTAAGAGAAAGACGAGTCGCTGACAGAGCTTTGCTGTGGAGCCAGTGCAAGACCGACCCACCCCTGCCACCTCCTGAGGGGGAAATCTGCTGGAGAGGTTCACAGGGCAATAAACTTTAGTCCTTGCAGACTTGTCGCTGCCCCCTTCCCCTGTAATATCTCACTGCATCGTTCGGAAAACGAGGAAGCAAGCTCCCTCTGGGTAACCTAGGGAAACACATATAGTTTCATCGCACGCTCTTTTCCCCACGTCCATCTTAAAAGACTTCACATGGCTGGTGTATCACTTCAACCTCAAGAGATATTGCGCGATCGCTATCAGCTATGTACCAAGCTTGGTCACAATGCCGGTCGCCAGACTTGGAAAGCCTTAGATCTACAGAAAAGCCCGTCAGAGACGGTAATTGTTAAGCTTTTAGCCTTTGAGGGAGAAGCCGATTGGCAGCAGCTCAAGTTATTTGAGCGAGAGGGGATGATGGTGGAGCAATTAGACCATCCTCGGTTGCCTGTGTTCCGAGATTGCTTTGATTTAGATGGGCAGAATATGTGGCTGGGGCTGGTTCAAGCCTACATCCCAGGAACTTGCCTAAGAGATCTGATTAACCAAGGCAAGCGCTTTTCTGAAGAAGAGATCAAAAGAATTGCTACTGAAATTCTGGAGATACTGATTTATCTCCACCAGTTACACCCCGCTGTTTTACATCGAGATATAAAACCCAGCAATTTAATCTGGGGTACAGATGGGGAAATCTACTTGATTGATTTAGGAGCGGTTCAAGATAAAGCTCCAATGGAAGGCTCAACCTTCACCGTTGTTGGGACCTATGGCTACACACCCATTGAACAATTTGGAGGACGGGCTGTTCCTAGTTCTGATCTGTATGCTTTAGGTGCAACCTTGATTCATTTGCTCTCAGGAGTTCCGCCAGCAAATCTTCCTCAAGACAAGATGAGACTGAGGTTTAGCGATCTCGTCAACATTTCTGAGCAATTACATTCATGGCTGACGAGTCTGACTGAGCCAGATTTCAAAGATAGACCTGCCTCTGCACAGCAAGCCTTAGATTTCTTAACTCAAGGCCTTCCATCACGAACGATTAGCAATCCTATCTCTCCGATCCAAAAGCCAGAGAAGATCAGGAATCAAATAAGGTTTAGTAAAACGACCTTTAAAATAATTACGCCAGGATCTATTCTCGGAATATTTCCAATTATTATATCAGCCTTCTTCTTCTGGCTATTTTGGATTCAGGCTTCTCGAATTTATGAGTTAGTCTATGGACCAGATTCTATCTTTAATAATTCTTCGAATATAATGCGTTTGCTGATTTTTGCACTAATTGTCTTTATCATTGGATCATTTGCTGCAATTGCTGGATTGTGGAAAGTTTCAAGCTCAGAATTCCAGATTCAAAAAGAGAATGAAAGCATCAATATTAGGAAATACAAGAAGATTTTCAGGAAGAAAATTAAAACGCATCAACGATCAAATTCCAGTCTCAACTCGATTTTTCATGTTCAATCAGTGCAGCATAATTTTCAACTGTCATTGGAGATTGAGCCAGGTTCAATTCGAGATTTAATATTGCAAACAGAGGACGAAGACTATCGAATATTGGCGCAATGTCGGCGAAATGAAGCGAATTGGCTGATTCAGGAGATTCAGGGTTTCTTGTTGTAAATTATGGGTGTCATCCAAATCAGGTTGGCCGACGGAAGGTGATGGTTGCTGCTGATGTAAATATTGTGAGGAGTTTCGCAGGTTGAGTCTCGGTTATGCTCAACCCTTGGGTTGTCGCTTCGGCTATAGTCATTAGCGGCCCCGCAGCGATCCCTAGCCATGTCCCAAGCCATCTCTCCCTTCATTGCTCAAATTGCCCAGGAACTGAACATTCGGCCCGCTCAGGTGCAAAATGCCCTGGAACTATTCGCCGAGGGAGGCACCATTCCCTTTGTGGCGCGCTATCGCAAGGAGCGGACGGGAGAGCTGAATGAAATTCAGCTGCGGCAGATTCAGGAGCGCCAGGGCTATTTGACGGAGCTGAGCGATCGCAAGCAAAGCATCCTTAAAGCGATCGCCGACCAAGACAAGCTCACCCCCGAACTCCAAGCCAAAATTGAAGCCTGCGACCAAAAGACCGAACTGGAAGACCTCTACCTGCCCTACAAGCAGAAGCGCCGCACCAAAGCAACTATGGCCAGGGAGAAAGGACTACAACCCCTAGCAGATTGGTTGGAAGGGCTAAACATAAGGCAATCTCCCCAAGCTGACCTGAATGGTGAGGCCCAGAAATATGTTGACCCTGAGAAAGCGGTAAAGACAGCAGACGAAGCGCTTCAGGGCGCATCAGACATTCTGGCAGAAGGTATTGCTGAGCAGGCAGAACTGCGGGCTTGGATTCGAGAGCATTTGCTACGCCATGGCGAGTTCACGTCGAAGATTAAAAAGAACTTTCCCGAGGGCAGTACCAAGTTTGAGACCTATCGGAAGTACAGCCGGGCGGTGAAATCCATTGCTTCCCATAATCTCCTCGCCCTGCTGCGCGGCCAGAGCGAAGGCGTACTGACCATGGCTTTGGATTTTGATGAGGACTATGTGCTGGGCTATTTGGAAGATCAGGTGATTCGCAGCAATGCTTCGGCGGTGCGCGGTTTCTACCAGGCGGTGGTGCGGGATGCCTTCAAACGGTTAATGAAGGCAACCCTGGTGAAGGGGGTGATTGGGGAGAAAAAGGAATGGGCTGATATTGAGTCGATTAAGACCTTTGAAGCCAACCTGCGGGATCTATTGCTGTCGGCTCCAGCGGGGATGAAACCGACCTTGGCGATCGACCCTGGCTTCCGCACGGGCTGCAAGGTGGCGGTGATTGACCAGACGGGGAAGTATTTGGCCTATGAGGCGATCTTTCCCCATACCGGGGCGGGGCAGCGAGCCCAGGCGGGGCAAACGCTAAAGCAGTTGATTGAGCAACATAAGATCGGGCTGATTGCGATCGGGAACGGCACGGCCAGTCGTGAAACCGATGCCTTTGTGGCAGAGGTGTTTCAGCAACTAGAGCTAAAGGAAGGCCAGCAGAAGCCAACGAAGGTAATGGTGAATGAGTCCGGGGCTTCGATCTATTCGGCTAGCGAAGTGGCGATTGAGGAATTCCCAGACCTGGACATCACGGTGCGCGGGGCCATCAGCATTGGTCGTCGCTTGCAAGATCCCCTGGCAGAGCTGGTAAAGCTTGATCCCAAATCTATTGGCGTGGGTCAGTATCAGCATGATGTGGACCAGAAGTTGCTGAAGCAAAAGCTGGCGGAGACGGTGGAGAGCTGTGTTAACTATGTGGGGGTTGACCTCAATACAGCTTCTAAGGAACTGCTGACTTACGTGTCTGGGGTAACGGGGGCGATCGCCAACAACATCGTCAGCTACCGCAACGAAAACGGCATCTTCACCAGCCGTCGCCAACTGCTCAAAGTCGCCAAGCTCGGCCCCAAAGCCTACGAGCAATGCGCGGGCTTCCTCCGCATTCGCAACGGCAAGAACCCGCTGGATAACACCGCAGTTCACCCCGAGAGCTATGGCATTGTCGAAACCATCCTCAAAGACCAAGGCGCTGATGCCAAATCCGCAGCCGCGCTCAAAGCCTTGGAGGTGGATCGCATCGAGCTAAAGCGCTACGTCACCGATTCGGTTGGTGAGCCAACCCTGCGAGACATTCTGGAAGAACTGGAAAAGCCGGGTCGTGACCCTCGCGCCCAGTTCACTTCAGCCCAGTTCAAGGAAGGCATTAACGAAATCACAGACCTGAGCGAAGGCATGGAGCTAGAGGGCATTGTCACTAATGTTGCCAACTTCGGAGCTTTTGTAGATGTGGGCGTTCACCAAGATGGTTTAGTTCATGTTTCCCAGCTGGCCAACCGCTTTGTCAGTGACCCCAAGGAAGTGGTGA
This sequence comes from uncultured Pseudanabaenaceae cyanobacterium, assembly GCA_937949725.1. Lineage (GTDB taxonomy): Bacteria > Cyanobacteriota > Cyanobacteriia > PCC-9006 > JAAUQQ01 > JAAUQQ01. The sequence goes on from CALECT010000139.1 coordinate 15,069, forward strand.
AGGTCGGGCAGGTCGTGAAGGTCAAGGTGATGGAGGTAGATGTAAAACTAAAGCGTATTGGCCTATCGATTAAAGCAGTTGCGGGAACAAGTGGGGCTGGAAGCGCCGGGGCAAATCGGGCGAGCACCAGCCGTCCCGGCAAGCCCCAGCCATCAAGCAATCGCCCCAAGCCGCGTAAGGGGCCGAAGCCCCAGAGGTCTTCGTCTCAGGGGCAGTCGGCTTCGAAGCCCGCAAGCCTGGAAGATTTGCAGCAGCGGTTTGGCAAGAAAAGCTGAGCTTGCCCTAGCAAAGCGTGAACTCAGTCGCAACTGGCCTACCTCCTTACTAATGGATTTCAAACCTACGCTATGCCTGGAGAAAATCGAGGGCATTTTCATCTAAAACGGTCTCTTGGCGCTCTAGCTGTAGCAGTAGGATCAACTGATTAAACTTATCGCCGCTGCCTTGCAGTCGCTCTTCTAAAATTTCTAAACCACCATTGCAATATTCCTGAAAAATCAGCGCCCGCTGGTTGCGGTTTATTTCATCTTGCGCCAGTAAGTTGGCATCCTGACTGTCCAAGACAGCAATCAAGTCCATCAGCCGCAGTTTCTCACCAAACTGTTCTTGGGGCACTGGATCAGGGTCTTTGCGGGAGCCTTTTTGCACTGAAATGCGCTTGCGATACCGGAAACCAATCGCAGCAGCAAACGCCACAACGCTGGCATAGTTTGGAAAGATCCCAGCCATTTCCGGTGAGCTGCGTAAGAAGCGGACAAACTCAGCTCGGCTTTCTTCAACGTAAATTCTGGCTAAGGCCATGGCTATTGGTCTCCGACTTCAACAATTTCGGTCCATTCAAATCCGCTGGGACTACGGCGAACGAGGGAATATTCACCGCTGTCTAGGACGATCGCATCTTCCTCGCAATCGTCCTTGGGAGAGTTGTAGGTCAAGACGTACTCCTGGCCGACAAACTGGGCGATTTCCGTCGCCACTTCTCCCCGCCATTGGGTTTTGCTCACCATAATCACGATTTGATCACCTAGCTGAGCGATCGCCTGGGCCACATTGCGTCGGTTCAGCTCATCCAAGCTACCAAAGGGAGAATCCATCACCATGGGTAAGGTATTGCCATCCATCCCCAACCAGCCATGGCTTTCAGCCCAGGCGCGAACGCGATCAATGACGCCGCCAATGAAGGCCAAACTGAGGATCTGGTTTTCTCCGGTGGAGGCTGGGACGATGGTCTCAGTGCCGCCGCTGCGATCCACAAGCCGTAGCTCGTACTCTTCGGTCAGGACCGGCAGGTAGGGGGTAAAAGAAATTTGGCTGAAAATCTCCCGCACCTTTTGTTCCAGTACCGAGCGAAACTGAAAGTCCACCCGCCGCCTCACTTCTTCTAGCCGTTCAATAGCATCCAATGTGGCTTCTACCCGACGCTTGGCTAACTTTTGCTCTCTTCCTTTGAGCCGCTGATCTTTGATTTGCCGGTTGAGCTGTCGAATCGAGTTTTCGGCGGTTTCTAAGAGCTGCTGGCAGCGGCCATCGGCCCGGCTGAGATCAACCTTGCGTTTTTCAATCTCCTCCAGGCGCTTTTCAATGCCTTGAACATTGGTGTCTTCATTGCCTCGTAGCAAACTACGGATGTCACTCAGTTGATCTTGCAACCGAGAGATTCTCCGCCGCCAGTTTTCGATGCTGCCCTGCTCTTGATCCAGCTCTGCCCAGAATTCTGGGATTTGACGCTCCAAGGCATCCACTTCGCCGCCCATGCGAATGACGGATTCTTCCACGTCCAACAGGCCGGAACGATTGAGCCAGGTCTCGACCTTTTGCCGGGGGGAGCTGTCGGACTCCAGCGGTGTACCGCAGATACAGTGGCCCTGGTCCAATAGATCTTGGACAAATTGATGTTTGATCCCAGCGGGTAGCTCACCCCGCTGACGCAGCTCGGCAGAAAAAGCATTGAACTGGGCGATCGCATCTTTTAAGAACACCACATGGCCGCGATCGGCGATGGAGCGCCTTAGCTTTGTCTCGCTATATTCCAGCTGCCGCTCGGCCTCCTCTAGCTCGCTTTCGAGATGCAAACGCCGTTCCTGCACCTCTCGTACACTATCTAGATTTCGAAGTTGAGCCGTGAGTTTTTGGCGCAGGGCCTCTTGCTGCTCCAGCTCTTCAGCAATTTGCATGCGGCTGCCCTCTTGGTCAACGATAGTCCCCTCACGCTCCCGCTTCTCGGCCAAAAGCTCTTTAGTCTCTGCATCGCCAATGTCTCGCAGTTCTCGCTCCAGCTCCTTGCGGGCTTCGTTGAGGTGGCGAATGCCACGATCTAGCACTTCAACGCTAATCAGCGTTTTGATCGCCTGGGCCATTTCCGCGCGGTTCTCAGACTTCACCAGCTGTTCGATGCGCTCACCGTCAAAGAAGAAATAGCGGTGCAGGCTTTCGGGGAGCACCAGCTCTAGGGCACTGTCTGCTTCATCCTCGGGCTGGAGAACCCCATCGATTTTGAGTTGAAGTTCGCTGGCACTTTCTTCAGCACTGCCATCTTCTCGCTTGAGCGCGGTGCAGGCCCGCTGGGCTTCGTAGAGCTTGCCGTTGTGCTCGAAGGTGAACTCTACGGCACAGGGGATGGCATCGCTGAGGCTGGCTTCCGCGATCGCCCGTTTATTCACCAAACTACCGCTGGCAAAGGCTGCACTGAAACGGTTATAGAGCACCCAGGTAAAGGCATTCATCAGGGTGGTTTTACCCGCCCCGTTATTGCCATGGATGATCGTAATACTCTGTTCCGGCTGGGTCGCAAGGTTGAGGCAGGTCTCTCCCCAGAACTGACGGAAGTTGTGCAGGCTCAGCGAAATCAGCTTCATCGGGGATTACTGGATGGCGGTCTTGATGATTTTGAGAATGTCGCCTTTGACCCGCGTCTTCTTCAAGTGAAGGTTGTCTTTTTCGGCGCGGATGATGGCTCGCAGAATCATTTGGACTTCTGGAGGCGCTGTGTTTATCGGTTCTTCAATACTTTGCTGAAGATTGGGCTGAGACGGACTGTTGTCCATAGCGGGGTGGCAACACTGATGCAGCAATAACGTTACGGCAGCCATTTTCCCACGAAATCAAAGATCTAATAGCCCATACTGTTGTTGCAATCCGTAAAGCTTGGCCCTGGCTTCCCCGGCATTGAGGGCTAAGTCGGCAAACTCCACAAAGCGAGTCAGCTCCTTGCGCAGCAAATTGCGCTCAACTTGACGAGTTTTGCGACCGAGGGCTGGAGGGACGACGATCATGTCGAACAACTCCGCTTGGGTCTTGCCGGGGGACTTGCGCAGGATACGCCCTCGCCGCTGGATAAACTGGCGGGGATTGCTGCTGCTGGCCAAGATGACGGCGGTTTCAATGGCTGGAATATCTACGCCCTCATCCAGGCAGCGCATGGCGACGAGGCCCTGAATCAGGCCTTTTGCAAAGGTGTAGTGGAGATTATTGCGATCGCCCAGGGAGGTCTCAGCAGTGTAGGCCCTAGCCCGATACCCCAGTTGTTCCAGCATCTCTAGCACAATATCAAGCTGGCGACGGGGCTCGGTAGGGGGTGGTGCATTGGGGAATAGTTGCTGAAGCGCAGCAGGTGAGATCGTTCCATCGCCACAGTAGAAAAGGCTGTGGGAGTTGCCTAGGCGACTGCCGCCGTTGGGCAGGGGCTCTGTCATGAGCGATCGCAGGGCCTCCAACTTATTCACCGCTGAACTCAAGAGTCGCCCCCGCTGAATGAGCAGGGATGAGAGAAATTCGCCACCTTCTCCCTCTTCCCCCATGGCGAGCATCTGGCCAATTTTAGAGCTGAGCTTGGCATAGCGCTCTGCTTCTTCCTCCGTCAGCTCCACCAAAATAGGATGGTAGTGGTAGGGAACCAAGGCACCCGCCTGGATCGCATCCGCGAGGGTGAATTCTGGCAGAAGCACCGGGCCAAAATAGCGAAAGATGGCCTCTGTGCCCAGGTCATCCAGGTGGCGCTCTGGGGTGGCAGAAAGAGCGAGCCGCAGGGGAGCCTGGACAGGAAGCTTGGCTTCGATGTGGGGGGCACCGAGGTTGTGGGCTTCATCACCAATGATCAATGTCATGGGTGGGAAAAAGGGGATTTGGGACTGCAAGCTATCGCGAAGCAAGGTGGCATTGGTGGTGATCAAGGTCAAAAAGGGCTGTCGCTGACCATTGAGCGCAATGAGTTGCTGTTGCAGCTCTCCCTGCCAGCGTTTTGAACTTTCAAAGGCCAGAATGGGGGCCAGACCAAATTTACGGGCCTCTCGCTCCCATTGGGTGACGAGGTGGCGATAGGGGCAGAGAATGATTAAAGCTCTTAAGGGATGGCCTTGGCTTTGACATTTCCTATAGAGCTGAGCCGCCGCCGCTAAGGATGTGATGGTTTTGCCACTGCCTGTGGCCATTTTAAAGGTGCCTCGACCTTTGTTGTTGAGCCAGTTTGTAATGGCGGCTTGCTGATAGTCTCGCAGGGTTAACCAGGGGGGCAAGTGGGGTATTCCTTCAGGGGAAATGGGAAAGTCTGATGCTGGACTGTCAGCATGATTGGGCTTCTGCGAGGGGGACTGGGCAAAACTCGATGGGCCTGCTGAAGACGGTGCTGATTTGGAGGGATGAGACTGGGCTTTAGCCTGCTCTGGAGCGACATAGGGAGCCGATGACTGAGACTCCTTGGCCTGGGGCTGGTGGGGTAACGGCGGTTCTGGGGGAGACAGAGGGGATGGATTGGGCAGCTTCAGCTTCAGCAGCGATCGCCTCGCAGCTTCGGGAAATTCCAGGACTTCTAACTGCGGGGTGCGATTAGCCCATAGTTCAGTGAAATTCTCTGCCTTTTGGGCAACGCGATGGCGATCTCGGGGTTCCCAGGAGCGGAACACATCAATACATTCAAAATTTTGCTGCAAGCCGCTCTGGCTCTCATTGGCGGAACCACTAAAAGCCACCACATTACCCAGGGCATCTCGAAAAATGCCGAGCTTTTCATGGTAAATGCCATGCTGGCGCAAGTCTCGATGGACCACCAACTTGATTTCTAAAATACCTTGCTCTAACAGCCAGGCCAGGCAGGCTAAATGATCCTGGGCCACCGTTTCAAAGGCCAGCTTCAACTCGCGCAAAACCACGACTTCAACAATAGCCTCCCGAGCCTGTAAGCCACGCTCAATCGCAGCTACATCCTGGGGCGATAAATCGGGGGAGGCAACCAGCCGCATTTTCCCCCTTTGATCGACAAAGGCACTCAATCCCTGGGCGGCTCGGGTCAGGACTTGGCTAGAGAAATAGCCCACGGCCCGGTCGTAGGTAACAGCCTGGCTGAGGCAAGGGATGTAGAAGTTTTGGAGGAGGTTATGGCGATCGCTGCGGTATTGAGGTTGGAGGCTGAGGCTATCTAGCATGATGCTTATTTCACCTGATTTGGGCAAGCCTCACCCTGGGCACATTGATTGATATTCGAAATCGTTGTCTCAGCAATATTAGTCAATGCCTCTCGTGTAAAGAAGGCTTGGTGAGCTGTAATCACCACGTTGGGAAACGACTGCAACAACTGGAAGTCGTCATCTTGAATCACCGTATCGGAGAGGTCTTCAAAGAAGAGATTGGCTTCCTGTTCGTAGACATCAATGCCCAAATAGCCCACCTGACCTGACTTAATCGCTGCAATCATGGCTGGAGTATCAATCAAGCCGCCACGACTGGTGTTGATCACCATTGCCCCGGTTTTGAGCCCGCTCAAGGAATCAGCGTTGAGCAAGTGGTGGGTTTCGGGCATCAAGGGACAGTGGAGCGAGACCACATCGGAAGCTGCAAGCAGATCTGGCAGTGGAACGTACTCCATGCCTAGGTCCAAGCAAACCTGGCTGGGGTAGGGGTCATAGGCTAAAAGCTTGCAGCCGAAACCATTCATAATCTTGCTGAAGCATTGGCCAATTTTGCCAGTGCCGACGACGCCGACGGTGGCTCCGTGGAGGTCGAAACCGAGCAGTCCTTGGAGGGCAAAGTTGTCATCGCGGACGCGGTTGTAGGCCCGGTAGAGTTTGCGGTTGAGCATCAGGATTAGGCCCACGGCATGTTCGGCAACGGCGTAGGGCGAGTAGGCCGGGACGCGTACAACGGTGAGGCCTAGCTCTTTAGCAACTTTGAGATCGACGTTGTTGAAGCCTGCGGAGCGGAGAGCGATGAGTTGAGTTCCGGTGGCAGCGATCGCCCTAACCGTCTCTTCACTCAGCTGGTCATTAATAAAGGCGCAGACCGCGGAGAACCCAGCCGCCAACGGAGCCGTAGCTGGTGTCAACCGAGCTTCAAAGAAGACCAGCTCATGATTGCCATCGCCATTAGCGGCATTGAGAAATTGCTGATCGTAAGGCTTAGCACTGAAGACGGCGACTCGCATGGGCGTTGCTGTGAGATAGAGAGCTCGGCACCATTATGGAAGCAATGTTTAGCAAGATGGTGTGCGAAGTGATGCTGGGACCGAAGGGGTTAAGCTTGTTGACCCTTGCAAGCGATGAAAGGCCGCCGTCAAAGGCCTTTGTAGGAGAGATAACGCTCTTTAAATTTTTACGAAGGGATGCTGTTATTTCGTCTAGCGAGCTGGTTTCTCTCCCAAAGTAAATGGACAACCGCGATGGGAGTAATTAAAGCTGCCAATAGGTCAACTCAATCAACTCTTAAATGATTGAAAGTCGAAGAGGTATTTTTAAATACTCTAATTGCTGTGGAAAGCCACAATTAAAGCAAATTTTTGAGCTTGGTGGGCTGGTACAAAAGAGGAAGAATCTAAGAAAAAACTGCGACACCTTCTATCAAGAAAGTGTCGCAGTTTTACAAGCAAATTAGAAAGCGACTTTAAGCTCCAGACAACTGTTGTAAATCAACTGGTGATTAAAGTGAATTCAAGAACTTCAGCATTGCAGCGCGGTCTGCAGGTGCCATAGCAACAAACTGCTCTTTAGATTGCTCAGCTTCACCGCCATGCCAAAGAATGGCTTCTTCCAAGGTGCGAGCCCGACCATCATGGAGGTAACCAGAGTAAGGCAACACCGTTTGGGCCAAGCCGACGCCCCACAGCGGTGAAGTACGCCATTCTTGGCCATCTGCTTCAAAGTCTGGGCGACCGTCCGCCAAGCCTTCACCCATGTCGTGGATCAACATGTCCGTGTAGGCGTGGATGGTCTGATCAGCCAAGGCTTTCACTTCAGAAGGTCCAGTCTTCAGCGTGGAGATGTGGCAAGCCGCACAGTTAGCATCGGCAAACAGCTTTTCGCCCTTTTGCACCTTGGGGTTATCCAATTGGTTGCGGGCCGGAACCCCCAGGCTCTGGCTGTAGAAGGTGTTTTCCTTTAGCAATTGATCGCCAATATCCATGGAGCCATCTGCCTCGGGGAAGAGGGGATTGGAGATGCCCATGTCGTGGGCATAGGCCGCTGCAGTTTGGTGGCGCAGGTTGGGAGAGTTGGCTTTGAGGCCAAAGCGACCCACATCCGTTGCCTTGGTTTCTGGATTCCAAACATGGTTGATGCGACCCGAAATGCCGTCACCATTGGCATCTTTGGGGTCTGCTAATGCTTCCAAGGTCTCGTTGGGAATCACTTCCAGTAGGCCCGTGCCAAACACAACGGGGGGAACGCGCATGGAGGTTTCCATATTGGCGGGGATGGGTTTGGCTGCATCCGCTTGCTTGATGGTGAACTCAGGCTTGCGCAGGGTTTTGCTAGTGCCATCGCCGTAGGTCACCGTTTCTTCAACCCAGTTCAGCTCTACCTCGGCATCCGGCGTTTCGCTGTAGACGGCATTGTCGCGCAGTTGAATGCCAATGCCCGGAACTGGGGCAACGCCTTCGTGGGGATCAACTACGACGCCCTCGCCAATTGGCAGGCTCACGCGTAGCAGCGCATTGCCTAACTCAGGCAGGCCGCGACCATTGCCGATGTGGCAGGCACCACAGGAAGCATTGTTGAATTCGGGACCCAGACCCGGATTAATCGGGGCGGGGGAGGTGACGAAGACTGCGTCAAAGGCAACGTCTCCAGCCGCGTGGAGATCCATCTCTTCCGGAGTTAGGCCGGTGGCGGGGAGGCCAAAGGCTTTGGAGGAGCGGTTGTTGACGGTGGTGACGCCACCGGCTCGGGGAGCTTCACTGACGGCATTGCGGAGGTTGGCCCGATCGCCATCCAGCAGTTGCGTCAGCAAAATGGCGGTGATCCCTGCGATCGCAAACATCACCAAATAAATCAGCGCTTTGGGTAAGCGGCGTGGTGTGGCAGTCATGGTTTTAAAGGCTCCTAGGGGAGCAGTCACCCAGTTATGTGACGACTCCCCTTTGTCTGATAGCGAGATTGTTGGATAGCGAGATGTGAACGAATAGGCTAGTCAGAGGCCTTCAGATATTGAAGCCCCCCTATTCACTCAAGCCGGTTAGATGAGTGGAATGACCTTTTCTGCAATGGTGTTTTTCACCGTCAGAATGGCTTCCACTGCGGCCTCGATTTCATCCTTGGCCTCGGGGTCCACCAGGCTCTCTTCCAGAGGCAAAGGAATTGCCGCTAGGGCAGCCTTGGCATCTGCGATGCTGGCTTTAACTTCGCTGTCCACTGCGGGATCAATGCCAGCCACGTAGTCGCTGATGCTGACTGCTGCTTGGCTGCTGCCCCCTGGGAAAGAACCGATGTAACCATTCTCAGCACTCTGGAGGTTACTGGTCAGGTCATTCTCTAGGGTCTGCTGGCTGAAGTAGCTTTCCAAGGAGGTCACATCTTGGTCGATGAAAGCGGCTTCCAGCTTGTCTTCGCCTACCTCAGTCAGGCTATCGATGATGCCGACCAGTAGCTCTTGGCTGCCAGCGAAGACGGTGGGGTAGATGTTGTTGCCATCGGTTCCAGCGGTGGTGAAAACTTCGCTGTAAGGCGCTTGGCCGTCTACGCCATCGGTCCAGCTGGCTAGCAGCGCTGCAGCTTGAGTTGCTAGGTCTGCACCCAAGCCCTGGAGGAAGGCCAGTTCGCGATCGCTAAAGTCTGCGACGGGCTTATTCGCCCCTTCGGTCCCGAAGATGATGTACTCGATGGCATGCATGCCCCGCTCGGTATCGCCCAGCTCCGCCACTGCGGCTTCATCCACTGCATCGTCGCTGGCGAGGATGGCGTCAATATCAGTCTTGTTCACAGGCCAGGAATCCATGGCACCGTCAAATCCCAGGGCACCCGCAGGACCAAACGCAAAGGTCTCGGTCTGCTCCCAAGAGGTCCGGGCGGCAGCCCATTCGCGCTTCACGGCATCGAGAGCGGCATCGCTAGGGCTCGCAACAAAGGCATCAATCGCTGCGCTGAGGGCTGCGGTTTCGCCGCTGAATTGCTGGTATTGGGGCAGAACAACGTTTTCAGTGAATTCGGAGAGGATTTCAACGTTGTCGAAGGTACCAGCCCACTTGAAGTCTTCCGTGGAAGCGCCTTCGCCTTCACCGCCTTCGCCACCTTCACCACCTTCGCCGCCTTCGCCGCCTTCGCCGCCCTCGCCACCTTCAACAGATTCTGTAGAGGCACCTTCGCCGCCCTCACCGCCCTCTGTGGTGGCAGGGCCACAAGCTGCCACGGTAGCTGCTAGACCTACAGCTAAAAAGAGTTCAACCGCCTTAAATCGCTTAGCCATGTCGTGAATAAAATCCTTTCACCAAATACAAACGAGAAATGCCTATAGGGAGCTGGTTAAATGAGACCAGATCCTAAAAACAATCTAAAAACTCTCAAGAAGCTTTCCTGATAAGTGGCAGATCTGGACAATCCAGGTACAGCTCACATCACCGGAGAAAAGCAGAACATTTTGGCTGAAAACTTAGAATGTCCTGCCTTTGAGGGTGTGACATCCTCAAGCTAGTTGAGAATAGTTAACATTAGAGTAGGAGAAAAGTCTCAAGGACTCAAGCCTTATTCATAAGTATTCTCGATTATGAGATGCATTCGACTCTTAATAACTCATGTCTGCTTGTAAGCAGTCCCGTCGTTTGCCATTTCTCCCAGGGCTATCTTTATGCGGTCGGACTCTGGGTGGTGAATAGGCTGATAGTTCGCTGCATTTACAAGGGTTAAGGGCTGGGATCTGTTGGCAGGCTGAGGTGAACCAGACGCTGATGACCCGGTGAGAGAAGCAGAATGACCAATGTGATTAAACCTGAAACAAAGACTGGCTTACGACAAAAGCAACTCTGCGAAAAATTTGGTTGGCACTATCGAGATGTGGCTCGACAGGCAAAAACAAATGGACTCTCAACTCACGTATACGTGCAGCAACAAACCGGATGGCGACTCATAGAGGAGTTGTATTACCCTCCTCTGGAAATTGTCCAAGCGATCGAGAATTCAAATTCTATGACCGGGGCTCAAGCTGATTCCTAGAGAGGCTTTCAGCTTCCTCCCATCGCTTCAGATCAAATCACATTTTCACAATTGAGAATGAAACTCATTTGTTATTTATGGCAAGACAGCATTTTCTCACCAGCTCAGCAGACATCGACTGAAAGATCATTCAGATCGTCCTTGGTATTGAGGGCTACAATTCTTTTCCAGACTGAATTGCATCACAAAATACATGTCTTAATAAAAGTTGTCTGGTTACCGGTTGCCAAAGATTTGGAAGTCTACGATGATCCTTGTTGAGAATTTAAATCAATTAGATTCCTGGGTTGAGTCTTGTTGGTAGCGCGATCGCACAAGTCGCCCTGGCAAGCCCTCCCTCGCAGTGAGGTGGATCAGCTCTCCCTGATCAACCTCACTGCGATTCTTCAGCAATTGGACGTGACCATGACTAGCACTGTTGTTTCATCAGCCTCCCCCCAGGCCCCCTGGTGGTCAGGCAATGCACGCCTCACAGAATTGTCAGGTCGTTTGCTCGGAGCCCATGTCGCCCATGCAGGGTTGATTGTGTTTTGGGCTGGAGCCATGACCTTTTTTGAACTGTCAAAGCTCAGCCTGGATGAGCCTTTAGGTCGCCAGGGTCTAATCTTGATTCCTCATTTGATGACGCTGGGCTTGGGCGTTGGTGATGGCGGAATCATTACGGATACTGAACCTTTCTTCCTAGTGGGGGTGCTTCACCTGATTTCCTCGGCTGTGCTGGGGGCTGGAGGCATATTCCATAGTCTTAAAGGGCCTGCCAAGCTTCCCCGTGGCGATAACTATGCAGGCTATTTCAGCTACGACTGGAAAGACCAAAACAAGATGACTTCCATCTTAGGAATTCACCTGATCCTCTTGGGTTTGGGCGCGTTTCTGCTAGTGGCGAAAGCGATGTTTTGGGGAGGCTTATTTGATCCAGCAGCGGGTGAGGCTGGCGCGATGCGGATTGTTACCAGCCCCACTACGAGCCCTGCTGACATCTTTAGCTATTTGGCACCCACCTCATCAGGTTGGTCTGGCTATGCTCCCACGGCCCATGGTTGGGCGGGTATGGCTGCGGTCGATAACCTGGAAGATATTGTTGGCGGTCATATTTGGGTGGGCACGCTCTGCATTTTGGGTGGCCTGTGGCATTGCGCTACTAAGCCCCTCAAGTGGGCGCAAAACATGCTGGTTTACTCCGGTGAAGCCTACCTTTCCTATAGTTTGGCTGCCCTGGCCTATATGGGAATTTTTGTCTCCTACTTTGTCTTTGTCAATGACACAGCCTATGCCGAGGTTCTCTATGGACCCGTCGGTGCATTGAAGTATGCAGATGGCACGGTTTCGGCTCGGGGTTGGCTTTGCACCTTCCATGCCGCTTTTGGCATTCTGTTCTTGCTCGGTCATGTCTGGCATGGTATTCAAGCTCGCAGTCGCGATGTGGGTGTGGACTTCCGACGCGACCCAGCAGTGACCAAGATCGCGGTGGAGTCAGGTGTGTTAGCAACACCTCTCAACTCGATTCAGCTCAACCGTTCTTTTATTGGCAACCTGCCTATATTCCGTGAAGGTCTTGGACCCTGGCGTCGCGGTTTGGAAATTGGCATGGCCCATGGCTATTGGTTGATTGGTCCATTCTTATTTTTAGGTCCCTTGCGCAATACGGATAACGCAGCACTGGCGGGTTTGTTGTCTGCTTGTGGACTGGTTGCGATCGCAACGGCTGGCATGAATCTCTATGGCCAAGTCACCTTTGATCATGTACAACGACCCCGAGAAACGACTGTCACGCTAGACACGCTGCAACTCCCAGCGTCTCTCCAAACGATTCCTGCTTGGAATCGATTCTCGGTGAGCTTTTTGGTCGGCGGCTGCGGTGGTGCATTCTTTGCCTACAGCCTGCTGGGTAATCTGAATTTCTTTGGGGCCTAACTCGCTGGAGTCTCACTGCTCTGAGCCGTTGCTGAATTTCAAGCGCTGCTATGCAAGTCAGGTTGCTACGGCGATACAGACTCGATGTGCTTCAGTTCAGCAACGCTCATCTCGCTCGTTTGGTTGATCTACTCCACAGGAGGATTAAACAATGACCCTGTCACTCGATAAGACTTTCGCAGGCGATAATCCCAAGAATGAATGGCTAGTTGGTAATGCAAGATTAGTCAGCTTCTCGGGGCTTCTTTTAGGGGCTCACCTCGCCCATGCCGCTCTCATTCTGTTTTGGGCAGGCTCCTTTACGCTCGTAGAACTGTCCAAAGTTCAGCCCGAGATCCCCCTCGGGGAGCAAGGTTTGACCCTGCTGCCTCACTTAGCGCTCCTGGGGTGGGGAATTGGTGATGGTGGCTTGGTTACAGACACCTATCCTTACTTTGTCGTTGGCATGCTGCATCTGGCTTCATCAGCGGTTTTGGCGGCGGGTGGACTGTTCCATGTCATTCGAGGGCCTGCAAAACTAGAGAATGGTCGCCGGGCCAGCACTCGGAAGTTTGGTTATACCTGGGATGACGATAATCAGCTCACCCTCATCCTGGGCCATCATCTGCTCTTTTTAGGGACGGGTGCGTTGGGCCTCTACTTGAAGGCAACCCAGTGTGGAGGGCTATATGATGGGCAGCTCCATACTGTCAGGTTGATTGACCCGGTTACCAATCCAGTTCGTCTGTTGGGTTACCTGGCTGGCCAAACGCCTGATGGATATAGCAATCTGGGTTTGGCAGCGGCCAATAACCTGGAAGAGATTGTGGGGGGACATTTGCTGGTGGCAGTGCTTCTCATCGGTGGCGGCATCTGGCATATTCTGACCCCGATGTTGCCAGTCTTTAAGAAAATTCTCCCTGTGGAAGGTGAGGCACTATTGTCATACAGCCTCGCTGGAGTTGCCTTTATGGCATTTCTCTCCTGTGCCTATGTGGGCTATAACACTGCGGTCTATCCTGCTGATTTGTTTGGCAGCAACCGCATGGCGATGGCCAATAAGCAGTTCTTAGTGGGGGCGATCGCCCTAGTCGGCCACATCTGGCATGCTTACCGCGTCAAGAGTGGCGGTGGTCTGAAAGCCAATCCTTCTGCTTTAGGTCCCAGCTTTTATGGATGAGTTTGCTCGCTTCAAAAATCGCAGTTGCACTCACAAAAGCAGCAGCTCTAAAAGCCGAGCCCCTTAGTGATGCAGAAAAGTCTTGAAAGCCTCGTTGTAGGGTGATTCTCACTGAGACCGAGATGACGAGGAGGGGTGAGATATGGCAGGCTCGAGTTCCTACACAAAGAGCATGGACCATGACCTCACCCGAACTCTAT
>CALECT010000140.1 GCA_937949725.1 uncultured Pseudanabaenaceae cyanobacterium
GTCTTCTGGTGACCAATGCGGATATTCTTCTGCACCTTATTGACATCATCGGTGGTGCCGTAGATGCGACGCCAGCGGTCAAAGCCAGTGCTGTTGAAGTATTCGCGCACTTCGGTTTTGTCATTGCTGCCGGGGGCAGTCTTGGCGTCGGTCGCAGTCATAGGAAGTTAAGGGAGTTTCTTAAAGGGCGCTATAAAAAAGTAGCCGCAGTCAACCACAGCTACAAGAATTTTATTACATCAGCTCAAACTGCTAACCGCGAAAATCCCAAGAGGAGCTGCGCAGCAACAGCAGTGGCCCTCCAGGAAACAGTCCCCTAAGGGCTAATCGCGCTCAAATCGTTTCCAGGTCAGTTCCTGAGTCGCTTCCTCCCAAGTCCATTGCAGTAATTGATGAATGGACCGACCCACATATTGACGCTGCCGCGACTTACTTCCTGCCATGGGAAATTCACCAATAGCCTTACGGGGGGCATCGGTCGCGAGGACAATGGCATCTTCCACGGAGCAAATGCCCCACTCGGCCAGGTTTTTAACCCCATAGAGCAGCGATCGCGTTGTCCCCGATAGGGTGCCGTCTGCCAACCGAGCAGTACCATCAGTCACCGTAATCTCACGACTGTCCCAGGGATAAGTTCCATCGGGCAAGCCCAACGGTGCTAGGGCATCACTAACCAAAAACAAGCGCTCCTGCCCTCCCATACGCCAAAGCAACTTCAGCATCATGGGGCTAATGTGCTCGCCATCGGCAATAAAGCCGCAACGAACCTGAGCCTCGCCTCGTCCATCCAAAGGCTGGGTCAAAGCAGCGCCCAACAAACCGGGCTCCCGATGGTGCAAGCTAGGCATCGCATTAAAGGCATGGGTCACGAGGGTTGCCCCGCGCTCAAAAGCAACTTCCGCCTGCTGCGCCGTCGCCAGGGAATGGCCCAAACTCACTGCAATCCCCTGGTCTAGCAAGCTCTGCACCACCTCACCCGTCGGATCAAGCTCTGGGGCAAGGGTCACCATCTTGACGATGCGACCATTCTTTCCCAACACCTGGTCCATGGCCTCCACCGTCAGGGGTTGAAGATGTTCCTGGGGGTGAGCACCTCGTTTAGCAGGGGCAAGGCAAGGCCCCTCCAAATGCACTCCCAATATCTTGGCCGCGTCATCTTCTGAAGGACGCTTGCAATAATCAACAATGACCTCCAGCGCTCGATGAACCTGCTCAATAGAGCTAGTCACTAAGGTCGGCAAAAAGGCATCCACTCCTTCCTGCCAAAGGTATTTGCAAATTTCGGATAGACGTTCTGGACTAGGAGCCTCCCCCCCAGTGGGCTCCAAACTTAAATCTGTAAAAGCTAGACCCAAGCCTCCATTAATTTGCAAATCCACCCCCCCCATGGAGAGCCAACGGTTATCCAAATCGAACGCCTTTAGACCGGACTGAGGTTGACGCTCAAAGCTCTGCTCCATCGACTCAACAGCTTCAATCACGCCGCCTGAATCCACCCACAGTCGCTGACGACCGCTGTGACCTGGAAGACGCACATTCGTGATCAGCAAGGGCGACGACAACGAAGAAGTAGGTTGCCGAACTTCGGAGCTGCTGGAGCGGAGGGCCTGGGTCATAGAAGTTTGGTAGATATACAGCAAGTCTTGTTGTCGCCCCAGGGGCAACAATCCACAGTTAGTTCCTTGCGTCAACAAAGATAGATCAATTCAAAAATCTCCCAGGCGCAGGGGCGAATAAGCCGACGGCACAACAGAGAGACACAAAACTATTTGAACCAGCGAATCGACGAAACACAGCCTGATGGTAGGAACACAACCCCATCTGCGTTAGCCGTAACAGCTTTCATGGTTTCACACTGTAGCTCAATCTCAGGGATCGTAAAGTCGCCCCCTCAAGGTACAAGCCAGAACCTTTCAAAACCATAGTATGACTGGCCTGCGATCTTTCAAAACTCACTCAAATTTGATATTCCTTTACCGAAATGAAAGATGCTGCTTTATCCAATGGTTTACCTAAGAGATCAATTTGCTGCTTTACGTTTCCGGTGCAAAGCTTAGGATTCAGAAGCTGCTGAATCATGGGGAAGCCATGGCAGTGGGATAAACAGGGGACATCATGAATCCAGAAATCAGCATCATCATGGGCAGTGATTCAGACTTGCCCACAATGGAAGCCGCGATCGCCATTTGTGAGCAATTCCAGGTCGCCCACGAAGTCGAGATCATTTCCGCCCATCGCACCCCGGAGCGCATGGTGGACTACGCCAGCCATGCCCATGAGCGGGGAATAAAAGTCATCATCGCCGGAGCAGGCGGAGCAGCCCATCTCCCCGGCATGGTTGCCGCCATCACGCCTCTCCCCGTCATTGGTGTCCCCGTCCAAAGCCGCCAACTCAGCGGCCTAGACTCCCTCTACTCCATTGTGCAAATGCCCAGGGGGATTCCCGTCGCCACGGTGGCGATCGGAAATGCGACCAATGCCGGTCTATTGGCCGTACAGATTTTGGCAGCCCAGCAGCCTCAACTCCTCAATGCAGTCCAGCAGTACAGGGCAGATCTAAAGCAACAAGTCCGAACCAAACAAGAAAACCTCGCAAAGCTGGGCTACAGAAGATATCT
This sequence comes from uncultured Pseudanabaenaceae cyanobacterium, assembly GCA_937949725.1. Classification (GTDB taxonomy): domain Bacteria; phylum Cyanobacteriota; class Cyanobacteriia; order PCC-9006; family JAAUQQ01; genus JAAUQQ01. The sequence continues at coordinate 2,619 of CALECT010000140.1, forward strand.
AGAATCGGAAATGTAGGCTCCTTTTTAATCTGATTTTAATCAACAGAAATGAAGACGGCTTAATCGAAGAGGTGCGTTGCAATTTTGCAATTCAGTTGGAGAATTCACGTTCGTACCAGGGTTAGGTAAACCTGTCTTCTTGGCCTTATATTAAGGTTAACGTTTGCCCCTATGGAAAATCCCAATTGTTCATACTCCTATTGCCCCTGGGCTTCAGGCATCATCTCCCAAGATAGCTGCCTAGACTTCTCCAACAGTTTGCTCCTGGGGTCAGGACATCCCAGCAAATCCACAGGCGTATCGGGTTTCAGAGGTATTTATATCGGTGCAAGCCAGGCCGTATATTTACGTATCTCCAAGCTATTCTCTCGGAAAAAGTAATTCTTGATACAGAATTACCCATCTTTGCCTGGTGTTATTAAGGGAACTTTCTGGAAACGCTACCGCCACCTCGTGGGCCTGCGGGCTTGCCCGGCAAAACCCCATAGTTATCAATGGGGCAGGTAGTTGAAAATCACTGCCCATCGCTTTTCTTTAATTGTTTCTCTAACTAAACATTTACTTGTTTATTAGGCTTAAGAAATCTATAAGAAAGTCGCCCGAGTCAGGGCCAAATGCGATGTCAATGGGCTGATATGATTCCAGGAAATCCATCTAGGAAAAGATTTAGATTCAATGCCTCTGTTGACGTCAAGAAAGCGTCGGCGTGGAGCAATGCTCCGCCGTCCGGCTTGGGCAGATACTGCCTATCCCGATTTCACCGGTATGTTCAAGCGCAGCCTTTCTAGGCTTCGCCTTTCGCCCAGCTGGGCTCTGTGCATTCCCCTCGCCCTGATTGTTCTGGCGACCTGGAATGTTCCTGCAAATGCTCAGGATGCAACAACCCTGGAAGGTGCAGAGCTGACCCAAGCCATCTTGGACAACCTCTGGATTTTCATCGCTGGTGTGTTGGTCGTCTTCATGAACGCAGGCTTCGGCATGCTGGAGACTGGCTTTTGTAGGCAAAAGAACGCAGTCAATATCCTGACGAAGAACCTCATCGTCTTTGCCTTAGCAACCTTGGCCTACTTTGCCTTGGGCTATGGATTGATGTACGGCACCTCCGAAGCCGGAAACGGTTTTATTGGTCTAGGGAACTTCTTCCTGAGTGGTTTTGAGAATGGTCTTGCCGTTCCTGCCGATCCTTCATCTAGTTACTTGACCCCTGCGGTTGACTTCTTCTTCCAGGCTGCCTTCGCAGCAACAGCAGCGACCATCGTTTCTGGTGCGGTTGCTGAGCGGATTAAGTTTGTTGACTTTGTCATCTTCAGCCTGATTTTGACGGCTGTTATTTACCCTATCTCCGGCCACTGGGTCTGGGGCGGCGGCATGCTGTCTGAGATTGGCTTCTTGGGAGAAGGCGTTGGTTTCAGCGACTTTGCGGGTTCCACAGTCGTTCACTCTGTGGGCGGTTGGGCAGCTCTTGTAGGTGCTGCCTTCCTCGGCCCCCGCATTGGCAAGTACCGTGAAGATGGCAGTGCTGGCGCTCTGCCTGGCCACAACATGTCCATTGCTATGTTGGGTTGCCTGATTCTTTGGATCGGCTGGTTTGGTTTCAACCCCGGTTCTGAGCTAGCTGCAAGCTTGAACGTTCCTTACATTGCTTTGACCACCAACCTTGCTGCTGCGGCAGGCGGTGTGGCTGCAACTGCAACTTCCTGGGCAGTTTCTGGTAAACCTGACCTTTCTATGGTCATCAACGGTATCCTGGCAGGCTTGGTTGGCATCACCGCAGGTTGTGCTGGCGTGTCTCCCCTGAGTTCAATCATCATCGGCTTGATTGCGGGTGTGCTGGTTGTGTTCTCCGTCTTCTTCTTTGATTCCATCCAAATTGACGATCCCGTAGGTGCAACTTCCGTTCACCTCGTGTGCGGCATTTGGGGAACCTTAGCCGTTGGCTTGTTTGACAAGAGCTTGGGCCTCTTCACTGGTCACGGTGCAACTCAGCTGATTGCTCAAATCATCGGTATCCTCACCATCGGTGGCTGGACCGTCCTTGGCAGCGTTATTGCTTGGGGCGTCATCCGCGCAATCTTCGGAATGCGTGTTTCCCAGGAAGAGGAAATCATTGGTCTAGATATCAGTGAGCATGGCATGGAAGCTTACAGCGGTTTCTCCAAGGAAGCTGGTGTTGGTGCTCCTGTCTCTAGCCGTTCCTAATGTTTGGCTGACAGAAGTCTGGGATGTTCGCTTGAATCGATTGTTTTCTTTGATTCAGCGTCACCCATAGATACGTACAAAAGGCGCTGCTCTCAGATATGAGAGCAGCGCCTTTTGTTTTAGATGTCATGTTGCAGAAGGGTCGGCGATCGCCATGCTCATCCCAAGTCCATAGGATTCAGTGCTATCTATAGGGGGGGAGAACCATTAAGCACCCAAAGTTCTGGAAAGACTACGCATCTTTTTCAAAATGCTTTAAGCTATTGGGCACTTATTTGCCAAGGCTGTAAGCCAATCTATCCCTAAGAACCTATATAGAAAGGTACGCAAGGATAGTGGCCATCACTCCATAGACAACTGGCCTCACCCCAGAGAGCCAGGAGCCCTATTTGCTGGAGACTACAATCGGTTCATGATTCCGCCGCAAAAGAAGCCATCACGCCGCCGCCGCTCCCGCAATCGCGGCCCCATGCCCTATCGCTACGATCGTCGGCGTCCGGCCTGGGTGCCTCTATCTCTGGTCGCCAATGGCATTCTCCTCAGCTGGCTTGGTAGCAGCTTAGTCCAGCCAGAGCTTTACAGTCAGCGCAAGGTTCAAGCCTCCACTTTGGGTCGTAGCCTCTTTAGCGGCTCTCTAGGTCGGTCTGAACCAAATGATGTTTTCAATGATTTCTCTGGCGACTCTCTAACGGGACTGCCCTGGGAGGCGATCGAGCTTAAGCAGCGCATTGCCCAAAGCTCCAGCCCTTCAGGTGTCCGCCTCACCTATGACCAATGGGTGGAACAGCTCAAGCAGGAAGCCAATGCCGTTGCCCTGCAAAAGACCAACAATCTAAGCATCTTGGCTGGAGATTCCCTCAGTCTGTGGTTTCCAGAGAGTCTGTTACCCAAGGATCAGATTTGGCTGAACCAAGGCATTTCTGGCGAGACTTCCCAGGGATTAATGCGGCGTCTGGGATTGTGGAAGGGGCTTCAACCCCGGCGAGTCTTCGTCATGATTGGCATTAACGACCTGCTCAAGGGAACCGCTTCAGACCAAGTGCTGAAGAACAACCAGGCCATTGTGCGCAAGCTGCGCCAAGCCCATCCCAAGGCGGATATTGTCTTGCAGTCAGTGCTGCCCCACAGTGGCAATCAGTCTACTTGGGAAGGTCGGGCCAAGCTGGATCGCATTCCCAATCAGCAGATTCTCCAGTTCAACCGTAAGCTTGCAGCAATCGCTAAAGCCGAAAAAGTCCATTACCTCGACCTCAACCCCCTCTTCACCGATGAAAAGGGCCTGATGCGAAAGGAACTCACCACCGATGGCCTCCACCTCAACCCCCAAGGGTATTTGGTGTGGAGCACCGCCATGAACTTCTTTAGCCTCCAAGAGCTAGAGAGCGATAGCTCTACCAAAGCCGCTGCACCTGCAATCACTCCCGCAGCCTCATCAACCAAGCCTTCGACCGCAGCGACCACCGCAACGAGCCAGCCTCCCAAAGCAACGGGCGAAGCTCAACCAGCGCTAGCCAAGCCCGTCGTACCTGCGAATCAAACCGCGCTTTCCAGCCCAGCCCCAACGCCCGAGTCTGCTCCCCCTGTGTCCCCAACGGAAGCCAAGCCAGCCGAATAGACTAGAGCCAAGTTAGAGCTCGCGATGATGAGATCTGGACCCAGTCGATAGATTCCATAGGGTGATTTAAGACCCACCTCGCTCAGCTAGACCCTATGATGTGGTTAGCCTAGGCTAATTTAAGATGAATTAGGGATGCCCCTACATTCCTCGGTTTCTTCTTACCCAAACTGCATCACAACCTCCGCTTTAGATCTATGGACACCAAAGCCTTCAAGCGTGCGCTAAACCATTCTGATCGCTACACCCGCAATGGATTTGGCCACAAGGAAGAAGTCTCCGGTGCCATTGATTCGGCCTATCAGAGCGATCTGATTCAAGAAATTCGTGACAACAACTATGTGCTCAAGCGGGGCCAGGTCACCATTCGCTTAGCAGAATCCTTCGGCTTTTGCTGGGGCGTGGACCGGGCGGTGCAAATTGCCTATGAAACCCGCAAGCATTTCCCCACGGAGAAGCTGTGGATTACCAATGAAATCATCCATAACCCTTCTGTGAATGGTCACCTGCGGGATATGGGCGTTGAGTTTATTCCCGTCGAGAATGAGGTTAAGGACTTCTCCGTAGCGGGGGATGGGGATGTGGTGATTCTGCCCGCCTTTGGAGCAAGCGTGCAGGAAATGAAGTTGCTGGATGACAAGGGCTGCCACATTGTCGACACCACCTGTCCTTGGGTTTCCAAGGTGTGGAACTCCATTGAGAAGCACAAGCGGGTCAACCACACCTCGATCATCCATGGCAAGTACAAGCATGAGGAAACGGTGGCGACTAGCTCCTTTGCCGATGTGTATTTGGTGGTGCTGAATCTGGCTGAAGCTGAGTATGTTTGCAACTACATTTTGAATGGGGGCGATTCTTCGAAGCCTGGCGCAGCCAGTCGCGACGAGTTCCTCGCCAAATTCGCCAATGCCTATTCCGAAGG
>CALECT010000141.1 GCA_937949725.1 uncultured Pseudanabaenaceae cyanobacterium
CCATCGGTGTCGAGGAGGATGCGATCGCCCCAAATAATCCGGTCAATATTAAAGTTGTCACTCGTGAGATTATTCTGCCGAATGATCACCTGGGAGAATTCATTCTCGACATCGCTAAAGCCAAGAAAGCCATTGATACCGTTGCCAACCGTCGTCGTCTCTCCTGAAACCAGGTTTAATCCACCCGTAGCTGTGGCCGATTTCCAAACAACGTTTCCATTAATTTCAATCTCGAATTCAGAGTTTGAATCATGGAGATCCCCAACGTAGAAGCCAAAGGTATTAACGGGGTTATCCAAGCTAAGGGTGATAGTGCGAAACGTATTGGCTTGGATAAAAATACGAGCGTGCTGTGTTCCATCTTGGGGGTTAGAGCCAAAAGCAGTACCTCCAATTGTGGGATTAGCAGTCGTACTATCACTGGTGTAGCTAATGGTGAGACCGTTGGCATAGGTGCCAGCAATGGGCGTACCGCTAGCCTGGGATTCAAAATCTTCAATATTTAGGGAAGAGAACTTCGCCGGGTCTGCAATTAATGTTTCAAACTCGGGACCATCAGTGAAAATGCCACCAAAGGGGTCTTCAACTAAGTCAGCAATGCCATCGTTATCGTTATCGAGGTCGAAGAGATCAGCGACGCCATCGCCATCAGTATCAATGCTTTCTCGATAGGCAACTTCTTGGGTATTACCAATTTGGTTGCTCAGGTCTGTAGAAGGATCGTTAACACTGCCATCGGGGTCAGCATAGGTAGGAGCAGTGGTAATGGTTCCAGCTTCTGCACTATCCGCCAGACCATGGTTATCAGAATTACCATCTATGTAATCGGCCAGGGCATCACCATCGGTGTCTTGGGGGGGAGCGAAGGCACCGCCAAATAATCCATCATCACTGCCACCTGTTTCAAAGACATCGATGACACCATCGCCGTCGCTATCTTGGTCAGTGACATCGCTATCGGGCAGTGTTTTATAGCCAGTGGTCGGTTGAGCTTCGACGATGTCGGGAATTGTGTCATCGTCAGAATCAAGATCAATATAATCGGGCAGGCTGTCTCCAGCGATGTCGGAGGTATCAACAGGGGTCGTGCCAGTGCCAACACCATCGGTGCCTTCGATCGCATCAACTAAACCATTGTTGCCAACCGTTGATTCGCTGTCGGCAATGGTTCCATCTCGGTTGGCATCGAGGGCAACGATGGAGGGATCAGCACCAGATTCTACAAGGTCGCTAATGCCATCATTGTCGGAGTCAAGGTCGAACTTATCGGGAATGCCATCATTGTCAGTATCGTCATCAAAGACGAAACGGACTTCACTAAACTCGCGGGCGAAGAAGCCGGTGTCAGTATCTGTGACGACAACCCGATAGGTGCCAGAAGATAGGGAAAACCCAGTGACGGTCAGGGGCACACCATTTGCCAACGGTGATACGGTAGACGCACTGCCATTAAATATTAAGTTATTTGAGCTGTCGTAGATATCGAGGGTATAGCTTTTGAGTTGTTCGCTAGTGGCCCCACCGACGGTGCCATAGAGTTCAAAGGTATCGACGGTTTTGTCGCTGTCAAGGGTGTAGGTATATTCAAATGTTGGATTGGTAAGTGCCGTGGAATCGTAGGTGTAGCCATTGGTGGCTGCGCCATCGAGGAAATTAACGATGCCGTCGACAGTCTCATCTGGGTCCCCAAAGGCATCTGGGAAATCTACTGCATTGGTTGAGACAAAGGTGAGTCTTTGGCTACCTTCAACGGTGTCGAGGATGCCATCGTTGTCATCATCAATGTCGTTGATGTTAGCAACACCGTCGCCGTCAGTATCGACCTGGTCGCGGTAGTCAAGGTCTGCAACTAATGGGTCGGCATTATTGCTGGTGCGGTTGGCAGTGGCTTCATTGGCATCGGTGTCGGCGTCAGTGTCAGCGAGAGTGAAGTTGGTATATTCTCCGTCGGCACCGCCGCCATCGTCCCCAGCAATGTTTTCATCGTTGACGTCAAAGCCATCGTTCGCATCAGCACCTTCATAGCGATCTAGTAAACCATCACCATCCGCATCGGTGGCAGGATTAACGGATGTTACTATTCCTGTTTCAACTTTATCTTTGATACCATCTCCATCGGCGTCGGTGTCGATGTAGTCGGCGGTGGTATCGCTGTCGGTATCGACGGGGGAGAGACCGTTGCTGTTAGCAGCACCGCTAGTATTGTCATCGTAGTTGTCATCTAGACCATCGCCGTCGGCATCGATAAAAGTGCCGCCATTGTTGGGGTCGCCGGTGCCGGATGGGGCCTGGTAGCCTGCGGTGGTTTGGGCCTCGACGTTGTCGGTGATGCCGTCATTATCTGAATCGAGATCAAGGTAGTCAGGAGTACCATCACTATCGGTATCCGCGACTTCGGCTCCGAAGCGTCCAAAACCAGCAAAGCCTAATGCTCCAATTCCGCCTGCTGCATCATCTTCGATGATGAAGCGAACTTCGTTAGACCCGTTTTGTAAAACAGCGGGATCAAGCTGTGAACGGATTAGCGCCCTTGGATCGAGGAAAGGTGAGATTGCGGTTGTATTAGCACCACTAAAGTCAAGAACTTCTACTCCGTTGACCAGGATCTTAATCGAGGTAGCGTCAGCATACTCGCGATGGTCGAGGAAGAAATTCTGGTAGCGTAGAACATCATCGATTTCGAATGTTGTCGTAAATTCGAGGTGAATGATATCGGCTTCAAAGCCTAAGACCTGAGTTGAGTCAATGTTGGCAGTATAGGTACCTCCATCGGGGTCACTGTAAGTTTCATTAGTAAAGTCTCCCTTCACTTGACTTGAGGTGAATACTGCGTGATTACCTGCAAAGTCAGAAAAGCTGTCGTCAATGGTTAGATCACTAGTATCACTACTAAAGCCACCATTAAACGATAGACCTTCAGTGTAGTGAAGTTGATTGGGGTATTGCTCCAGAGACGTGGGTTGCACGCCTCTCCCCCCTAAGCTCCCGCCGTTGAGAAAGCTGTTGCTGGGATCAAGCTGAAAGGTTCCTACTTCGCTAGACGAGGTTGAGTAAGTGTTGACGTTAGTGTCGGTTGTCACTCCATTTGCGGTAAAGAAGATGGGAGTTCCGTTGACTAAATTACCTGAAGCATCAAAACCTTCCTGGGAGTCAAGAATGCCATCGTTATCATCATCAATATCAGTGACGTCGTCAACGCCATCGCCATCAGTATCTGGCAGAATCCCAGGATAGACAGCCAAGGCTACATCTGAAAATGGCGTCTTATTCTCAGACTTCGCTGCTAGAGCAGATGCAACAGCATCTAGCTCCCAGTTTCCACCCAGTGCCGCATTACCTACTTTGGTTTTAGAGGCATGGATGGCGGCTCCGGTGATGCGATGAAGCTTAGTGATAAACTCTTCCCCTGCATCACCTGTCGCGAGGTTGCAAGCGTAGAAGGAAAGCGTCTTAGGGGCTCCGCTTAGGGGGCGATCGCGCTCAGGAAACCAGAGTTTAAGGCTCTCGCCATAGTGACCTAGCGTATCGAGACTGAGATGACCGCTGCCTAAGCGAATAGAACCCGGACTCGCGTGGGAAACAATGGAGATATCAGATACAATCGCTCTTTCTTGCTGCTGCAAGTCACGCAGAGCTTTAGCAACCTGCTCAACGCCATCTTGCTCAGAATCCAAGACAAAAGCCTGCACATCAGCTTTTAATCCAGCCAACAAAAGCGCATAATCTTTAACGCTTGGATCAACAAACAGAACTTGTACAGAACGAGTAGTCACAGTATTCATGTGCAGTAAAATCTAGAGAAGAAGTTAATTGGAAGTTGTTGTTTAAGCGTTGGGGGCTGCAGGCTAACTATCCCTAAGTCTGCTGAGAACCTCAGCAGACGAAAGAGGTCATTCAACGCAATAGCGATGGGGCGATCGCTTAAGTCAAAAAGGTCAAGCCAACATCAATGCTCCTAATCGATGCAATTGCTGCTGACATCCTCAAAGGGAGCTGCATCGGTTGTTGTCGCACTGGAAGAGAACGTAATCGTCGCGCCATTATTCGCCGCAACCACATTGGCCAAATCCTGCACCTGGAAGCTGGGAAATGTTCCTGTCGAAGCCGTCGTCAGTCCCGTCAACTGAATATTGCTACTCACCTGATTTCCTCGTATCACCAAGCAAGTCGTCGGGCTACCTGGGTTCGCTGGGCTCGATGTCGTCACCACCGCAATATCTGAAGCTCCGCCATTCCCACTCAACTCGTTATCTGCAATGCCCAATACCGGCAACGCTGCGAGATCCTGAGCATTCACCGAAATGCCTACACCACCATTGCCAGTGATAACGTTCTCACTGGCTCCAACATCTCCTGCAGCAACGTCATTGCGCCATTCCTGGAGCGATACGTTTTGAGCCAAAGAGCTAATGCCAGCCCCAGTGTTATTCGTGATTTGGTTACCCCGAATCACTAACTCCTGGCTGCTGGCATCCCCCAAATTGATATCGATGCCCGAGCCCGCATTGCTATCAATGGTGCTATTTCGAATCACAACTTCCTGAGAAGCCGCCGTTTGGGTTGCTCCCCCTGGGGGCGTTCCATTCAAAATCGAAATACCATCATCACCATTGTTGGTCACACTACTGTTAGTGACCGTCAACTCCTGAACATGGGCACCCACATCGGCAATGAAGCTAATGCCTGCTCCACCACTTCCATCAATCGTGCCCTGGTCAAAGCTAAATTCCTGACTGCTGCTGCTGCGGAGCACATCTCCTGAAGCCTGCACAATCAAACCTTCAGCCGTGCTGTTGAGAATCGAATTGGTCAACAGAGCACCGCTAGGATTACCCAGGCTGGTGTTGTCCGCACTGCTCGGACCAATGGCAATAATTTGGGACGGCACTTCAGAACTCACGCTGTTGGCCACCGTGTTGAACTCCATGCCCACCCGGTTATTGGCCAACTGGTAGCCCGCAATGGTGATATTCACCGACTGAGCAGTCGTGCTGTTCTGGGCCAGAATGCCTCGGTCTCCTGAACCGGTAATCTCGTTATCAAACAGCGTCACGCTACCGCCTACGTTATCCAGGGCAATACCACTTGCAGTTGAACTAGTGATGCGGTTGTTGCGCAGTTCCACATTTGTCACATTGCTACCGGCAACGCCATTCTGGGCCGCTGCGTCAATATTGAAGCCTGCCAGGACAGTCTGGTTACCTAGGGTGACAAGGTCTGCACTACCACCGGTAATGGTGGGGAAGACGCCATCGCCTGAATCCGGCAACAGCACAGCCACACCATTCGCATTCGGTGCACTGTTATCCGCAATATTGAAATTATTGACAGAAGAGAAGGGTAAGCGTGTGACGGTCTCAGGGAAGCCAGGGAACGCCATGCCCGCGATGGTTTGCTGGGGACCTTGGGAGAGAACGCGAACGCGATCGGGAATGGCGAAGCCCGGAATTGCAGTTGTAGGCGCAGCTTCACCATCTACATAGAGGATGGTATTGCCATCGCTGTAGGTTGTGGAGTCGCTATTGATCAGGGTGATCGCTTCTTCAACGGTTCCCAGCGGTGCCTCATAGGTTCCGTCACCACCGCTTGCCCCAAGGGCAACATGCAAGAAACGATAGTCCTGCTCTTCTTCGGGGTTGCGCAGGGCTTCGCTGCTGGGCGCAATCAGGTCTTCAACTTCTGTACGCTCTTGCACCGCCACACTCTGGCGGCGTTGGATGGGGTCTCTCAAGCGAATCGCAACTTCGTTGGTCTCTTGAAATTCCTTTTCTTCTTTTTTCTGGAAGCGAAGCTGGGAGAAGGTTGCCCCAATGGAGAACGACAGCCGGGTGTCGTAAATGCCGTCATGCTGCAGGGCGATGCCCGCATTAAAGTTCGAAGCCAGCGTTGCACCCAGGCGCAATTTGCCGCCCAGGCTGGTGTCTTCTTTGCCGCTGAGTAGATAGCCCCCCACCGCTCCGATGAGTTCGCCGCCTTGCCATTCACTCAGTTGGGTGGCCACCTCGGCATCAAATCCACCGAGGGAATCTTCGATGCGTTTAACGCTTTGGGCACCGCCTGCGGCGGAGAGAACCAGTTGGTTGCCCACAAAGCCGCTAGTTCCGGTCTGAGCACCCTCCACAGTGGTGGAATCGACGGTGCGGCTCCGGTCTCCTAGGGGTAGATAGCCATTGAGACGAAAGTCCCAATCTTTGCCCAGGCTTTCGTAACCTGCGGCCAGCTGGTAGAAGTTGCTCTCATCGGTGAAGTGGCTATCTAAACCGATAAAACCGCCACGCAGTCGGTCATCTTTCTCGTCTTCGTCTTGATTAATTCCTCGATAGCCCAGGCTGAGGTTCCAGCCGAAATGGCCGCCATTATCAACTTGCAAGTCGCCTTCAAGGAAGGTGACGTTCTCTCCGGCCTCTTGGCTCAGGGGGACAAAGCCACCGATGCCCGTTATTCCATCTAAGCCTGCGGTGGAGCTATTGTGCTCGACGTTAACGCGAGCTGGAATCTTCAGTGCTTCGAGCCTTTCAGGGGCTTCCGCCGCTTGGGCCATTGAAGCGTCACTATCGGCAAATTCAGGAATAGAGGATTCGGGCGATGAAGCTTCAACCTGGGGCAAAAATGCTGGATCTCCATCTAGCAACGTTCGCTGCAACTCATCCTCAGAAGTTTCAGGAGTCAGGATAGGCTCGGCAGGTTCTTCAGCTGCGATCGCAACTCCAGTCTGACTTAGTCCTCCCAATAGGCCATAGCTGGCCAAGAGGGCAAGTTGAAAAATCGTTGATGGTTTCGACAACATCATCCAACAGGAAATCCAGTTCATTTGGGAGGGGAAGAATAGGGGACAAAATATTGCCTCTCTCAAGCAGATGACTGAGCGGCAAAGAGTAGGAGAGAAGCCTCCTCGCCCATTCAATCGAAGCTGGATTGCCTTAGCCTGAGTGTCTCTTCTAAAAAAATATTTTTACGTCTAGTACAAGCACCAAAGCTCCTATCAGAAAATTCACATTTTCAATCGATGTAAAAGATCGTAGAAATACAAATACTACTATGATATTTTGCGCACTATCACTGATTCTAGATATTTTCATCATCAAATTTGCGGTAACAGTAATCAAAAAAGCAGAAGTTGAATGAGGTAAAAATATTATTCTGCAAGGGTTACAGGCTTCAGGACGCCTCACCGTGAACGATCTAAGTATGTTCCGCAACCATCTCGTTTTTTTTACGGATAGATTAGGAATCAACCTCTAAGCATCACCAGTTTTGCTAGTGCAATTTATTTTGAATTCTAGGGAGAATTCCCACCATAGGGCTTGAGTAAAAGGATATTTTTAGGGATCATTTATTACGAAACAAACATATTTAATCCACTAATTTACTGAATCGTAAGCCCATACTCTTCAAGAGAATAGATATCTGGCCTAAAGCATTTTTTGCTAAAGTCTTGCTCATCATTAGAAAAAGCCCCAGCATCTTGACTTCAAGATGCTGGGGCTTTTTCTGACTTCGCCAACTAGGCGTTATCTAGCCAACGGCCAGCCAGCCTTGCCAAACATTCAGCCCCTGGGAGCCAGTAATCTGATTCCCATTCATCAACCAAGCACCCTGCCAACCCTCAACACGGTTCTGAATCAGCAAGTCAGTCTGACCATCTTCATTTTGGTCACTCGTCCCAACGATATCCCAGCCAGCCCAACCCGCAATTCCCTGCGAATTCACAATTTGCTCGTTGGAATCCAGCTCGAAGAGACCGTACCAGTCCTCCGTCTGATGCTGGGCCACTAGCTCAGCTTTGCCATCACCGTTGAAGTCACCAGCTCCTTTCACATCCCAACCAGCCCAGAAGTTGATTCCTTGGGAGCTTTGAATCTCGGAACCATCCGCACCCCCCATATACCAAACCCCATACCAATCTTCGGTTTGATGTTTGATCAGAATATCGTCGGTTCCATCATTATTGAAGTTGCCGGCACCGATAATATCCCAACCCGTCCAACCTGGAATCCCCTGGGAGGACTGGATGTTAGGACCGTCCATATAGAGAATCCCATGCCAGTCATTCGCTAGGTTCTCAATCACAATGTCCGTTTGACCGTCATTGTTAAAGTCACCCTTCGCCGCTGGCTTCCAACCTGTCCATAGGGACACAGAGTCGGTGATGTTGCCCTCATTATCAATAAAGCCAATCCCGCTCCATTGTTCTTGGGGGTGATAGAGCAACAGGTCGGTTTGACCATCACCATTGAAGTCACTCGTCGCAGTTAAGCCGCCCGTTAGCGTCGCTTCATCTGAGTCACTGCTGCTAGTAGCATCGGTTCCTCCGAGGAAGTTCGTCGCATCCAAGCTCTCTGCATTGACGTTGAGGAGCGTGGCGACGCTCTGGAAACCATTGCCACTGTCCAATAAGACTTCGGTATGATTGCCCGATTGTTGTAATTGGACATTGCCTCCCACGATGATGTTGTTTCCCAGGACTGGGCTCAGGTCGAGGCGGTCTCGAATGATTTCAAAGTCCATCACCGTATCGCCAAACTCACTGGCATTGTTATAAGCAAAGACATCATCGCCCTGGCCACCGAAGAGGGTATCTGCTCCCGCACCACCTTCCAAGCGGTCATCCCCATCGGAGCCGCGCAGCAAATCATCTCCACTGCCACCCTGGAGCAGGTCATTGCCGCTGCCGCCGTTGAGCAGGTCATCGCCATCCCCACCCATTAAGGTGTCGTTGCCGCTGCCACCATTGATGAGGTCGTTGCCACCCACGCCGTTGATGCTGTCATCGCC
>CALECT010000142.1 GCA_937949725.1 uncultured Pseudanabaenaceae cyanobacterium
ATGCCCACTCCCGAATCCCAAACCGAGAAGTCGATGTGACAGCAGGCCTGCTCTACATCATTGGGATGCTGCCTCAGGCCAGGGACCGTGAGCGAGGTACATTCCACACGAAACTCAATGCAGCCTTCATGGGTAAACTTGACCGCATTACTCAACAAGTTGAGTAAGACTTGACGCAGGCACTTTTCATCCACGAACACCTGTTGGGGTAAAGTCTCATCGAGCCGAGCTTGGAAGATAACGCCTTTCTCTTCAGCCTGGAGACGACAGATTTCAATGACGCCCTGCAACAGCGGGATTAGATCGGTGGCTGTGGGGTTGAGCGTGAGCTTACCCGCCTCGATTTTGGCCAAGTCCAAGACTTCATTGATGAGGGTTAATAGGTGCTCGCCCGATTCCTGAATCACCCTCACTCCGTGCTGCTCTTTGGTTGTCAAGGTTTCCGAACGGTTGAGAATCTGGGCATAGCCCAAAATGCCGTTGAGAGGCGTCCGCAACTCATGGCTCATACTGGCCAGAAATTCACTTTTTGCGAGGCTTGCTGCATCAGCAACTTCTTTCGCCTCTCGCAGTTCTCCATTGAGTTGCTGTAGGGAAGCCTCGGCTTGCTTGCGCGGCGTAATGTCCTGGAAGGTAGCTAAGATTCCCATGACATTGCCATCCATATTATGGATAGGCACTTTACTCGTTTCGAGCCAGGCTTGATTACCATCCGCTTGGGATAAAGACTCTTCAACTCGCAGCGCTGGAGCGTTACGATCCATCACTTCGCGATCACCTTGACGAACCTTCTCCGCCACCTCAGCTCCCCAAGGCAAGTCGAAGTCTGTTTTTCCAACGATATCTTCTAGTTGAGACAAGCCAGTGGTATACAGCGCCTCACGATTACAGCCTAAGTAAATCGAATCTCGATCCTTCCAAAAAATCGCCAGGGGAATCGTATCCATAATCAGCTGAAGAAACTGCTGAGATTCCTGAAGTTCTCGAGTGCGACTGGCCACGCGCAATTCCAGTTCTTCATTCAATCGCTGCAAGGTTGCCTCAGCTTCCTTGAGGGATGTGATGTCTTGGAACGTCCCTAAAATACCAATGACTTGGTGGTTAGAATCATAGAGAGGTGCCTTATTGGTTTCTAGCCAAGTTTCCTGACCTGTGACCGTGAGCAGAGGCTCGACAATACCGAGTTCTGCCTGTCCCGAATTCATAATGCGTTGGTCACAAGAGACAAAAAAGTCACTCTCCTCCTTTTTCCAGGGCAGGTCATAGTCAGTCTTTCCCACGATCTCCGCTGGAGACGTCAAGCCCGCAACCTCTGCGAACATACGGTTACAGCCCAAATACCGACAGTCTCGATCCTTCCAAAACACCTTCTGGGGAATCGTATCTAAAACCAGTTGCAGCAACTGCTGGGCACTGCGAGATTCCTCTTCTGCCTGCTTACGCGCCGTGATATTTTGCACCTGGACAAAGTTGTATGACTTGCCTCGGTACTCCATGTAATTCGTCGAAATTTCTACAGGGAACATCTCCCCAGAACTATCCCGGTGGCTTGACTCAAAGACTTGATTTGGCGATCGCTTCAATGACGCCCAATGGTTAGGCCACACCGCCCGCTTCAGATTCTCATCAATATCCCAAATGTGCATTTGGCCCAGCGTTTCAGCGTCATAGCCCAAGGTGGCGCTCGCAGCCTGATTAGGAGAACTCAACCGACCCGCCTCATCGATCCAAAAGGCACTAAAGGCACTGTTATCCACGGCAAACTGGGTCAGCTCTAGCGCCTGCTCTGCGGCTTTCCGTTCACTGATATCCCGACAAATACAGATGAGCGTTTTGTCCTCTAAGAGAAAGAGAGTGATCTCTTGATCAAAGCGACTGCCGTCTTTACGCAAGCCAACGGACTCACCTCGCCATTGCCGATGCTGTCGCAACTGTTGCAGAATGGTTTGCTGGAGACAGGCTAGCTCTTGGGGCGGATACAGCTTCACCCAGTTTTGCCCCACCAGCTCTGCCGCCCCATAGCCAAACAACGAGGCATAGGCCGGGTTCACATAGCGATGGCAGCCATTATCAATAATAGCTACACCATCCAAAGAGGCTTCAATAGCGGCGGAGCGCGGGGCTAGGGAGTCGTGGAGCTGACCGTAGTTGAGCGCGATCGCCATTTGGGATGCGACAAAATTGACGATTGCCTGACAATCCTGGGCAAAGGCCAGCGGGATCCAGAGATGTTCTACATACAACATTCCATAGCAATTCCCCCCTTGTTGCACAGGGACAGCCAAAAAAGCCTGGGGTTGACGATGGCGCAGGTAGTCTTCCCGTAAGGCTAATCCCTTTACCTGAAGCACCGTAGAGGCCGCAGTGGCTTGCCTGGCCTCATAGCCACGCTGGAGCAGAGCCATGGGTACATACTGCTGAGCTTCGTCTGGGGGGAGCGGCGACAAAATGGTCTTCCCCGATTCTGACCCTCCAACTTCTCCGAGACCGTCTTGGCAATAGACCTGCCAGTTATGACCCCCGTCATCGCGCGCTTCCCCCGTCTCGCTCACCTGGGCAAAGGCACAACGGTCTGCCCCGGTGTAGTTCATCAGGCAGCGAAAGCATTCCTGCAAAAGCTCTTGGGGATCTAACGTCGCTGCCAGTCGCTCGAAGCGAGGCAGCAGGGAAGCAAGGGCAAAGGCATTTTCCCGCTGGGGAAGTTCTAGAGCTGCTGCGCAATGCTGTAGGCTACCGGTCTGCTCAAGCTGGGATAGGCAATGGCGCAGATCTCGCTGAAGGCTCAGGGCATTGGGATATTGACAAAGGCCGCTTTCATCCAACAGGCGCTGCAAAATTGCGGTCAAAGAGCCCGGTAAGGGCAGCGCATTAGCCCCCGGCAGAACACAAATATTCCCTAGGGAGCCATCGGCAAAGGAAAGCGTCTCTAAGTTTGGCAAGGGGAATGGCCCACCCAGTAGATGGTATAGCAACTTGCCAAAATCTTGAAAGTCTTTGCTGTTACCAGCACCATCCCAGCCAGCCTGACTAAAGTCGATCAATCGCACCCGGCGAGACTTAGGTTCTACTAAGACATGACTGGCTTGAATCGCATTGTGGCGAATGCCGTGCTGGGAGAGCAATTGCAAGATATCTGCTAACTGAAGCGCAATCTCTAAACAGTCTCGCAAGGTTAAATCATGGGTTGCCCGGTATTGCTCCAAGGCAATCCCCTGGCAATCCTCCAAAATTAAGATGGGCTTATTTTGCCAATATTCCAAGCCATAGCAAGTCAGCAATCCCCCATGGGATAGCCCCTGGGTCAAACTGTATTGATGGTGCAGCCGAAACAGTTTCTCCGGTGTGGTCGCTTCCCCCACCAGCGTTTTCAGCAGTACAGGCCGCTGGTTAGCCTGATCCACTGCCTGCAAAATCAGGGTATCTATCCCTCGATAAAGCTCACCTAAGATTTGATAGCCCGCAATCGAGTTCATCGACCCACCAGCAACAGAACAGCGATGGAGAAGAATCGGAGACGCAGCGTTAATTGTCAAGCCAACTGAACCAAGCCCATGCCCGTTTCGGCGGTAGCCAACCTTCAACCGTCGCCATGCCCCGTTCCAAGCGTCATATCCTGATATCCCATCTTGTCGGTCAGGAATCTACCCAGCCTCATCAACGGGAAACAGCAATGCAATGCATCCTCTCTAGCCCTAGTATGGTCGCGAGTAATAGCCAAATTTCTATGTGACTTGGCGGATTTTAAGCCTCAGATTAGCCCGTATCTATCCCTTCAACTTCGCCTAATTTGCTCGGTAAAAGCCCCGCAAAATCATTTTCTTCTTTTCAGTAATCTAGCCCTGTCTT
Source organism: uncultured Pseudanabaenaceae cyanobacterium (assembly GCA_937949725.1). Taxonomy (GTDB): domain Bacteria; phylum Cyanobacteriota; class Cyanobacteriia; order PCC-9006; family JAAUQQ01; genus JAAUQQ01. The sequence goes on from CALECT010000142.1 coordinate 3,847, forward strand.
TTTAGAACTATCTCAACTTGTTGCCCCGACAGTGAGCTATCGCTATAGCTGATCAATCTCCCCAGAAATTGACTGAGACTGGGTTGTGAGTGATTGAAACTGTGCCAACAGCGGTGCAGCACTCGCTTCTTGATCTTCCACATACTGGTAAAGGTCTATCAGGTTGCGATCAATTTCCTCGTAGACAATACCGAGTTTGCTTTGGAGTTGCTCCGTAATTGACGAACGAAAGCGATCGCGGTTCTTGTCAAGCTCACGGTCAAACTTCTGTATCATCGCCCGACGTTTGGTAATTAAAATTCCGCCTGCCAACACCACGCCCAGCCCCAGAAAAATACCACCCAAAATATCCAGAATCACAACCTCGGTCACCGCTGCAATGGTGCCGCCTACCACAGCTAAAATTCCGCCGCTCGCCATGCCCGGTCCCACACTCTCAGCTTTAGCCGCCATAAAATCAAGGAAAGCCGCATCATTGAGAACATTGCCCACCTTGCCTTTGACATCCTCAATCACGGCATAGCGATGCTCCAGGATGGGCACCGCAATTTCGGTATTGCGCAGATCCACATTTTGCAGGCTGCTCAGGTCTTCAATGATGCGACGGATCAACTGCTGAATGCCCGTGACAAAATGCTTGGCCCCCTCTCGGGAAGTCTCTTCCAGGTTGGATTCCAGCTCTTTCTTCGAGCGTTCCTTGAGCTGTTCCATCCAGGTTTCCACCCGCTCACTGCGGTTGAAGATACCTATGATGGAACGCTTTGCCAGGACAAAGACGGTCAGTCCCTCACGGAACTCGTCCTTGATTTGGGTGGTGATGCGATCATATTGGGCCAGAAGGCGCTCCACCAGGGAATCTAGCTCATACCTGGACTGGCCCCGCCCCTGGGTCAAACGCCCTTTGATTTGTTCTGCCACGGCGCGATCGGTTTCCACCTGCTGGCGCAGCTGCTCCATGTCCGTTTCTAGGCGATTGAGGATTTGGCTGGCGGCGCTCATGTTGGATTGGAGCTTGAGGCGGTAGCTTTGGCCGCCCGTGATGCGATCGCGTACAAAGCTACGAATGGGCTCAAACCCCGATTGCTCACTCTGCCCCTCCAGCTCCAGCTTGGCCGAAGTGGAATAGATCAACGGTGCCTCAATGCCCCGACGCATAGCCTCCTGCTTGACGTATTCCTGGGCCGTTTCTAGCTCAACTGCATCGGCAATATCTGCCTGTTGTAGAACAAACACTGTGGGACGTTTCCACTCATCATGGGTGAAGTTGAGCAGGTCCCAGGCGCTGTTGGTGTAGGGGTTCTTGGCAAAGAAGACGAACATTACCAAGTCACTGTTGGGAATAAATTCCTTGGTGATTTCTTCATGCTCAATGAAAGGACTATTGGTTCCTGGTGTATCCACAACCGCAATTTGTTCAAGGATGGGCACGGGTCGCCCCATTTCCTTGAGCAGGCCGGGTTTGAGATCGAGAGTGTAGTCGCCGCGATCGCTATGGACAATCTTGGTCACCACATTAGTGCGCGGGTCAGCTCCTACGTCACAGACATCGCTGTCGAGCAAGGCATTCACAAAGCTGCTTTTACCCGCCTTGACCTCACCAATGACCACAAAGAGGAAGGGCTGCTGAATATTTTCTTGCAGGCTGGCAATGGTCTTTTGCAGTCCAGCGTTGTGGAGTGAAGCTGCAAACTGGCCAAAGTCATCTAGCAAACTCCCCAACCGAGAACGGGCATCATGGATGGCTTGGTCGAGGATGGCGTTGGGCATGGGAGTCGCAATAGGGAAGACAGCGCGCTAAGAAACCTCAAGAAGGCAGTCAAGCCTCGCCTCAATCATCCCATTGAGGGGCTCCATCCCAGGCCGGACAACCGATGGCAAGAGTCGAGAATACCGGCCAGATTCCTCTCTCTAACGGTGATTACAAGCTTCTAGTCGGCGAAAATAACTTCATCCTCCGCTCGCCAGGCCGGATCAACAATGCAGATAAACACCAACGGTTCCGGTCCAGGATTATGGGCAAACTGCTTTGCCCCCGGCGGAATATAGACTAAATCTCCCGGTTCCAGCGGCTGGGTCTCCCCTTCAATGGTCATCTCGCCATGACCACTGAGGATGTAGTAGATCTCTGATGTTTTCAACGCATGGGGGATCGAGGTCTTCCCCGGCGGAACGATCGCATGGGCAAAGCTATAGCGCAGATCCACCGACTGCTTATCGGGATGCAGCAGCTCGCGTAGCAAGGTGCCATCCCCTGCGACAAATTCCTCGCAGTCATTCAGCTTACGAATTAGCATGGTGCGTCTAAATCCCCGACAGCGTTTCAAAGTCCCGACAACCCACTGCATCCGGCGTCAAGGCTTCATAGGGATGTACGGGGCATTTCAAGCGGTGGTCATTGGTAAAGAACTGACAGCCCGCACAGGGAATCTCATGCATGGCAGCACTACGCCGCACTGTCTCTCGCCCTGCCGCAATCACCTGCCACAGGCCTAAAGCCACGATAGTCCAGGCGAACACTGCAAAAAACACATTCGGCAAAGCGCGCAGCAGCAAAATGAAATGCGCTGCTCCACGGGCCATTAATTCAGAAATCACAGTCAACACAATCTCGATCAGCCCTTAATCTCAAGCCTTAAACACGATCGCATTTTGGGCGATCGTTGAGGCATCTATCGCCCAGCTTATGGGAGGATCTCAGACAGTCAACCAACCCGAGAAAAGCCTCAAACTTTCGTAAACTCTCGACATCTTGCCCAGTCCGCAGCAGCCTTGGTAAGCGATATTCCTCACGAGTCAGGTCGTTGCTGTGTGACTCCAGCCTCGGAGCACCTTCCATGACCTTCACGCAGTGGGGATTGGTCTTCCACCGCCCTGCAAGGTCACTTATTGGCCCAGGTTGCTATCCAAAAAGGTTTCTACCTTGCCAGTCCATGGCCCCACAGCTGTAGCTGACACTGGCATATCTCGCGCCGAGGATAAACCGATAATCTCCTTCGGTCCCTGGAGCTGACTATGGACCGCAACAACCTCGTCCAGATTCACCCAAGACCCATCTGAACCGTAGAGAACTAGGGTTGGCGTTGTAATCTCACTGGCGTAATTAACAGGGTCTAAAGCGGCTGGATTATCTTCTTGCAATAGCCCTCCCCAGAAGGTCAATATTTGGGCCGTAGGCGATCGCGGTAGCCCAACAGACTCCACCACTGCTTCGGTCAAACCCAATAATTGCGCGTAGGGGTCTTCGATGATCAATGCATCGGGCTGGAGATCAAACTCCGCGATCGCCCGCATCACATGATTGGCCCCCATAATCCTTCCATAGAGGGCAATGGGAGGATTATCAAAGGTCTTGTTCACATAATCCATCGTCTTGGCCACATCCTCAGCTTCGCGGCGACCCAAGGTGGTATCACTGCCACTAGAATCTCCCACGCCCCGAAGGTCAACCGCAAAAGTTGCATAGCCAATACGGTGGAGCAGTTTAATTTCCTGGAGCAGGGTTTGCTTGCTCGCCGCATAGGCTGGGAATAGCAGCACCATGCCCCGTTTCTCCGAGGCTTTGATAGGCTCAGTCACCACCTCTATCCCATTGCCATTCGTCTTTGGAGCCGGGGCAGTGACTGGGTCTTCCCCACTCGCTTCAGACTTCGCATCCACCGATGTTGCGGTCTGGGACTTAGCCTCAGCCTGGACTTCGGGAGCGGGTTTGGGGGCAGGTACATACCAGCCATCCAGGAATTCGCCATTGCCTAGGTCAATGCGATGACTGTCAAAAGTGAAGCCTAAATCTTTAGGGCTGTAGGCATTCTCTGGGCGAGGCACTTTGACCCCAAAGAGAAAGGACCCTAAACGCTTCAGTGGTGGCTGGGCAAAGGTTGGGCGGCTATCGGTATCGGCACTGCTGTAGTGGGTCAGAGAGTGAACTTGCCAGGCTGCCAGCCCATTCAGTCCTAAAAAGGGCAGGGTGATCAGTAGGCTCAGCCATTGCAAACTGCGTAGCCCACATCCTCGTTTCGAGCGACTGCTAGCCTCAGCGTTATTCCCTCCAGGCTCATCCCATCCCGGTGCGGAGTCTTTGTTGTCCGGCTCATTTGCCTGCGTCACGACTTTAGTTATGCCGGTTTCAACCACAGGATTTTCCGCAGTGGGACTGGGCTCTTGCCCAAGCGCAGCTTCTCCCTCTGCCCTAGAAAGTTCCACGGAATAGCTACCCGAACCTGCGATCGCCGGGTCATCAACTGACTCAGCAGAATCATCAGGGTTGGAGCGAGGAATATCTGCCATGGGGAAAACGTGGAGAAATGCACTGGGACTGACAATCGCTAGCTAGATGGCGTACAACCTAGCCGAAGGCTGGCTTAATCATCATTAAAACGACACCATCACACCATAACGTTCCCATTCTTTTCCTTTTTCAGACAGCAAAAGAAAAAGAGCTACTCCAGCTCAGAGGTTGTTTGAGAATTCGGCCAAGCGTCAAATTTAAAACCTCGACTAGAAATGGAACGTCGGGATTTCGTTAACTTTGGCAGCATCATAGGTCATCCTGCTACAGCGAGATGCCTTTCTCAAACAACCTCTCAGCCCGAGGTCAACCTTCTATGGTCCTCTCGAAAATCAAAAATTGAGCTGAACCTCACGGAGTAATCGTAAGTAATATGCCAAGCTTAAAAGGCATGCTGCTGTGGCGATGCCCCAGCCATGATTTAGGTTCCCTATTCCCCTTATTTCATAGCGCTTCCATGGAGATCCAGCTCAGACCCACGACTCTCGAAGATCTGGATTTTGTCATTGCTACCGAAAACGACCCTGTGAACCGACGGTTTGTTGTGCCCTGGACGCGCGAGCAACATGAAGTGGCTCTCCAGGATAAGAACCTTCAGCACTGGATTGTGGAAAGTGATCACCCCGCAGGCTATATCATTTTAGCCGGGCTCGATAGCGCCAACCAAAGCATTGAGATGCGCCGCATCGTCATTACAGAGAAAGGTCAAGGCTATGGTCGTCGCGCCATTCAGCTAACAACCAGTCATGTCTTTGATAGTCTAAATGCCCACCGTTTTTGGACCGAGGTGAAGCAGTTTGACCTCCGCACCCAGCACCTCTACAAAGCACTCGGCTTTATCGAAGAAGGCCGCCTGCGGGAATGCTCCAAAGGCAACGATGGCTTCGAGACCATGGTCGTTCTGGCTATGCTTCAGCAGGAGTATGAAAAGATCGTGGGCTAGAACGACATCGCTCCGCCCTGGAGAATTGAGACAAAGAAGATCCAACCCAGTAGCAAGCGAATAAAAGACATCACCATGACGCAAGCCAGAACGGAGATGTAGCCATTCGACCAGTCCAACTTAAAGTTGGGAACAATCCAGCTCGTCAAGCCTAGGGAGAGACTCTTGCCCGCGAAAGTGCTGAATACGCCAAAGGGCACGATGAAGTCCATGATGCTCTCAATGATGCACATCACAATCGTGGCCTGGCAAAGCACATCCACCGAATAGGCTGTAATCGCAGTCCGCATCATGACCGCAGCAAACATTCCGATTGCAGTGAAAATTAGGTTTGCCCCGACGCGTACCAAAGGGTTTTGGGCCCTAGCCTGGCGCATTTGTCCGGCGTAGCCCTCTCCACTTTCAAAAGATTCGGCAGGCCAAGCCGTGGGAATGACCATGTTATCGATCGGTCTGGGGGCCGCCTCAACACCCGGAATACCTTCAAAGGCATCATATTGAAGCACACAGGCAGTGCGAACATTGCCGGTGCCCGGTGCATCGATATTGGCCTGTTCCACATCCGCCAGGATAATACCGGGCATCACTTCAGCGGCACTGCTTTTTAGGGGCGTTGGCGTATCCTCAAAAGCCTTAATAAAATTCTCTCCAGCATTCATGGCAGCCAAGGGACTGCAGCTAGCAGTCGCCTGCTGCATGATGCTGTCTATGGCCCACTGGTCGGTCGGTATGGGGACAGCCTCACCCGAAATTTCTTCTAGCGCCTCACTTTCGACAATCTGGGTGGCTAATTGGCAGAGCTCTGGGTGAGCACTGCTATTGCAGAGATTTGATGTTGCCAAGGTGGCGGGCTTGGCGAAGACGAGTCCCATTAGAATCATCATCATCGACCCGAAGACAACAATGCCAGGGAAGAAACCTGGGGGAAACGGAGACTTCGGCTGGGGTTTAGCTGCCGTGGCATAGGCCGAATTCGGTTGATATTTTGATGCCGTGGCCTGTCCCGAGCCTGGGCCAGAAGAACGCGCTTGGGAATTGGGGCGCGATCGCGGCGCAGCAGACATCCCCCCGGTCATGGAACCCGAAATAGAATGGGCCGCTCCGCCCTGGCTCCCGGTTTCGACTGTTGATTCCTCAGCCAGCTCCTCCTCCTGCTCCGCAGCGCCCAAGCTGGGATCAAAAACCCGCGCCACGACCTCCAGCGTTGCCTCTGCATCGACACAGTAACGACTCAGCCAAATTGGCCCTTTGCGCGTATCGTCTCCCGTTAGAGCTTCCATCTCCTGGAACCACTCTTGCTGGGCCTCGGTCAATCCCTCCGGACTAAAGGTGGGAGCCCCCTTAAAGAACAGCTCCAATTGGGGCATCATGCGCTGCTTCTCGGCCATCGAGAACTCATGGAAGCTATTAATCTGCTTTGCCACAGCCTTAGAGGGCGGCAAAATATCCGCCGTCAGCAACATGCGATTGCGAATGAAGCAATGCTCCGAGAGTTCAAAGTCTTCATCGAGGGGCGCGATCGCTGCATTTGCTTCCTTGACTGAGTGCGGCGCTGCCACAACAGAGACCGTTGGCGCTGCCGCCTCAGCCGCTTCATAGGCAGCTGCCGCTTCTGTCACACCGTCTTTATCCGAAAGGGGATAGTTGGCTGCTTCAGCCGCAGGAGTCGCAGTCGCAGTAGAGCGGGTGGCGACTGTGGGAGCATCACCCCCTGCCATCACCATCGATTTTTTCGCCTCAATGCGTTGGGCAGCGACGTCCTCCATGACGTAGGTAGCTGCTTCACTCATCTGGCGCTGGGTTTCGCTCTGGGCTGCTTTGTCCTGTTTGGCTTCGCTCTCCTGCTGGGCCTGGGGGAGGCGGAACTTTGCCTCCCAGTCCGGCTCCTCTTCACCCAAGACACGACTGTAGAGACAAACGCCGTCAACATCGGTCAAACTGAGGCGGGTCAAGGCTTGATAAATCTTTTTGCCGATGATTTTGTAATCCAGGACTTGCCCCGGCTCACGGTTGAGAAAGACATGGAGATGACGGTCCTGCTCAACCACTTGGAAAACCAAGTTTTCCTCACTGCAAGCGGTTTCTAAGATGTGAATCAGAACCTGATCATCCATGGGTCAAAACTAATGGCAATTCAACTGGCAAATTTCGGACTGGCTTCAGCACGCCCCGGCTCAGAGAGGTTGGAGGATGACAATAAGGTCTCCAAAGATGTAGTCATCGCAAGATTTAGGAGAACTCTCCCTCTCTAAATACAGTGCCCAGAAATTTCAGCTAGATCGCTGAGTCAGCGCGATCGCCCCAGTTCCATGTCGGCCCCAGTGACTCAGCAAGACTCAAACCGTCTCCTAATCATCCTGGGGACTGCTTTACCCCCTAAAACCTTGAGACAATATCTATGTTGTCTTAAGGCAGCTTGCCTATGCGGAGGCAGCGGTGAAACTGTCCAGACCCATGGGGCCGGGTCACACTATTGTCATGGTGCTCTGTGATAGCGGTGCGAGTTATCCACCCTGGTTATTTCATGTGGAATGGGTGGCCTCTAAAGGCTTAGAGATGCCTCAGCAAAATTACATCTTCGGATCATTTCGATTGTCCCTAAACTGCCGTAAAGCCTGTTGCTTGGCGATCCCTTGGATTGTTCCGTAAAGCGAGTGCAAAGATATAAACCGCAATAGAAGTAAATTTTGCGATGGGGGCAGTTTTCGAAACATGAGGGTTTCGGAGTTCATCCATGGCTTAGGGCAGCCTAGGGCTGAAGCATTGGCTCTTTACTGAACTATGAATACTGATTCTGAACCCTTTGAAGCCCTTAGTGGGTCTTCAGCCCTAACCCAGCTGCGCATTCGTCGGGCGATCGCCCAGGCCCAAGACACCTGCCAAAGCCAAGGCCAGCAGTCGCGAGCTTGTGAGCTGACTTGGGACCATGCTCTAACACTCCAAGTCGAGCGATTTTGTCAAAACAAAAAACAGGACTAAGACATTAATTTATTCTGTATTTCCATAACGTAAAAACAGCTTGAAACGGTGAGAAGCTGTGCTGTACGGAGGAAAAATGAGATCTGAAGCAGCTTGGACGATCGCGTTTACTTCAAATTGTTCCAGTCCAATTACAACAATGTAAGTGGGAACACAAAGAATGATTTCGCAGAAGCAGGCTTGAATAAATTTCTCACTTTTTGTCCCTAAGATCGGGGCAATAGAAATAGCGAACGCCAATTGCGTCTTTGTTGGACGGTCTAGGACTTATCCCCAGTCCTATATGTCTGCAGCAATAAGCAGCCGCTATTGATTCCTACTCCCCGCAAAGGAGTTTCCGCCTAATCTGGAGATTAACCATGACGACTGCAATGCGTAATCAAGCGACTACTGGGTCTTTAAAGGAGCGCCTTAAGACAGCTCTGTCCCAAGCTCGGCAAGTCTGTGGTTTAGGTTCGGAGTCTTCTGATGACTGCAAGATGGCTTGGGATACAGTGGCGGAGCTGGGCATTGCAACGAGCGTTCAAGAGCAGGAGCAGCCTTTCTTTGATGCTTACTGTGGTGAGAACCCCGGTGCGATGGAATGCAAGGTTTATGACACCTAGGTTCCATTAAGGTCTAGATTGATTGATTTATCTTCTTGGGAGCTGGATTGCGATCGCAATTCAGCTCTTTTTTGGTATTTGTGAATTGTCAAACCTGTTAGAAAGATGATTTTTCGGAATCTTCTGCAACAGGAAACAAAAGTAAATCTAGTTACTTGTAAGATTTTCGAAATGTTAGGAGTTTGGAACGAAAAATATTTCTAGGCCAATATCGAAATCTGCCATTAACTTACTTTGCACAGGTATGACTTCTTCAACCACTCATCAAGCTGAGCCAGTATCTGCAAGCGAGCCCCCGATCAGCGATCGCTTAACCGAAGCCGTCATTCAGGCTGAGATGCTGTGCAGTATCGAAGGTGAACAGTCTGAGGTTTGCGAGCTGGCCCAGGCCTATGTGGAAGCAGTACGCAGTGAAGCTACCGCTGAGGAGGATGAGTCGAAGCCTAGCCGTTGAAGGCATTGTTCATCGAGAATTGCTTTAGTCTTTGAGGCAGTCGGGGCAAAGCTGTTCGACGCGAACGCCATGTTTGGCGAGGGCAGCTCCGAATTGCTTCCAGTCGGAATCGACGGCGTTGAGGATCGGTGGGCAGTCAGGATGGGTTAGGGCGACTGCTACAAACTTGCGATCGGATGGGTCAAACTTTTCTAGAGCTAGATCGTCAGGAAACTCTGCGAATTCATTGTCGCTAAGTTCGGAGATGCGAACTTGTTGGCATTGCTCAGGATTGCCTCGGTTGGTCAAGACCCAGCGCAAGAAGGCATCTCCAAGACCAGGCTGACCGCTTTGGGAGACTTCTTTTTTGTACTCACGAATGATATGCCAAGCATCATCGATTAGTAATCCGCCTGATTGTTGGATTCTTTGAACTTGCTGACGACAAAGACGGATGCAAGCAGTATTTGCCTGAGGGCAATCACGTCCATTGGCTACCACCAAGACGTTTGTATCAACAACAATAGTCATCAGTTTGCTTTTTCTTCTCGCATCTGGCGCTCAAATGCAGCTTCAGACATCGCAAATAGTTCTCCCATTTCATCTCCAAAGAACCCCTTAGGCCAGTTATTGATGTTGCCATAGGTATCAAGCTCAAGCGGAAGCAATGTAGAGGCACCGTCATCGCCCATATTGCAAAAGTAGAGGGCAGCATCATCACTATCTATCTTCTCCTCAGCAATTCGTCTCTGCAACCGGCGCAACAAATGCTCGCTATGGCTCTCTATAACGATTTGCAGATTGCGATCCTTGATTACATCAAGAAAGATGTCTGCCAGTTCAGATTGAGCAGATGGATGGAGGTGCATCTCAGGCTCTTCAAATATTAAGGTTGACCCAGAAGGTACGCAATAGCAGAGGGCTATCACAGGAAGAATCTGGGATACTCCAAATCCAACATCAGTAATTGAGACCTCAACAGAAGCATCATTTCGTTTCACCTTTACCTCATAAAGCCTAAGCCCTTCAGCTACTTTTTGGACAGTAAAGCTGCTAATCAGGCCAAGCTTTTTTAGCGCAGCAGCAATATTCTCTTCTACTTTTGAATTATTCTTTTCTGCGGCAAGAATAGCGGGAACAACAAGTTCGCCTCGCTTACCCACATCATAGGGCGCTTCGCCAGACCAGCTATGGTAGCGTGTCGGAGCATCTCTAATTGGGCCTAAATAATAGATACTCCGAAAAACATCTTCAAACGAAGTAGACAACCTAGACATGGCATCTACGACGATTGGATTTTGAGTAGTAGAGACCAGAGTCAAAGTTCTTGTTTGAAAGGCAGAAGAAGGAAACCCATAGTTCTTAATAGGGGGAGCTGTGGTTGCAAATATACCATCATCAGTCTTATTAGAAACGATAGAGTAGGAGATTAAATCACCTAGGTCTTCTCGCTGTCCAGCTCTTACACCCAGACAAACTCTTCCTAGCTCATCAGAAGAAAATTGTGTATTGTTCTCTTCATTTAAAAAGCTATAAAAAAAACTATCCACCCAAATATTTTCAGGATCAGCATATATGGTGGATTCAAACTGAAGATTAGACATCACTCTGATGTATTTCTCCTCAATTGACATATCAGGTTGAAGACTTTCTTCCAAATCAAAATCTTCAATAGTGGAATCCCACTGAATGGAATACTCCAGCATGTTTGAGAAGTCATGCTTGTGAATCAGATTAAGCGTATCTCCTAGATGGACATAGCTATTCTCGTCCCCTAGATCTAAGACTCTCTTCCTATCTGAAGACTCAATAGTCTGCTTGAGCATGAGCAGGAATTGAAGAATCGCAGTTTTCCCAGAACTGTTTGTACCAAATAGTCCCGTCAGCGGAGCCATACGGATCTCCCCTGTATCCTTCCAAGACTTGAAATTTTGAAACCGCAACTGCGTCAACATGGCACTCGCTCAGGCAATCTCGCTGCATCACCCGCCATTATGCAACCTCAGCGAGCATCCAGCCCCTTCCTGGTAGCGATTCATCATCTCTGTCCCAGACCCAGCCCGAAACCCCACCGATTTCGTTAGGCTAGAGACACAAATCCCGACGCCTCGCCGTCTAGGATTTACCTAGTTCCCTCGCCCTGCTCCCAATGGTTTCCCGCCCGAGCCTTCCCTTCGTTAGTAGCCGCCAGGCCGAAATCATCGAAATCGTCGCCCGCAACGGCTGGGGCTACTTTCGCAACCAACTCTCCCTCAACCCCAAACCCGAAGAATTTAGCCTGCCCCTGCCCGGCGTCCTGCGGCAAATCCTGATCGAGCTCGGTCCCACCTTCGTCAAGCTCGGCCAGCTCCTCAGCACCCGCCCCGACCTACTAGGCCCCGAGTACATCATCGCCCTGGAAACCTTACAGAGCGATGTACCAGGCCTGGAATGGTCCACGATTGAGACGATTCTGGAGGAGGAACTGGGAGAGGAATTGAGCCAATTTGTTGAGATTGATCCTGTAGCGATCGCCGCAGGCTCCCTAGGCCAAGTCCATCGCGGCAGCCTCAAAGATGGCACCGTGATCGCCATCAAAGTCCAACGCCCCGGCATTCGCCGCACCATCGAGAAGGATCTGAGCGGTCTGAAAGCGATCGCCGAACTCCTCGACAGTGGCAGTAGCCTAGGTGGCAGCAGCATTGGCCGCGCCTACGACCTCCCCGGCCTAGTCGAAGAATTTCGCAATAGCCTGATGGACGAGCTGGACTTTTGCCGGGAAGCCAACAATACCCAGCAACTCAGCAAAAACCTGAGCAACAGCGACATCTGGAAAGCAGACCAGGTTTGCGTCCCAAAGGTGTATGACCATCTAACTACCGAGCGGGTGCTCACCCTGGAATGGATCGAAGGGGTCAAGCTCAACGATGCGGCGATCGATAAAGCAGGCAAACAAGAAGTTGCAGCCCTGGCCACCCAGGTGATGATGCAACAGATGTTTCTCAACCGCTTTTTCCATGCGGATCCCCACCCCGGCAACTTCCTCTATATGGGACAAGACAAGGATGGCAACCACCGCATTGCTCTACTGGACTGCGGAATGGTGGCCATGCTCGACCCGCGCACCCAGCGCATCATTACAGATTTGGTTGTCGGCATCGTCTACGAACAGCCTCGTCAAGTGGCCCAGGCCGTGCGGGAGCTAGGCTTTGCCAGGCTAGAGGTGGATATTCGCGCTCTGGAAGCAGAATTTGATCGCCTCCTGCGCCGTTTCTACACCCGCCCATTGGAGGCGATTAACCTGACAGAGCTGCTAAACGAGGCCCTGCGAATTCCGAGGGAGAAGCAGATTCAAATGCCAG
>CALECT010000143.1 GCA_937949725.1 uncultured Pseudanabaenaceae cyanobacterium
CCGCCAGCAGCGGATGCAGAGAGTGAAGCGAGGATAGCGATCATGCCCTGGGCAAATGAGAGGAGTCGTACAGTGGTGGCACAGTGGCTGAGGAAAGCGGCTGTGTATGGCCTAATTAAAGGCTGAGTTGCAAAGCAATACTGTTCAAAGGGCTAGTGGCCATGGGACAAGCGGTGGTGAAACGGGAGTTGCGGCAGGCTTTAATCGCCGAACGACGAGGCCTTCCCGCGGCTCTCTGGCAGGCTCAAAGCCACGGCTTATGTCAGCAGATTGCTGGAACGGAGCTGTTTCAACAGGCCCAGACGATTTTGGCATTCTTGAGCTTTCGACAGGAGCCAAGTTTGGCGGCATTGTGGAATTCTTCTGCGGGACAGAACAAACGTTGGGGGATGCCGCGTTGTGTGGGCAAGAGCCTTGTCTGGCACGACTGGAAAGTCAGCGAACCATTGATGAGTGGGGCCTTTGGTATTAAAGAACCTACCCAGTCTTCACCGATAATTGATCCTGCTCAGGCTGATTTGATTCTTGTTCCGGCAGTGGGATGTGATCGCCAGGGCAATCGACTGGGGTATGGAGGCGGCTTCTACGATCGTCTGTTGAGCCGCGACGATTGCAAAGAAATTCCTACGATTGGCATTGTCTTTGATTTTGCATATTTGGAGCAATTGCCCCAGGACCCCTGGGATTGTTCGTTGGATGCCGTTTGTACAGAGCGAGGCTATTTCCCGGTTGGTGAGGCTGAGGTCGGCTAGTCTGCTGTGGCGAACCGCTAGGATAGGGAGCTGGTGCAGCGGGGATTTGCCCGTGTTAGAAAATTGGGCTCTATGAACATTATTTGGCTGCTGGTGCGGGAGTCGGGCTGGCAGGTGGCGCTGGCGGTGCTGGCAGGTTTGGTGAGTGGGGGCTGTAGTGCCAAGCTGATTTCGTTGATTAATGATGCGGTGAAAGATCCGTTGCAGCCGGGGTTGGCGTTGCAGTTCTTTGTTTTGCTGGCGATCGCGCTTCTCGCCTCCCCCATTTCCCAATTTCTCCTCGTCCGTCTCTCCCAAGACGCCATCTATCGCCTGCGCCTCAAACTCAGCCGTCGTATTATGGCTGCTCCCCTAGCTCAGCTAGAAAGCCAGGGCGCTAATCGGCTGCTGGCGGTGCTGACCGATGACGTAACGAACCTGTCCAATGCGGTATTTGCAATTCCGTTTCTCTGCATCGACGGGGCAATTATCATTGGATGCTTGGTGTATCTCGGAGTCCTGTCGAGGCCGGTTCTCGGGGCTGCTGTGGTGATGATGATCTTTGGCATCACCACGGTGCAGTTCATCCTGGGCAAGGCCCAGCGCTATCTAAAGCGTGCGCGTAATGAACAGGACCAGTTGTTCAAGCATTTTCGGGCCATCACCGACGGCATTAAGGAGCTAAAGCTGAATGCCCGCCGCCGTCAGGGATTCTTGGACCAGCAACTTTCGGTCAGTGCGGATGCATCGCGGCGCTACTCGACCTCGGCATTGAACTTGTTTGCCCTGGCGACGGTTTGGGGACAGATGCTGTTTTTTGCCATTGTTGGCGGCTTGGTGCTGGGACTGCCCCGGCTGATGACTATTGACCCGCTGGTGCTGTCGGGCTTTGTGCTGACGCTGACCTATTTGATGCGCCCCTTTGAGTCGCTAATGCAGCGGCTGCCGGTGCTGCTCAAAGCCAATGTTTCGTTGCAGAAGATTGAGGAATTAGGACTGAGTTTGGAAGCCCAGGCGGAGGATTTAGCAGCGGGTGCCTTGAAGCCCATTCAGCCTTTCCAGTCGCTTCAGTTTGAGGCGATTTCCCACCATTACGGTGGTGGCGCTGAGGATTTTTGCCTGGGGCCGGTGGATTTGAATTTTGGGCCGGGTGAGATTGTCTTTATCGTGGGGGGCAATGGTAGCGGTAAGTCCACGCTGGCAAAGATTATGACGGGGCTTTATAGCGCTGAGGATGGGGCGGTGCGGTTGAATGGCGATCGCGTCACTCCTGCAAACCTAGAGTGGTATCGACAACATTTCTCGACGGTGTTTGTGGACTTCTACCTGTTCAATCAGTTGCTGGGGCACGATGCGACGGCTTCAGATTTGGATGAGCAGGCACGGCAATATCTCAAGGATTTGCACATCGACCACAAGGTGACGGTGGCGGATGGCCAGCTTTCGACGACCTCTTTGTCCCAAGGGCAGCGCAAGCGCTTGGCGCTGTTGACGGCTTATTTGGATGATCGGCCGATTTATTTGTTTGATGAGTGGGCGGCGGATCAAGATCCGACGTTTCGGGCACTGTTTTATGAGGAGATATTGCCGAGATTGCGCGATCGCGGCAAGCTCATCCTCGCCATTAGCCACGACGACCGCTACTTCGACCTCGCCGACCGCATCATTAAGCTGGACTACGGCAAAATTGAGTATGACCGTCCCAAGCTCCGCGCTAACTGATATACCACAGCTTATGGACAGTGTTGCGTTTGAGCGGGAACGTATCACTCAAACCAGTCAGGTTTGAAATTTTTATATGCTTGCACTATTTGGGGGAGCTTCTCCCGTTCTGCAATTTCTAGGATGTAGCTGGTTTTCATAGCGATATCTCCATTGTCAAGCTGTTGACTCTCTAAATCTACGTCCACAACCATCACCAAAGATTCAAACTTTTGCTGATTAATTGTCCATCTGTGATTGAACTGGTTGCCTTGCTCCAGCTCTAAGTCAGAGTTAGAGCTGGAGCAAGAGAGCCAGGCAGGAGAGCCTACGTCAGTGCCCTTCAAATGTGCGGGAATGGTCACGAACAAAGTGTATTCAGTCATCTTTTATTGTTTTTCTGTCTCAGATCCCACATTAATTTGGTGATGCTCTTCGGTTACAAATCGAAATTATTTAGACAAACTGAATTATCTGTGAGGCTCTTCTAAAATTAAATAGATTCCCTCAAAACTCAGGAGCAATCAGTCATGGACGGATTAGTGAGCGCATTGCCTGGTTGGTTGCCCCTGGGGACAGTTCTAGAAATTCTGCTGGCGATTAGCTTGAGTGCAGCAGCGGGCTTCCGGGTTTTCGTGCCATTGCTGGTGGTGAGCCTGGCTGCGGTGGTGGGCCACTTGGATTTGCCGAGCAGCTTGGACTGGATGGAAACAACGCCAGCGGTGATTTTGCTAGGAACAGCTTGCCTCTTGGAGATTGGCGGTTACTACATCCCCTGGTTTGATCATGTATTGGATACGGTGTCCTCGCCTGCCGCTGTGCTAGCAGGAACATTGGTTGCAGGCTCCTTCGCGCCGGATAGCATGGGACCTGTGGCTCAGTGGACGCTGGCTTTTGTGGCAGGAGGTGGAACCGCGGGCCTGACAAAGACCCTGATGAATATCCTTCGCATTGGCTCGACAGCGACCTCCGGTGGCTTGGCCAATCCAATTCTGTCTACCATTGAGCTGGTTGCGGCAACGGGATTGTCTTTGCTGGCGGTGACTGTTCCTGCGTTGGCAGGTGTGCTGGTGCTGGTGTTGATGGTGCTTGCAGGACAGAAGATTTGGCAGCTGGTGGGCAAGATGCGTGCTGGAGCTTCTACTGCAGAGAGTTAAGTACGACACGTCGATAGCTGCTTTAGCACCTAAATTTGGTGCTGAACCCTTGGCAGATTTTTCTCTTACAAGATATTTTGGGCATTCTCAAGGGTAGTGAGGCTGTCTGAAATGTCAGCCTCGCGATCGCACATCGCAGCAGGGAGAAAGTTTCGTGGCCAAGGATGGGATTGAGGATTGTATGGCAACGATGCCTGAGACCGGTGCTGAGCAAGGAACGTTGCCCAGTTTTTCCATCATTCTGGAAACCGAGAACTTGGCCCAGGCGGATTTACAGGGGTTGCTGCGATCCCTAGCTTGCCTCGATGCCCAAACTCCTTCCCCCAGCAATGCCAATGAGGTGCTGTTGATCGATAGCGGCGACACCCCAACTCTATTGCTGGAGCAAATCTGCCAGCAATATCCCTGGCTCCAGGTGGCGGAAGCCCCCGAGGGGACTGAATATTACGATGCCAAAATGCTGGGCGCACGATTAGCTACGGGCGAAGTCGTGGTGTTCTATGACTCTGACTGTATTTACGAACCCAACTGGCTCTACCAAATCCTCAGTGGCTTCCAGCAGCCTGGCGTTGAGGTGGTTGCAGGGGAGACCCGCACCCGAGGCGTTGGACTCTATGGCACGGCCATGGCGATTAGCTATATTTTTCCTCAGTATTCGGGCGAGACTGAGCTGCAACCCGCCTCCCAATACTTCCTCAACAACGTTGCCTTCCGTCGCGATCTATTGATGAGCTACCCCATCCCCCGCGACCTGCCACTGTACCGGGGCAACTGCGTGGTCCATGCGCGCCAGCTAGTTGAAGCAGGAAAAAACATTTGGCGGCAGCCCCTAGCACGGGCTACCCATGCGCCGCCGAATGGGCTGGGGCATTTTTTCTGGCGCTTTTTGCTAATTGGCCATGACTATTACTGGCAGCAGCAGTTGTTGCAAGACAGTCCGCATCGAAAGTCTGTTGCGAATCAAGAGCAGGCGGAGCCCACAGGGGGCTGGATGGCGAAGCTGAGAATTTTTAAGGACCGGATGACGAAGTTGGTCGCAGCGGATTGGCGACATGGAGTTTTTTTCCCGTTCTCTGTTCCAGTCATTATTGTTTCCGCATTGTTGATTGCGGCTGGGTATTGGGTGACGGCATTGAGGCCGAAGTATTTGTTGGAAGCTTGCGATCGCTTGGCGATTGAAATGTAGCTTTCCAATAAGGGACTGACTCAAAATGAAAACCCGACTCGAACTGCTCGACCATCTCAATCACGGCAACTCAGTCAAATACCTCTACTTCTGGGGACACCAGCCCCAGCGCGACGGCAGCATTGGCAAGAGCTGCTTCAGCCAATGGTTTGAAGCGGCTTTTGAAGTGGATGGTGTGAGCTATGCCACGGCAGAGCATTACATGATGGCGGAGAAGGCTCGGCTGTTTGATGGCTCAGCAACTGCTGCAATTGTTGCTTCAGTTCATCCCGGTGAGGCTAAGAAGCTGGGGCGGCAGATTCGCAATTTTGATCAGGCCGTTTGGGAGGCGCAGCGCTTTGAAATTGTGGTGCGGGGGAACTTGGCCAAGTTTTCGCAGCATGAGCCGTTGAAGCAGTATTTGCTGGGGACGGGCGATCGCGTTTTGGTTGAAGCGAGTCCGCGCGATCGCATCTGGGGCATCGGCCTAGCGGCAAGCGACCCCGCTGCCCAAAATCCCTACGAGTGGAAAGGACTGAATTTACTGGGCTTTTCCCTTATGGCTGTGCGCGAGCAGTTGAGGAGCTGTTCTCACGGCCAGTAGACATAGATATAAGTCGTTTGTCTCTCAGGACTATAGAGGACGCTGTAATCAGGTTTCGAAGAAAGATTGCTGTAGCAAACGGGATCGGAAATCAATTCAGGTTGCCACCAGTCGTCATACCCACTGCGAAAATCCTGAGAATCACAATAATCCTCGTTGCGCTCCCATTGAGCCTCTCTTACAAGCTCATCAATGACATCAGCGCTGGCATCAAAGCGATAAAGCGATCGATGCTCTTGAAAACCATCAATATCTTTTGAATAGAAATTACTGATGTGACCTTTCAAAAACGGGAATTTCCAAAACAGGGAGCTATCTTCTACATTGATCGCATTTCCTTCGCTATCGCAGTGGTCTGCTGTGCAGATTGTAGGTGGCGCTCCCATCATGGACTCTACAGCAGCCCCTGAAACAGCTTCGATTACATCACTGATTTCTGAGATTCCTTCAGCCCAATCTGCTTCACCAGCATCATATTTCTGGTCCAACCAACTGATTCCAGCGACTCCGTATAAAAGTAGAAAGGGTGAAGCGATAAGCAACAAAACAGAAACGCCACATCCGCCAAGGCAGCAGCCCAGCGATTTTCCAAAGCATCCTTTCTTCGCCATCGAGATTGTGGTTTAGCAGCTCATTCTAGACTTCCCGAATAATGCCGTCGCCTTCAATGCGGAGCTGTCGCCCACGCCAGTGAATGCGATCGCCAAAGGCCCCCGCCAACCAAATACCAAAGGTCATCACATCCCGCAGTGGCAACAACCAAAACCAGCGACTGAGCTTTGGCGCACCGACCTGGTTCGCGGCCACCCAAGCCTGGAAATATCGAACCAAAATTGTGAGGGCTGAGAGCGCGATCGCCCACCCCGCGAACCGCGTCACCAACAACAGCGGCAACACATACACCAACCCAAAACAAACCACCTGCCCGTAATATACCGGCCCGCGATTAAACCGAATTGTCCTCGCCCAACGCAGCTCCCGCCGCCAGACATCGCCCAGGCTTTCCTGCCCCGTATCCGACTCCAATATCAGGTGAGACAGCTCCACGCGATAGCCCGCTGCTGCCACGCGCTTGCCCAGGTTGTAGTCCGAGCCAATGCGGTTGAGGTGCAATCCCCCGGCTGCCTCCAGCGCCTCGCGCCGCATGGCCATGGTCACCCCGATCGCAAACTTAATTCCCCCATCCATGGCCCTTGCCACCAAAGCACTGGGAATAAAATCACAGCAGCGATTCAGCGACGCCAGGGCCGCCCCGACGAAGCGCGGCCGGTGGGACACATAGGCGCAGGTGACCATGCCGAGGGTCGGATCAACGAGGGGCGCTGTGACGGTGTGGATGTAGTCCGGGGCGACGCAGATATCGCTATCGGCAAAGATAATCACGTCATAGCGGCATTCCGGCACGAGATAGCTGAGGCTGCTGTCTTTGTGGTTGGCACCGCGGGGCTCTAGCCCAGTGAAAAGTTTGACGCGGTGGGGATAGACCTCGCGCAGGCGTTCGATGACCGGGACCGAGGGGTCAGCAGGATCCACCACGCCAAAGATGATTTCGTAGTCTGGCCAGTCCTGATTGCAGAATGATGACCAGTTTTCCCAGGCCCCAGCATCCAGGCCGCAGCAGGGCACGAGGATGGAAACGCCTTGGTTGATGCCCTGATCTGGGCCTTGGTCGAGTTTGGGCGGATGGCCGAAGAATCTTGTTGTGAAGTAGGCACAGGCTAGGTAGAACGCGATCGCCCCCACCATCAGCCCCGCCAAAACCACCGTTAGCCCCAACCTAAGCCAATCCAGAACAGCCATCCAATCCAACACAGCAATCCCATCCAGATGCACATCACCCCACCAGAATAGGTCGCCGCGTCACCATCAACACCGTAGGGTGGGTTTCACAAACCATTGCCCAACCGCAACTCACCCATCCCGCAGAAACCCACCAAGCCAAAGCCAAGCTGGAATGCCAAGACGAGGGCGATCGCGCATATAAGATTGGCACCGTTGAATAACGCCTGCATCTCTTTCAGTTCTGCTAAGAAATAGAGGATAGATGCCGCTCTGCGCCCTCGCCGAGGGCAAATTTTAACGCACTGAAAAACCTGGGCCAGTCTCCGCTGCTATCACCAAAGTAATCAGCGGCTAGCTCTGCTTCAAGTTTAGTGGGCTCCGTTTCGCCATCATCAAGTTGGTCTAGCATGGCGATCGCTTCATCCATCACCACCAAGCGTTGATCCTTCAACCGCTGCACATTAAGATTGAGCTTTTCAATCGTGAACTGAGCTTGGTCAATAGTGATGCCTGATTGCTCGCAGGCCGCTGGATCAGGGGTGATTGCGCCATCAAGACTGCTGAAGCGAAACAGCAACCGAGTGGGCAGTTCTAGCGGATTGAGCAATCGCCCGTCAGGTACAAAGTCAGCTTTAGCGGCACCGCAGCAAGGAAAGTCATCAGGTGGGCGAGAGTTCCGCAGAGTCTCTTCGCCAGGAACGGTGACTTGCTGAAGACCGCCTTGGCAGGTGGCGAGCATGTTCTGCCAGTTCAGATCCAGGTTGTTTTCTAGAGTGGATTGTTTGCAAGGGATAAAGTGCTCAACGGCGCGATCTTGGGGATGCAATGACATTTCGCAGTAAGCACAGAGCCCCTGTTGGTCTGTTGCAAGGGCGTTGCGAATAGCATTGTAGGTTTTTCGGCTGCTTTTGAGTTTGATCCAGCGCTGGAATTGTGCGCTGAATCGCTGTCGGTATTGGGTGAGTTCTGGGGGCTCAGCAGACTTTCGGACGTGCTTCACGCAGATGCCCTCCGCTCCATACGGCGAATTTGCATGTCGGCTCGGGTGAGATCGCTGTCGAAGGACTCCCAGCTCTTTAGTTCCTCTCGAAAGCGTTTAGCTGCATCAATATCACCACTATCAATGGCATCAAAAAGCTGAATTAGTGTCTGCTTCTCTTCTGTTTCTGGTCGCAAGTTATCTAGGCCTAAAACATATCGAACAACTTCTGAACTTTTCATTCCTCTTGTTGGTGATGGGCAGTCCTGAATTTGATGATTCTCTAAAAGGAACACTTGATGCTGTCCAACAGTTGTGACAACTTCAGGGCTATGCGTTGTCACAATAAGCTGGGTATTTGGAAACACCTTACGCAGGTCTAGTATCACCCTCTGTTGCCATTTGGGATGAAGGTGTAAATCCAGCTCATCAATCAGCAAAATCGATTCAGCTTCCAAAGGATTTTCCATTTGAGGATTCGCTTGAGCTAATCTTCTTGAAAAGTCCATCACAATTGCCAGCAAGTTTCGATACCCTGAGCTAAGCTGGCTAAACCACAACTCCTTGTTTTCGCCTGTAGTTGTTGACCACTCAGCTTTAAGTTCTGTTTCTGTTCCTGAATGAGCAAAGAATATGCGTGAGCTTGGAGCAATCATGGCGGACACAGCTCTTCTCACAGCCCGTAAATCTTTCAGCTCAAAATCAATATCTCTTCTTCTTCTTGCTTCACCTAATTCTTGAAACTCTTTGCTGAAGAACCAGTTAGCTAAGTCTGAGAAACTGGAAGCTGCATCCAGAGCATTGATTAAAGCATCTTCTCTGCTCCGACGTCTCTCTGGTATCTTCTCGGCACTTGCAATATTTCTTATGTCCCTAGCACTTCGATAGTATGCAAGAACATGCAAGTAATAACTATCTGTGGGTATGTCAGGCTGAGTATTTCCTAAAAGCTCGCTTTGTTCTCCACCACTCGTAATGTACTTCGCATGAGAGCGACTTCCTCTCTCAGGGAAGTCGTAGAACGTTACGTCAATCTCAGGCTGAGCAGAAAGTTTGACCGAAAATTCAATATCCCGGTGCAGTGAGCTTTCTATAGCTTCAAGTTGTACTGGTAGGTCACGTTGAAATAGAGGCGATAGTTTTGATGAAATCTTACGTCTTGCGTATGAGTAGCTACTACTATTCTCATACTCTCGTTTCCCTGGATTTACAAATGGATACATTGCTGCTGCGATCGCATCCAACAAAGCGCTTTTTCCAGAGCCATTATTTCCCACAAACACATTCACATCTGGATTCAGCTTCACTTCCAGATGCTCAAAACAGCGAAAATTCTTAATCGTGACCTGTTCGATATGCATGGGGAGAATCCACCTGCGATCGCAGAACGCCAAAACCTAGCTCAAAAACGTAAAAGCTGGGCAACATGCCAATTCTGACACGGAGCCCAGCCTTCCTACGGACAACTTATACCTGACAGTAACGCTTAAATCGCGCAGGTCACATTTGTGCCACCCAACCCACAATAGCCATTGGGATTCTTCGCCAGATACTGCTGATGATAATCCTCAGCAAAGTAATACTCAGGCGCATCAATGATTTCCGTCGTAATCGCGTCGTAGCCCTTCTCCTTCAGCGCCGCCTCATACATCGCCTTCGACTCCTCAGCCGCTGCCTTCTGCTCAGCGCTGTAGGTGTAGATGCCAGAGCGGTACTGGGTGCCACGGTCATTGCCCTGGCGCATGCCCTGGGTGGGGTTGTGGGCTTCCCAGAAGGTCTTGAGCAACTGCTTATAGCTGATCTCGCTGGGGTCATAAACCACCTGCACCACTTCATTGTGGCCGGTCATGCCGGAGCAAACTTCTTGGTAGCTGGGATTGGGAGTGCTACCTGCGGCGTAGCCCACGGAAGTGGTGTACACGCCATCCAATTGCCAGAATTTGCGCTCAGCGCCCCAGAAGCAACCTAGGCCAAAGACAGCCATTTCCATACCGTCGGGGAAGGGGCCTTTGAGGGGATTGCCGTTAACGAAGTGTTTGTCGGGGACGGGCATTTCTGTGGTGCGACCCGGCAAGGCTTCTTCTTTGCTGGGGACGGTGCTTTTTTTATCGCCAAACAGTGCAGAAAAAATCATGGTGAATCGGGTGACGCAGGTTGAGTAAAAGGTTGTTTCTACAAGGTAGCGAAAACGGACGGAGGACGTGGGTGAGGATCGCCGATGGCGATGAAGAATCGAAGACGGACCCCTCCCGGCCTCCCCTTGGACAAGGGGAGGAGCTGTTGGCCAGTCGGTGTCTGAGTCTAGACGTAGCGATTTGCTTTTGGCCTAGCTATAGGCAACAAAGACCTGACGCTCACCAACAATCTGTCCCTCCCCTCGTTCAAGGGGAGGCTAGGAGGGGTCGCCTTGCTTCTACCTAAGCTTCGATCTTCAGGGTCTTGATCTTGTCGCCCTGGCGGATGGCATTAACCACATCCATGTCTTCGGTTTTGCCGAAGGTGGTGTGAACGCCGTCCAGGTGGGGCTGGGGGCTATGGCAAATGAAGAACTGGCTGCCGCCGGTGTTCTTGCCAGCGTGGGCCATGGAGAGGGTGCCAGCTTCGTGCTTGTTGCCGTTGATCTCGCAGTTGATTTTGTAGCCGGGGCCGCCGGTGCCGGTGCCTTGGGGGCAACCACCTTGGACCATAAAGTTGGGGATGACGCGGTGGAAGTTGAGGCCGTCGTAGAAGCCTTTCTCAGCTAGCTCAACAAAGTTCTTGACGGTGTTAGGCGCGTCGGCGTCAAAGAGTTCCAGGGTGATGGTGCCCTTGTCGGTGTCCATGATTGCCTTAGTCATTCTCGATGCTCTCTTTCTAAATTGGGGCTCCAGCGCTTAATTGTCCCATGGAAATTCAGGATGCAGGTTGGGCTGAATTCGCGTATCCCGTACCTGAAGTGGCTGATTTCTCTGTTTTTAAGATTTCCGAAAACTGAGTGATGTGCTCAGCAGCTAGACCTTGGCATGGAGCAGAACATCGGCAAGCTCTTGAAAGCCAGGGAATTCAGCTTTTTCGGTGATGTAGGCGGGGCAATGGGGCAGCTGGTCGCTGTAGTGACGAAGGTTAGCGACGCCGACGGAGTAGGGGAATAGGGCAGGGGCAAACAGGCTGGCATCGTTGGGGCTGTCGCCGACGGTGATGACTTGATGGTTGCTCAGCTCGGGATATTGGTCGGCCATCAGGCGCTGGAGGGCGATGCCTTTGTCTTGGCCCTGGGGGCGGATGTGGCATTGGACGGTGCTGTAGGTGAAGTCCCAGCCTTGGTTTTGGCAGCGTTGGGCGATCGCCTCTATCTCCTCCTGCGCCAACCCCGCCACATCAAAGGTCCAATCCGTCAGCCTAAAGCGGTTATCGCTGGACTCTACCAGCTGAGGCCATTCCGCCTTTAACCGCTGGAAGCAATCTGCCAGGGCTTGGCGGTGAGCTGAGATGTCCGGGAGGTCTACCAAGAATTGCGCTTCGTAGTTGGGCGGGAAGAAATAGAGACCGCCGTTTTCGGCGATCGCCCCTGCTACGGGCAAATACTGGGCCAGCCCCTGCACCCACCCCGCCGATCGCCCCGTCACAATCAGCAGCGGTAGCTCCACACTCTGAAGCTGTTCCAGGGTCGAGATAAATTCTGCGGACAACTCACCCTCCAGGGTCAGAGTGCCATCCATATCACTGGCAATCAGCCCAATCTGCTGACGCTGATCGAGAGAAAAATCGGACAAAGGGCTGAGGGGCATGGTGACAGCGCTGGCATCGAGACAATACCTAGCCATGATCGCCCAGCTTGGCTCTGAAGATTGGAATCGCTTTTATTTCAATGGCGTCGAGGGAAAGCTGCCCAGCTGCAATGTCATGGAAGCCCCCTATTCGGATGGGGTTTTCTCCCCCGGTAGGCAATTCACTAATCCCTGTGTCAAATTGTGAGCGAGCAAAATTCTGTTCCCGGTTTGCTGCTTCCCCATTCGCTTCACCTTACTGCTGACCATCCCCACCCTTCATGGCCATCCTCAACGCAGATCAGCGTAACTATATTTATATTCTCGAAGCAGCTCGGGTGGGTCTCCACAAGCCGATTTTGGCAGCGCTGTATGTGGCCCATAGTGGCAATCGCGATTTCCAAGGTCAGGCCAACGCCACTTTGGGTATGGCTGCTGCTGGGAATGTGACCCAGGCCAAGCTGAATAGCTTTGAGGAGCAAGTGCAGTATGCCGCGAATGCCATTCGTAGCTTTACCGATCGCCTGATCAGTAAAGGCTTTTCTCCCCTGGCATTGTGGGATGGCGATCGCGGCGGCTATGGCGATAAATTCCTCCAAGAAATCGCCCGTGGCTATCAACCCCCGGCCAGCGAGCCCAGCGCTGCCAAGCTCAACTCCTGCGACTTCCAAACGCTCCAACAGGCTTACTGGGATGACATCAAGGCTGACTTCCCTGGTACTGAGCTGCCCCAAAACCTGGCTTTTCTCGATCAAGCTTTGCTAGAGCTGATTGAACGTCTGCCAGGCTACTACCGGGGCTTGCCAAATCAGCGTGATTCCATTCTGGAAGCGGGTCGCATCTGGCGTGCCCTATCTGATCACGCTGAGGTGATCCAATCTTTGGGACTTTCAGCCAATACTCTCGCTGCTGCTTTGGATCGTGAGCTAGTCAGCTTTATCCAGCGCATTGCCGTTAACTACAGCGGCTATCCCCACCAACGCGAAGCTCTCCTGCGGATGGCTCAGCTGTGGCGGCAGCTCAACTCCCGAGAGGAGATCATTGCCTCCTTGAGTCAGGATGTCTCGCCTCGCCCAGAACTCACTGCGATTGATCCTGCCCTCATCGCTTTCATCCAGCGGGTGCCCCAGTATTACCAAGGCTCCGGCAGCCAGCGCCATGCTGTCACTGAGGGCTTTCGACTGTGGAAGCAACTCGATTCCCGCACCAGTGCGTTAGAAGAGTTGGGAGTGAAGACCGATATCTTTGCCCCCAATCAGCAACTTGATTCTGCGACAGTCCAGCAAGCTGGCAATCAACTGGACCGAGAACTGGTCAACTTTGTCCGTTCTATTCCCAGCACTTATCAAGAGGCAGAGCATCAGCGCCAGGCTCTTGTGCGTTTGATTCAGCTGTGGCGAAAGACTCCCACCCAGTCCCAGGTAATCAATGCCTTGGTGGAGGATGTCAAAGCCATGGAAGACGCCCTTCCAGATACACCGGCAGCCCCTCCTAAACCTGAGCCGCTGCCCCTGCCACCCCGCCCCGCTCGTTGGACAACAGATAATTTACAAATGCCTGCTGCTGTCGTCGCAGGAGGAAGGCTTACCTGGGCCACGGCAACGCGGGGCGGGACTCGGATGCCGCCGGACCAGGCCACGGTGAATGCCATTGTTCGCATTGCTCAGCAGGTGGAGAAGGCCAGCGATCGCATTGGCAAGCCCTTTATCATCACCAGCTGGTTCCGCCCGCCTGACGTTAACCGAGCTGTAGGCGGTGCGCCCTTTAGTCGCCACATTGTTGGGGATGCGATCGACTTTTATGTGGAAGGGCTCACGGGTAATCAGCTCTACTGGGCCTTAGACCCCTGGTGGCCCGGTGGGTTGGGTCGCTACAGCAAGTTTCCCTATCTCTGCCACTTGGATGCGCGGGGCTATCGGGCTCGCTGGACCCACTGAGACTGGTTAAGCAATGACATTCTGGAGGTGGGTCTGCGGGTGTTTTTCCCATTGCTCCACCCAAGGATGCTGGGAAGAATGGAAGGGCGATCGTCCTGCTCCACAGCATTCGAAAATACCAATCTGGGCGGGTGGTGCAATTAAACATTGTTCGCTGAACTAATTCCGGAGAAATCGGCCTCACCGCCTGGATTTCAGCAATTCTAGGGCCTGGCATCTGCCAGGCCCTTTTGCTTTTCCGTACCTTGCCCGATACGACTGCTATCCCTCGCCCGTTACAACTCAATCATTGGCGTCTTCTCTGATAACCAATTACAGCCCCTGGGTTGCGAGTCCAACCCAATTCTTCACCCTGCAAAGACTTCGTGGACTGGAGCCATTCTCCATTGCATCCCCTGGCGGCATCTGCTTTTCTAGGAGATATTTTCATGTCGGGTTCTTATCCCATCACTCCGGTTTCGGCCAATCCCCTCAGCACTAGCCTACCGATTCAATCTCTGGTGGTGGCTCAAGCTGGCAATTCCCCAGTGGCAAGTTCTCCGACAACTCCAGCCCCCGGCATTTGGATGTACGCTTCTGGCGCGCTTTTGCTGGCTCTAGTAGGCACCAACCTTCTGCATTACAAGCGCCGGAGCAAGACGCGTAAGCAGCTTAAGTTTGAGCATTTCAAAGGGCGCGAGCTAAAGAAAAAGCTCAAGATGGCCCTCAAAACCATCAGTCAAATGGAGAAGAACCCTGATCTGGTTCACTCCCGTGACTTCAACCTCGACTACTTGCGCATGCGCATGGAAGAGGACACCTTCAACTTTGCAGTGCTCAATAACGTTCGCATTCGCATCAAAGAAACCATTGCCATGGCCCTGCGGCCCCGTGCTTCCGATAACGGCATTGTGGGGATTCCCAGTACGGGGCGCCAAATTGATGAGACCTTCGACATCAGCTACACCCTGGGTGAAGGTGCCAAGAAAGACAAGCGTGTTCTATTTCGAGTCCAGGTGCGCCTTGTCAAATTGCCGACCCAGGCTAGCTCCCACACTATTAAGCAGTTGATTGATTGCATTGAAGCCTTCCTCAGCCCCACTGCCGAGGAAGACCATTGGCAACCCATGATCCAGGGCCGCCTTGCCCAAATGCAGTGGGATCAGCTGGCCAAGCCAACCCCTCTCCTTGTGCTTGAGCAAAGCCAGGAAGGCTCTAACGTCACTTTCCGTCCCCGTAATCAAGTGATTATTGAGAAGGACGGGACTGTTCTCAATGGCAGACGTGATGCCGATAAACGCTCAAACAACAAAGTCCGCAAGAAATCCAAGAAGCCAGCTGGGGTGTAATCAACGCCTGGTATTGGATTTGCCCATGGAAGTATGGAAAAAACATGACCGCGATCGCTCTCCACTTTTGCTAGATCCGTGGATTTGTCGAGCAATCACTAGCTTGCTTCGGTTTAATTAGGGGCGAATCTCTACTTAAGCCTGCGCTGAACACTTCAAGCAATCGTTTTAGGCAAGATTTGACGGTGGCTGTTGCAGCTGCTGACGCATGAGCAGCTGCATTTGGGCCTGCAGGTCACTCCGTCGAACCTCGGCTGCTTGTTGACGGTCACCTGCCACTTCAAAGAAGAGGATGCTTTCGACCTTTTCTAAAGCGATTAATTGAAACAGAATTTCCACCACCGGTAGAGCCACCGGGGCAACTTCCGCATCTTTGTGAGTTTCGGCAAAGGCCTGGGCATCCTGAATATTAGGAAAGGCGTAAACAACCGCTTTTTCCTGGTCAGGTTGTGTCCGATGCCCGAGAGTAGTCACCACCCAGCCGCCATCGCGGGTCTGTAGGACGTAATAGTCCAGGTGCTTTAACTGGTTGGCAACTTGCTTTAGTAACGGCCCCACCAGTGAAATTAACGTAGCAGTGACATCGTCCCCTGGCGCTTGCTGAATCAGCACCTCAACCTGTTGATCCAGATTGGCCATTGCCGTTGTCCTGTAAAGCGTTTATCAAGTTCGCTACAGTAGCATGTTTCTTTTGATAACTCCGCCAGGAGTGATCAGGATCAGCACTGTGACAATTGTTCTAAGCACTTATTTCCTACGAAGGAAGCATACAGTCCTGATCACGATGAATACAGTTCGAATCCCATAGAAGGAATTTGTTAGGCCTAGCCTACGGTCTGGACGTATCTGTCTCAATACAGAGTCTTCCTGGCTTAATTTAGGGCTTTGTCCAATAAATCTTTTCTTCAGGTTTCGGGGTGTAGAGGGCTACAAAAGTGACTGTTTCTACCACTTGAATTTGGCGATGTTAGGCAACTACAGGCTGGCGCGCAATATCCAAGATCCCCTAAATCACTGTGTTAGGGTCGGGTTTGAACGGAGTATTTATCAGGGACTCTGAGACGTGGAAGCAACTTACAATCTGTTGTATGACGAACTCAGACAGGCTACCCGCGCATCCGATGCTGATTGCCGCGTGGTCGCGAGTCGTCTTGCTGAAGAGGTAGGGCGAATCTGTACTGAGAGCCAGCGCATTCAGGCGTCTGGCGAAGTTAATATGTGGGCCGAGAATCTCGCCCGCCATCGTCTGGACCAGTGCCTTAAGTATTACAAGAGTGGCCATCGTCAGGGGCGCATTGAATTGCACAGCACCCTGAGTGCCATTATTTATCGCTATATCAATCCGTCCAAGGGGCACACCAGCTACCAGGCGAGACTGACGCTGATTGAGGATTTCCTCCAGGGCTTTTATATGGAGTCGCTCAATGTCTTCCGTCGGGAGACGCTGTGCGAGCCAGATTACCAGCCTCGCTCCATGCTCCAACTGGCGGAGTACATGGCTTTCTCTGAACGCTATGGCAAGCGACGCATTCCGTTGCCCTATGGCCGCAGCCAGCAGCTAATTATTCTGCGGGTGCAAACTTTCTCCCAGCAGCAGCCCCAAGAGGCATTGGTGGACCTGGAACAGGCCGCGGAAGGTAGCTCTGACTCAGATGATGTTCGCGGCAATATCTCCATGCAGCAAGTGCGGGAGAAAATGGTGGCCGAGGATGCTGAGCCTGCTGAGGATTCCTTGCGGGAAAAAGTGGCTCAGGAGCTCATGGAGTACTTGGAAACCCGTCAGCAGTACGACTGTGCCAATTACTTTGTGCTGCGACTGCAAGACATGTCTGCTAGCGACATTGAAGAGGTTTTAGGCCTATCTTCTCGTGAGCGGGATTACCTTCAGCAGCGGTTTAAGTATCATTTGATTCGCTTTTCTATGTCTCACAACTGGGAACTGGTTCACCAGTGGCTCCAGGCAGATCTAGACAACAACTTGGGTCTACTGCACCACGAGTGGGAATTGTTCCAGGAAAAGCTTACCGATAAGCAGCTTGAGCTGTTAGAAATGAAACAGGAGAAAATTCAGGACAGTTCTATTGCCAAGGAACTGGGCTGCACACTTTCTCAGATGAATCGCCAGTGGTCCAAGTTGTTGGAGCAGGCTTGGGATATGCGGAATCGCCCTTCGGCTCGTATTGAGGCGGCTGAAGAGACTGCCTCTCGCAAGCGTCGTAAGGCCAAACAGCCTCTGGGTGCGAAGGCACAAATTGCTGTCGAGGAGTAAAAATTTCCGGAGAAAGTGGGTTGGCCATGAATAGGGACACATACACCTTAGAGCAAAGGTTCTTGGCCTGGTTAATCCAGGAACCGGAGACTGAGGCTGCGCTGCTGAAGCCGCAGAGTGATGATGCTGTAAAGGCTTCTCGCTCAATTGAGAGTCAGGATAAAAGTCTGTTTGGGGGGGAAGTTTATGACCCCTTGGATTTAGAAGATTTTGCCGATGAGTCCTGGACTTTAGGTTTTCGGAATGTGCATCAGGCCTGGGATACCATCCCTCGGTCTTCAGGGCATGAACCACTTAAACTGGGAGCAAAATTTGTGGTACAAGAACGGTTCCATACCTTGCTGAAACAGAGATTTCAGCAAGAGTTACAGGCCAATCCCCCTCTCTTCCCTTGGGAAGATGAACTCATGGAATATGAGGATGGTCCTGTCTTTAGCTTGGCAGGCTTTGAGGCTTGGAAGCCTCAGCTGCAGAGCTTGCGTTTGCCTGTTGCTTTACCTGCTGAGGTAATGGCTCAGGTTTTCGAGAAGTGCCAGTCCTTGGCAAAAACTACGGTTCAAGATGGCCGTCGTTTGGTTGCTGCTGTGGAAGGTCTTTTCCCCAATCAGGGTGAGCCTTTGAATGCTTTGGCCGGTTCCATGTTGCTGGGCTATGCCCGTGATGGTGAAGGTATGGCATCCCGTTTGTTGGGTAGCCAGGTTCCTGAGGCTTATGAGACGGCAACGCCTGAGCAGCAGATGACGTTGGCGATGATTGCGGCCTATGAGGTTCTGTCTCGTTTGACTTTGAAGCTGTCTGAGATTGAGCCTGCGGTTTCTCAGTCTTGGGAGACTTCTGTAGGTCGTGTGAATTTGCATGCGGTGCGTGAAGGTCACTCTTTGCGTCTTGAGGCTCAGTTGCCTGTTGCTGGCTCAGTTGAGCTGGATGGTGCTGCGGCTCATACTCGTAGTGAGCTTGATGCAGCCGGTGTGGCGACTTTGATTGTGTCTGATGCCCATGCGGGGCAGACCTATCAGGTGCAGGTGATGCTTAAGGAAGCCGAGGCTCCTTTGGGCTTTACGATTCAGCTTCAGTAGATTGTTGATGCATTGGGGCTCTAGTTGTTTGATGGATAGCTAGAAGTTCTCGTTCAAGTAAACAAAAGGAAGGTTGCTCTTAGAGCAACCTTCCTTTTGTTTTGTCTGAAACGTTTAGGATTCGCGCGTTTATCTTGCCACTGGGTTGTTGATTAGGCTGGGAGCAGCGTCTAGGAGTTCTAGGGGCGGGGGGATTAGGGTTTGGAAGGTCCAGTAGGCGAGCCAGCCACTGGTGAGGAGGAGAGCTGGGACGGCGAAGGTTGCGAGGGCTTCGGGGAGGTCGCAGATTTGGATGAGGCCGCTGTGGAGGATGAGGATGGCCATGGATAGACCGATCGCCATTAAGCTCCATTGCCAGGGCCAGAGGATTGCGGATCTGGGGGCCATGACTAGGCAGAGTAAGCCTAGGGGGAGCAAGGCTGCTCCGGCGACGAAGAGGACTTTGGCGATGCCGTCCCAGTAGCCTTTGACCATGCGGAAGAGGCCGATGCCTGCGACGAAGCTGGCGATCGCAATCGTAACCACAATGGCGATGGGCCAGACGACTTGCTGGCGATCGGCGGACCAGCGCAGGATGGCGGCGAGGATACCGAGACCGTAGGAGAGGCTGAGCCAAATGAGGCCGACGAAGCCAGCGCGTCCTGGGCCTATTTTGCCGTAGAGGGGCAGGAGGTTGGCGCTGGGATTGAAGAGGATGCTGGGTAGTTGACCGAGGGTGGCGGGGATTAGCCAGGTCGAACGATTCCGGCGCACCGTTTGGGCGGGGGCATCGCTGCTGCTGGCGTCTGATTGTGGTGAGTTTGAGTGGGCGTCGCTGGAGCTAGGGGCTGGGGTGAAGCGAACGCCGAGGTCGTGGAGTTTGTCGGCGGTGCGGCGGTAGTATCGGCCGTCGCCTTGGGCTTGGAAGCATTCCATGGCCCGTTGGAGGTCGGTGATGGCGTCTTCTTGTTCGCCGATGTCTAGGTGGGCGATCGCGCGTTGGTAATAGGCCCGGCCATGGTCTGGCTCTTGGGCGATGGCTTGGCTGAAGGCTTGGATGGCGGATTGGCTGTAGCCGAGGCGATCGCGGGCTAGGCCTTGGTAAAAGTGGGCTGAGGCGAGGTGGGCTTTGAGTTCGATTAGGCTGGTGCAGTCTTCGAGGACGGCGCGGTCTTGGGCGAGGGCGTAGCGGACTTTTGCCCGGTGGAGGATGGCTTCGGTGAAGTCTGGCTGGCGTTCAATCGCTTGGTTATAGGCTTCCAGGGCAGCGCTGTAGTTGCGGGCGGCTTCTTGGTCGATGCCTTGGAGGTAGAAGTGGTGGGGGCTGTCTAGGGGGACAGATTGAGCAGCGCTGGTTGTGGAGGCTCTGTTGCTCGTTCTTGGCGCAAAGCCTTGATCTTCGTCGTAGTAGCGGCGTTGGATGGGGTCGCTGAGGATGTCGTAGGCGGTGCGGAGGTTTCTGAATATTTCGGCGGCTTCGGGGTTTTTGGGGTTGAGGTCGGGGTGGTATTGCCGGGCTAGGCGGCGAAAGGCTTGTTTGATCTCGCTGGGGCTGGCCTGGCGAGAGATTTGGAGGGTTTGGTAATGGTTGAGAGGCTTGGAGCTTTGTGCCATGGCGCGGACGCTTGCGAGGTCGGGGAGTTGATAGTTGCTGTTCGTCTTCGGGCTTGGTCGCTTCTAATTTTTTAGTCTGCCTCAGCTTAGGATTCCCATTCCATGGTTGGGGTTTGTAGAGCTGGTTGCAAGGTGACAAAGCCGAAAGGCCCCAAACGGCAAAGCCACAAATCCTTGGGGACCAGTCCCCAAACCCCAGCCTTATGGACGGAAGCCGTCCCTGAAGGGTCACCCTCGCCAAGCGTTGGGTTGCTTCACTATGGATACTTTGGCGTTAGACCAACTGTACTTGGGTCTTTGTTTGAGTCTTTTGGTTAGGTTTTCCTTTTTGAGGTGGCTTGTTCGGAATGAAAATGCAAATTCGGTTGGGCCTGATACTCCCGTAGCGACATGGCATCGCCATGTCAGCAGCAGATTGTGAGTGCCAATAGTTGAATCTCGCTTTTTGGATGAAAGCGGTTTCAGTTCTTGTAACCCAGGGGTGGGCTGATCGCCCAGAGCTTAGATTTTAGGAAGGATTTGGGAAACCTCAATTTATGGGTGAGCTGCAAGTGATTGCGGTGCTCCCATGGCTAGCGCAAATCTAAACCTCTAGAAGGTTGATTTGGCCCGCCTCTATAGGGTTTGCTTACCCTCGCTTCCGTGGTATATGGTTCAGGTGTCAAATATTAGCCTGGGTCTTGCCGTTGCAGTGCCTTGGACATGTTTGGTGCGGCGAATTGCATAGTCTATGCAAACCGTCCGAATAAACCTAGGACAGGATAAGCAACTTGAGCGTGGATCAAGTCGATGAACTTCAGGGGCTCGTAGAACGTATCGGTGAAGTGGTCCTTTCGGCTACCGAAGCGATGGATATCCTCTCCCAACGGATGGATGAGCTGATTCAGCAAGTCCAGGTTCAGGAGCAGCAGATCGAACAGCAAGGTAAGCAAATTCAGCAGCAGAGTTACCAGGTGGTGGCTCTCAGCAGTGCAGTGCAGACCTTGGCAGAAAACCAGGATGGTTCTTTGCAACGCCTCGATCAGCTAACGGATGTCCTTCAGCGCTTTACTTCATTGATGGAACAGTCAAAGTAAGAGGCGTTTGGGAAAGTTCGCTAAGCAGATTAACTAGATCCCTACCCATAGAACTGGCGCTCCAAGCGTCTCTCTTGGGTAAAGACATAGGTCTCTTCTGTTAGGGCTCAACCACTTTTCAAAACGGCTCTTCGCCAAAAACCTCAGGACAGTATTCGATGGCACTGGCAGACAGCCTGGCGGCAAAGTGGAAACAACGGCTCGACGAGGACTTCCCTAAGCAGTCTTCGGCGACGAAGTCGGCTGTGGTGCAGTGGCTCATCGGTGAGAATCCAGAGCGCTTTGATGAGTATGACAAGCGCGAGCTAGCGCTGGCTCGCCAGGCGATGGACTATCGCTATCGCATTTTGGAGCAGCGCTATTTGGGCGTTGGCCCTCAGAAGACTTACCAGCGCTTGATGCGTCGCTTGAGCAGTTTGTTTTTGATTCGCAGCAAGATTCGTACCTGGGTGTCCCAGAGCCGCGATCGCTATCGCAGTGTTGTCGATGTGCTGGGTGAAGTCATCCAGGAGATGTTGCAGAGCGATCGCCACCTCCAGCGGCAGATGGCTTGGATTCGGGAGTGCACTGAGAATTCCAACCTGCGTAACACCCTGCTGCTGGCGAGCTTGGAAGAGTACTGCCTGCGCCCCATTCGCAATCAGCCCCTGTTGGTCTATCGCTTCGTTAACTACCTCAACCGTTCCCAGCGTGGTGGTCTGACCCAGGTGCCTGCGAAGGAAATGATCCGCATGATCTCCGAGGAGATCGCGCCGGATGCGTCGGAGAATCCCCTGAGCCTGTTTGATAACCAGGCCTTGGGACGCTTTGAAGAAGAGCAGGACTGGGAAGAGCGCCAGGCTCAACGCCAGACGGTTCAGGATGAGTTTGAAGAGTATTTGGGCGAGCGGGTTGAGCCCTTGGCAGTGGATTGGCTGCGGCTCTATCTCCAGGGCTATACCCAGGACAGCATTTCTGAGGAGCTGGGCTTGCCCATTAAGAAGGTCTATCGTCTTCGCGAGAAGGTGAGCTACCACGCGGTGCAGGTGTTCTCCCTCAAGATGAAGCCTGAGATGGTGACGGAATGGCTGGGCACTTCGATTAAGGAGCATAATCTGGGCCTGAATCCAAACCAGTGGCAGGACATGTTCAGCCGCCTAGAGACTGAAGAGAAGACCTTGCTGACGCGGATGAAGGAAGGTGCGCCGATGGATGCGATCGCGAAGGAGCTGGGCTGGCGCACGACCCAGACGATGCGCACCTGGAGCAAGCTCTATTTGGCAGCGCAGGAAATGCGTAACGCTGCCTTAGTCTAGGAGGTCAATTTCTCCGCGAGAATCGTTCGATCTGAGTCTAAACAAACCCCGTAGCTTCCTTGGAGGCTACGGGGTTTGGCTTTGGAGATATATTGGCTGTCAAGCTTTCTGGTTGTTTAGCCTGTGTCTCTTTCATCCTGAGTTCGACAAATTTATGACTGGCTTGGCTCTGCCGCCGTGAGCTAAACCTCACGGCTCAAAGCTCAAGTCCGTTAAAACGGACTCAATAGCTCACCATTAAGGGCCGCTAGGCAAGCGCTTTTGCGAGCAGTCGAACTCAGGTTGGACTTAAGTTACGCGGTCGATGAAATCTGCGAGACTGCGGAATTACTGCGTGGCGACCTCAAAGTTACCTTCTGTGGATAAACCTAGGCTGGGAGGCCGAGATTGGAAAATTTACGGGCGAGGCATTTCCTTGAGATTAAAAGTTGATATGCGGGAGAGGCATGGGTGTGGCCTGGTTTCGTTGCTTTTGATGCTAAATAGAGGCTGTTCTTGAACCGGTTGTGTGAAGTTACTAGCGGCGATTACAGAGACGCATGCTCCTGGGAATTACTCAGGCGATCGCTCCCAAGTTCAGCACTAGTTCAGTTCCTAAGTGATAGGCAGGGCGGATTCAATGGAGATACCCCCATCCAACACTTAATGACTGAAGGCTCTGGCCTCACCTGCCCTGCCTTCCCCTTTTGGTCTCGACCCATGCGCAACTGGTAAGACCCTGTAATGCTCAACTCGCAACTCCAAAGCGACCCCATTCAAGATGGTGCAACTCGCTCCCCTAAATCTTCACTGGGACTGCCGGGTGCTGATGCCTACGCATCGCCCCAGGCTGCTCCCTTGACGCCCAAGACTCGTACTCGGCGCAGTCGGTCTGTCACGGTTCCTGCTTCTCCCATGCCTGCCGTTTCTGAAGCTTCAAGCAGTGCTACGGCCTCTGGAACAGGCGAAGAGACTGCGCTTACCATTGAACAGCTCCAAGCCGAGGTGAATCGCTGCCAAGCCGAACTGAAGGCGGCTGAGCGTGAGGGCTCCTTGCGAGCTGGCTTGATTCGTAAGCTCTGTGAAGATCTGCGCGAGCCGATTTCCAATATCAATATGGCGGTGCGGATGTTGGGCCAGGCTAAATCGGAGTCCGAAACGATTCGCTATGGCTCGATTCTGCGGACTGAATGTGCTCGTCAGTTGGAGATTCTCAATAATGTCAATCGTATGCAGATTGTCATGGGAACCTATGGCAACTCTAAAGCGCAGTAAGCCTCTGTCTGGGGAAAATTCCGAGAGCTGTTCCCCTAACGGAGGTCGATGCTGTTGCACAATAGAAGGCTGGCAGCCTCGCGGGCAGGTTTGGATGACAAGCTTGCCGCAGGCTGGTTGCCATTGCCGCATTGACCGCTAAACCATGCCTCAGCCTGACGATCTCTCTGCTTCCAATCCTGCCGCTGGTAAGTCCCGTGTGGAGAAAGACTCCATGGGCGATCGCACCCTGCCGGGCAATGCCTACTACGGCATTCAAACCCTGCGGGCGACGGAGAACTTTCCCATCAGCGGCCTCAAGCCCCTGCCCACCTATGTGGATGCTTGCCTACTGATTAAGAAGGCCACGGCGATTACCAATGGGGAGCTGGGCTGCATTGACCAGGACATGGCCGATGCCATTGTTAAAGCAGCGGATGAGGTGCTGGGTGGGCAACTTCGAGAGCAGTTTGTGGTGGATGTTTACCAGGCCGGTGCCGGAACGTCCCACCACATGAATGTGAATGAGGTTTTGGCGAACCGAGCGCTGGAGCTGATCGGTGGTGAAAAGGGTGACTACAAGCGGCTGAGCCCCAATGACCATGTGAATTATGGTCAGTCCACAAATGATGTGATTCCCACAGCAATTCGTATTGGTAGTTTGCTGGCGCTGAGTCATACGCTTTATCCGGCTTTGGAGGGGGCGATCGCCACTCTGGATAAAAAAGCGGTTGAATTTCAGGGCGTCGTCAAGTCAGCCCGTACCCACATGCAGGATGCCGTGCCCGTGCGCCTAGGCGAAGACTTCCGGGCCTGGCAGGTGATCTTGCAGGACCACAAGCGACGGCTGGAGTTTGCAGCGCAAGATTTGATGGCGCTGGGCCTGGGTGGTAGTGCTTCGGGCACGGGCATGAACACCCACCCGAAATATGCCAATCGCGTTGCGGCTATGTTGGCTGAGCTGACGGGCTTTGAGCTGACTTCTGCCCCGCATCTGATGGCGGCAATGCAGAGCATGGCTCCCTTTGTGGCGATGTCTGCTGCCCTGCGGAACCTGGCTCAGGACTTAGTGAAAATCTCCCACGATTTGCGGTTGATGGATTCTGGGCCGATGACGGGGCTGAAAGAAATTCAGTTGCCCCCGGTCCAGCCCGGCTCTTCGATCATGCCTGGCAAGTACAACCCGGTGATGGCGGAGATGACCTCCATGGTCTGCTTCCAGGTGATGGGCTATGACCAAGCCATTTCTCTCTGCGCCCAGGCGGGGCAGCTAGAGCTAAATGTGATGATGCCGATGATTGCCTATGACTTGATTCATAGCATTGAAATTCTGGGTAACACGATCGCGGCGCTGAGCGACAAATGTATTGCGGGCATCACAGCGCGGGAAGACCGTTGCCGCGACTATGCGGAACGGACGCTGTCTCTGGTGACGGCCCTGAATCCCCACATTGGCTATCTCAAGGCGGCGGCGGTGGCCAAGGAATCTCTGGAGACGGGCAAGACGCTGCGACAGATTGTTTTGGAGCAGGGGCTGATGGAGGAGGCGTTGCTGGCTGAGGTGCTTGACCTTGATAAGCTGTCCCAGATTCAACCTCGGGAGTAGTAGCTGGGGACCAGGAAAGGAGTGGCGGCAGCTAGGCTGAACAAAAATTGATGGAGTTTTGTAAACTTCCTTAAAATGCCGTCCCCCCTGGCCGATAAAATTGGGTATTGATAAGAATCGTATGTGCTGCGCTGAGATAGGGAGTCTGGCTTAGGTTAGGCGATCGCTAAGCGTGGTGATAAATTTGAGCTGGTTGTCTTTGTAAGCTGTTTGGGCTTTTGGGAGAAGTTTATGTCTGATGCACTATTGTTGGCCGGTTTGTTTGATTTCATTGGCGGGATCGACTTTCAGCTGATCTTCACCCT
The DNA here is from genome assembly GCA_937949725.1 of uncultured Pseudanabaenaceae cyanobacterium. Lineage (GTDB taxonomy): Bacteria > Cyanobacteriota > Cyanobacteriia > PCC-9006 > JAAUQQ01 > JAAUQQ01. Next base: position 25,584 of record CALECT010000143.1, read on the forward strand.
GATTTCTTTGTTCTTGATTGTGGTTGCAGGTCCTGCTGTGGTTGCACTGCTGGCTTTTCAGGGCGGAAGCGACATGTAGGACAGGTTTGGGGCTCAGTTCTTGCGAGTAAGCTGACCCCCATAATTCTGCTCTTAAATAAGGTGTGCCTTAACAGGTGCACCTTTTTGGTGTTTGTAGGGCTTGATGCGGGTGGGCTGTTGAGCTACGGCTGCTGAGCAATGGCGTAGCTAAAGAAAAGCGTCATCTCTTGGTGATTCGTCGAGAAACTGCTTAAATTCATGTATCTAAATTTGCTTGCATAGCTGCAATTCTCTTCATGGAAGATCAGCATTTGGTTCAGTTCCAGCTTGATGAGGGCGATGGCGAACCGATTTATATTGAGGTAATGCAGTCGGAAGGCTCTGGTATTCAGAGGGCTTCATCGGGGTCGGGGCGTAAGTATGCGAAGGCGGTGATGACGTTTGATGAGGCTGTGAGTCGTGTGACGCCGGTTGTCTCTAAGGTTGCAACTCGCCTAAAACATGGTTTGGCGACGCCTGCGGATGAGGTTGAAGTTAAGTTTGGGCTGAAGTTTACGGCGGATTTGGGTGGAGTCGTGGGATCTGTGGGCTCGGAGGCTAATTTTGAGATCACGCTGAAGTGGACAGGCGATAAAAAGAAGGCTGAATAGGAATCGCATGAGCCAGTATCAGAGTGCTATTTGCCGAGTTGGTCAGTTTGATCCAGATGGCAACTTGTTTGAAGTTGTGGGGGCGGGCTTTTTGGTGAGCGATCGCCACATCTTCACCTGTGCTCATGTCGTTAATGCTGCTTTGGGAAATGTCAAAGAGCAGGCTGATTATCCCAGTGATGAAATCTCTGTTGAGCTTCTCCAAGAGAAGGCTGGTGAATGGTTGAAGTGTAAGGTGGCTTATTGGCTGCCTATGAATCCCAAACAGCCTAAGGAAGATATTGCAATCTTGGAGTTGCTTCAGCCTCTCGATAGCGAATGGGCTATCACCCTGCCGAAGCAAGACTCACCGCCCCGTAGCCGCTGCGAAGCCTATGGCTTCCCTGATGGGATGCCAAAGGGGGTGTGGTCTTATCAATTACTTCAAGACTTTCAATTATCCCCTAGAAGTTGGGGACAGCTGAGTAAGCGAACGGATCAAACAGCTTCAGACTATTCGATTCTGCCGGGCTTTAGTGGGACGTTGTTGTGGGATGAAGACCATCAACAAGTTGCAGGAATGGTTGTTGCAGCAGCCCGTAGTCGCCAACCCATTAATACGGCATTTGTTATTCCAGCTTCTGTTTTGCTAGAAGTACAACGGAGCTTTGCGCTGTTCGAGTTGCTAGCACCCTATAGGGAGAAATACTCCAAGCAATTACGCGCAGCTTATTTAGCTTGTAAGCCAGAGAATAAACAGATGGAGTCGCCAAGTTCTGACTTGAAACGACTTCTAGCCCAGGTCGAAGATGTTGAAATTGATTCTCCAGGCTTTGTCTGGGATTTTGTCGCTCATCTCATTAAGAACAAGACAATTGTTGAGGAACAATTGAAGATTTCTCTGACAAGTTGGGCAAGTCGCAATTGTGATGACTTTGCGGCTGTTCTGCAAGAAGCTGAGAAGCAAGTCCACTTGAATGCAGAAAGACAGCAAAGTAGTAAGGCTAGATCTGCTGTGCTTGTAGTGCTTAAGCCTGCCTCGCAGCAAGCTGCTGGACGTTTCTTTCTTCAGGTATTTTCGGTCATAGATTGTGATGCTTATGACCACAAAGAAGAGTCAGATAACCTGATGCTTAATGTTGCGGCTTCTGACGTTGAGTGCATTGATGAAAGCCAAGCAGCTCTGGCTCCTGCGGAACGGCACTATCCTCTGGATGCTATTCCTCAACTGTTGGCTCAATGCTTGGAAGCAGTTGATCAGGAGTTGGCCAACCCTTGTGTCGAAATTTTCTTGCCCCTTGAACAATTGGAAACGCCAGTTGATATCTGGGAACTGAGGGATGAGTTGCTTGATGACACAGAGTATTTGGGAAATCAGTATCAAGTTGTTTTGAGGTCTTATGACCGCTTTGAGAAGAAGATTAAGTATCAAGAATGGATGAATCGCTGGGAGGATTTAGATCGTTCTAGTAGTAGTAAGGCTAATGACCGTTTTTGTCCGAGCGATGGTGCCAATCTGGGCCAGTTGAAAGTTGAGATGACAAAGCCTGATTATGTTGGTTTGTGCCTGAGCAAGCCCCCAAAAGGTAAGCAGACATTTGCCCCTGTCTTGCGTAATGGTATTCCTGCTGCTGTGTGGATACGCCAAGACCTGTGTCATTGTGATTGCGCTGATGAGCTTGAAACACTGCTGTCCTGCATTTTGCAAGATGTACCTCAAGCTGTGCGTGAACAATGGCAGGCTGCTTATGCTTCAGGTGTTGATCACCAAGCGCCATTGGAGCAAACTCAGCTAGGGCATCATCTTGCGCTGCTGTGGGATAACCCCAATCTGCTACCGCCTAAACCCCAACCTCTAGTAATGCCCTCTTAGCCATGACTGATTGGAAGATTTTTGAGGGGGATTCCTCCACTCAAGACGACAGCAAGATTGACCGGCTGCCGCCTGCGCCGCCGTGGCGTCCGTTTGGCAAGACGCAGGAGGAGATTCGGGAGCGGAAGCTTAAGCGGGGACAGAATTATCAGGCGAGTGAGGCTGAGGTTCAGGCGGTGAATGCGGCGCTGTATTTGCGGCGGCCTTTGTTGATTACGGGGCGGCCTGGGACGGGGAAAACGTCGCTGGCTTATGCGGTGGCCTATGAGCTGGGGCTGGGGGAGGTGTTGTATTGGCCGATTACGACGCGGACGCAGTTGAAGGATGGGCTATATAGCTATGATGCGATCGGGCGGTTGCAGGATTCGCAGCAGAAGGAAGAACAGGGGGAGTCGGGTAAGAATAGCCTGGCGAATATTGGCGATTATATTCAGCTGGGGCCGTTGGGGACGGCGCTATTGCCGAGGAAGGAGCAGCGGCAGCGGCCTCGCATTTTGCTGATTGATGAGATTGATAAGAGCGATATTGATTTGCCCAATGACTTGCTCTATGTGCTGGAGGAGGGGCGGTTTGAGATTCCTGAGCTGGTGCGAATTTCGAAGAAGCTGAAGCAGGTAGAGGTGCGGACGTCCTATAGCGATGAGGATGAGGCGACCTATAGTGCTGATGCAACGACAATGATTCAGGGCGGCAAGGTGCCCTGTGGGGCATTTCCGCTGGTGATTATGACGAGTAATGGGGAGCGGGATTTCCCGCCGCCATTTTTGCGGCGCTGTTTGCAGTTGGAGATGGAAGATCCGCTGGAGGATAAGCTGAAGCAGATTGTGAAAGCTTATTTGGGTGAAAACAAGAAAGTTGAGCAGGAAGCCAACAAGCTGGTTGAAGCCTTCTTGGAGAAGAAAGAGAAGGATGTATTGGCAACTGATCAGCTGCTGAATGCGGTGTTTTTGCTGACGCAGAAGCAGGTGGGGCAGGACCGGGATGAGCTGGCGGAGCTGTTGCTGAAGTCGTTGTCTTCGGTTGAGGCGATATGACACGGTTGGGGGCTGGCAGTAATGCTGGAACGGGGGCAGAGCCGCTGCCGAAGTTTCTGACTGCGCTAGCTGGGGCGGAGCTGGATGTGGATGGGGAGATGGTGGCGGATGCGCTGTGGCTGGCGCAGTTCGTGATGGTGGAGGATGTTGCAGCGGAAGTTGATGAGGGCGTGGCTAGCGCTGAGCGGGATGGGTCGCAGGGGGCGAAGATGCGGCCTGAGCAGCGGCGGGAGCCTGAGCCGGAGGTTGAGGAGCCAGAGGTTGAGGTTGTGCCGCAGGATGGAGGGCAGGAGGAAGAGGAGACTGCTGGAACAGGTGGTGCGGCAGGGAAGGTGTTTCAGGCTCCGAGGGCGAAGGCGTTGCGGCAGGCGCGGGCGCTGGGGCGAGCGCTGAGGCCGCTTAAGCGGAGGGTGCGGTCTGCTAATCAACAGGTGCTGGATGAGGCGGCGACGGCGGAGCGGACGGCGGAGCGGCGGTTTTGTTTGCCTGTGATGGAGGCTGCGCCGGAGCGCTGGCTGGAGGTGGCGCTGGTGGTGGAGGAAGCGCCGTCGATGTTTTTGTGGCGGCGGACGGTGCAGGAGTTTGGGCAGTTGCTGGAGCGGCAGGGGGCGTTTCGGGATGTGCGGACTTGGCGGTTGCAGGCTGATGAGGCAGGGGAGTATCAGCTTTATGCCCAGGGACGGGGCAGGGATTTGGGGCGGCCCCGGAGTGCCAGGGAGCTGGTAGATCCGGCGGGGCGGAGGTTGATTTTGTTAGTGAGTGATTGCACGTCGGGGTTGTGGCGATCAGAGAGGATTGCTGAGTTATTGGGCGTATGGGGGAAGGAGGGGCTGTTTAGCATTGTGCAGTTGTTGCCGGAGCGGCTGTGGAGCCGGACGATGCTGGGCTATGGCAGTTTGGCGCGGTTGAGTGGCCTGGTGCCGGGGACGGCGAATGGGGCGCTGCGGGCGGAGCCGCTGGTGTGGGTGGATGAAGAGGCGGGGGAGCTGTTGAAGCTGCCAGTGGTGACGCTGGAGCCGGGGGCGATGGGGGGCTGGGCGAAGGTGTTGGCTGGGTTTGGGTCGAGCCGGACAGGTGGGGTTTTGCTGGAACTGGATGAGTATTTGGCAGGGGTGGCGGCGTTGCCTGGGCCAAAGCCAGGTGCATCTGCGACACAGCCAGTTGAACTGACGGAGGCGGAGGCGTTGGCGCGGGTGAAGCAGTTTCAGTTGGAGGCTTCTTCGCGGTTGGTGTGCCAGTTGGCGGGTTATATGGCGGCGGTGCCGGTGAGTCCGCCGATTACGGATTTGATACGGGAGACGCTGCTGCCGGGGGCAACGCAGGCCCATGTGGCGGAGGTGTATATGAGTGGGCTGATGCGGCGTGTGCGTCAGTTAGAGATAGATGCTGAGGCAACTGATGCTGAGCCTGGGGCGGATGAGCCGGTGCGGTATGAGTTTATTCCGGCGGTGCGGCGGGTGCTGGTGCGGACGATTTTGGCATGGCAGACGGAGCAGGTGCTGGAGGCAGTGTCGCGGTATTTAATTGAGCGGCATGGGTTGGCGGTGTCGAGTTTTTTGGCGTTGCTGCGGTGGATGCAGGAGGAGGGCGTTGGGAATGTGGATGATGAGGTTCGGGCATTTGCGCGGTTTAGTTTGGAGACGCTGCATCAGATGGGGCCACGTTATGGAGCATTAGTGGATGCTTTAGATATTGATGAGTCAGATAGTTCTGACAGGCCTCAGATTGTAGAAGGCATTCCATCACTGAGTGAGTTCGAATTTGAAACTGCAAAAGTTTCTATTGTAGATGCAGCTAAAGTTGGGACACCTGATTCAAAAACGGAACGCTTTGAACTATCTTCATTTGAATTTAAAACTGTACAGCTATTTTCTAATGGGGCAACGAAAGCCTCTAAACGGTTGAAAGCTTGGCAGTTCGTTGAAGAATTGCAGGAAAATCTAGGGATAGAGCTTGTCGCTATTCCAGGCAAGAAGTCTTACGTGAAAAAGTGGGTTAGGAGCGTAAAGAAAAAATTACCCACAACATCTACGTCGCTTGATGTAGATATACAACCTTTTTTTATTAGCAAATATCCTATTACCCAAGCTCAATGGCGAGCTGTTGCAGAATTAGACCTGATACGCAGAAAGCTAGAATTAGAACCTTCGAGATTCAAAGGCATTAAGAAGCCAGTTGAGCAAGTTAGCTGGCATGATGCTATTGAGTTTTGCGCTCGATTAAGTAAAAAAACTGGCAGAATTTATAGACTTCCTACGGAAACAGAATGGGAGTATGCATGTTGCGCTGGTAACAATACTCCATTTTATTTTGGAGAGACTTTGTCTACTGAGGTCGCAAACTACGATGGCTCAGCTTCTTATGGACATGGCCCAGTAGGAATTTTTAGGCAATCAACAACTGATGTTGGTTCTTTCCCTGCCAACTCATTTGGTTTGTACGACATGCATGGGAATGTCTATGAGTGGTGTGCCAAGCGCGATACTGAGAAGGGAAATGAGGGCATACAAGATCTTTATCAGAAGCCATTTGAGCCGAATGCTTCCTCAACTGATGATGAAGGCAACTTACGTGTTATGAAGGGAGGTGCCTGGAAAAGACGTGCGAAGATATGTCGTAGCATATCTCGTAGTATGTATCCGTCTGCGAGTAGTAGTGACACTTCTGGTTTTAGAATTGTTTGTGAAAGTAATCAGTCATAGTTTCACTTGTGTCTTCTTAGAAAATCATAAAGATTTTTAAAAAAAATACAGCTAGAATACCGTTTATAAACTGACTTCTATTCGTAGATATGAACTATGTCTAAGGTGCGAGTGTACGAGCTTTCAAAAGAATTAGGAGTGGAGAATAGAGATGTTTTAGCAGCTTGCAAAGCACTCGATATCAATGTTAAAAGTCATAGCAGTAGTATGAGTGAAGAAGATGCATCACGCATTCGAGACAAAGTACCTAAATCAGCAGGAATTAGTTCTGTAAGGCGAGCTACTGCTCGGCCACTTCCCAAGAAACCTGTAGCCAAACGTCCCGTTGCGAAGGGAGGAGCTGCAAAGTCTCCTATCAAGAAGAAGCAACAAATCCTTGAAATCCGTCGTCCGGCTCCGGCTGCCCCGGCTCCTTCAGAGAGCCATTCTAATCGAGAAGTACAGGAGTTACCTCCAGATTTTGTACCCCAAGTTCGACATGAAATAAAGCTGAACTGGACTTCTGGCAAGGCTCAACATTTCTTGGAGAAGCTGGGGGATGGGGTGGCGCTGGATATGGTGCAGATTCCGGCAGGAAGCTTTTTGATGGGCTCGCCAGATGATGAGCTGGAGCGCAGCGATGCAGAAGGGCCTCAGCATTCTGTGAAGGTGCCTTCGTTTTTTATGGGGCGATATCCGGTGACCCAGGCGCAGTGGCGGGTGGTGGCGCGGATGAAGCCGGTTAATTCAGAAATTGAGATGAAGCTGAATCCATCAAATTTTGAGGGGGATGATCGCCCGGTGGAGCAGGTGAATTGGTTTGAGGCCCAGGAGTTTTGTGCGCGGTTGTCAGCAACAACGCCAGGGCGGATTTATCGGTTACCGAGTGAGGCGGAGTGGGAATATGCCTGCCGGGCGGGGACGCAGACGGCGTTCTGTTTTGGGGAGACGCTGACAACAAATTTAGCGAATTACCGAGGGACAGAGTGGAAGGAGGTGGGTGAATCTGGTCAGTATGGACGAGGACCAAAGGGAGAATATCGAGAAGAGACGATGCCTGTGGGTCGGTTTCCGGCGAATGATTTTGGTCTGCATGATCTGCATGGCAATGTGTGGGAGTGGTGTGAGGATGAGTGGCATGGCAGCTATAAGGGAGCGCCGGAAGATGGTTCTGCTTGGGTAGATGTTGAAGCAACTGATGAGCGAAATCGAGTGCTGCGGGGCGGTTCGTGGTTCAACTATCCTAGGCACTGCCGTTCGGCCTTCCGCAACAGCGATACCCCCGGTAACCGCGTCAACTCCTACGGTTTTCGTGTGGTGTGTGTTAGCGCGAGGACCCCGTAACCCTTTGCTCTTTTCCCCTTTTGCTCTTTGCTCTGGCCGCTTTTTGAAGTTTTATGTCCGGGCGCGAAGCGCCCTCGAAATTGTTAGATGTTGTGTATGCACTATGAGGCAAGGCGGCCCTCACCCCCGACCCCTCATCCCAAGTGTGGGAGAGGGGAGAAACTGCCATTGCTAGGGCTTTGTTCTCTGATTCCCCTTCCCCCAGAATTGGGGGCAAGGGGTGAGGGGATGGGGGCCAGCGAGGCAAAGCGGCCCTCACCCCCGGCCCCTCGTCCCAAGTGTGGGAGAGGGGAGAAACTGCCCGCCTACGCTTGATCTAGAGCAACTAAAGCTTGTTTGATCAGTTGCTTAAAGCGGGGGCGGCGCACATCCACGATCTTGGCGCTATCGCGGCTTTTGCCCAGGAGGCCGTTGGCTTGGCCTTGCTCGATCGCCAGCACTTCCCCCCGGTCATTGCGAATCAGTAGCTCTTTGCGATCGCCTTCCAACGCCTTGAGCTGACAACTGTAGGGGCGATCTCCAAACTCAAACTTCGCCTTCTGGGGACCAGCCCCGCTCAAATCAACATCAACCTTCTCCGCATAATGCTGAGCCACCACAGCGGGCACCGGCTGAGGCTTCATGGGAGGTGCTGAGGTTTCGCTAACCTTGGCTGGGCGCGAAACTACTTTTGGAATCGGCGGCACTTTCGGTTTGAGCGCTTGGCTCTGCATCTCCTGAGCTCCCCGAGCATTAGCCAAAATCTGTTTGACCATATCCTGCTGATTACCAAGCTCAGCCTGCCCCGCTTCGGAATGGCGCATCCCCACCACCTCCACTTCAATCTTGGTGTCGTTTTTCCAGGTGTTTTCCTTTAGCTTGTAAGCCACATCGACCTGGCGGGGCAGCGGGTAATAATCGCCCCAGCGCCAAACGATGCCACCAATATCGGTTTGGCCACCATCCACATCTTCTTGGCTGAGCTTGAGCTTGATGTGGCCCTGGCCAACGATGCGTTGCTCTTTGACCTCGACGTTGCGGCTCCAGAACACGGGCTCGGTATTGCCGATGCCCCAGGGATTGAGCCCGTCAATTTGCCCATACAACTCAAAGTCGATATCGCTGAGGTTGGCTTCGCTATCTAGCTTGACAAGGGGCTTGAGCTGGTCTGGCTCTAGCTGTTGCTTGGCGAACTCTTGCAGGAGCTGTTGGAAGCGCTCAAAGTTTTCAATCTTCAACGAGAAGCCTCCTGCTGCCTTGTGGCCGCCGTATTTGCCCAGTGCTTCGTCGCAATGTTGCAGGGCTTCAAAGACATCAAATTCTGGGATGCCTCGGGCGGAGCCGCGAATGTGGTCTCGGTCTTCGTAAGTGGAGATGAATACGGGCATGCCGTAGCGTTCCACCAGACGGGAGGCGACGATGCCGATGACGCCGTGGTGCCAGTTGGCTTGGAGCAGGAGCAGGGCGCGGGTGTTGCCGGTGCTGAGGTCGAGCTGTTCGCATTGGGCGATCGCCTCAGCCTCGATCTCTTCACACAGCCGTCGTCGCTCTTGATTAGTTGCTTCACAAACTTCTGCCTTCTCCCGTGCCACCTCCAGGTCATCGGTAATCAGCAGCTCGATAATCACCTCGGGGTCACCGATGCGGCCAATGGCATTGATGCGGGGGCCAAGGCGGAAGCCAATGTCGTCAGGCTTGAGGGATTTATTAGATGTATTGACACCTGAGGCTTCGATTAGGGCCTGAATGCCGGGAATTTGGGACTTGGGTAGACGGGCCAAGCCGCGCTTGAGCCAGCGGCGGTTGATGCCCACGAGGGGGGCCATGTCGGCGATGGTGCCCAGGGTAAATAGCTCTAGCAGTGGGTTGGTGAACTCATCCAATCGACCCATCTGGGCGGCTAGGCTGGTGGCGACGATGTAGGCCATGCCAACGCCAGCCATACCTGCATAGCCCGAGTCCTGGGGGATTTGCTTGGGATTTAGGATGGCATTGGCGGGGGGCAGAATCTCGGGTAGTTCGTGGTGGTCGGTGATGATGACGTTGATGCCCAGCTCGCGGGCCAGGGCAATAGGCTCGACGGCGGCGATGCCGTTGTCCACGGTGATCAGGAGGCGGACGCCATCGGCATGGAAATCTTCGACGATGCGATCGTTAATGCCATAGCCCTCGTTCATGCGGCTGGGGATGGCGTAGTCCACATTGGCCCCCAGGTAGCGCAGGGCGCGCAGCAGCAGGGCGGTGCTGGTCATGCCGTCGGCATCGTAGTCGCCGCAGATGGCAATTTTGTCACCGCTGGTCACGGCGGCTTCTAGGACTTCTAGGCTTTCGGCTAGGGAGGGGAAGACTTCGAGAGGGTCTTCGAGGGGCTCGGTTTCGGGCTCAAGAAATGTGGCTGCGGCCTCGGCGGTGGTGATGTCGCGGTTGGCCAGGACCTGGGCGACGAGGGGCAATAGTTTGGTGGCATCGCTGATGGCTGCGATCACCTCGGGCTGGGGGGCATAGGTTTGCCAGCGCTGGGGGGGGAGGGGAGCCATGGAAGCCTAAGCTGCAACGGATTGCGAATAGCTAGATTATCTCAGAGCTTGTTGTCTTTGAGGCAGGGCGTAGGATTCTGCAATGTCGATAGGGGTAGATCGATCACTCAATACCTAAAGGTTTACTACGCTCAGGCCAGGGCTTCGGATATTTCGGCGATCAGCGCATTGAGCAATGCTGAGGACTTGTCTTCAAGGGAGATGACCTCAATATCTGATTCTTTCTTGTACAAAAGCTCAAAATCTTCTTTAGCTTCTTCGTCGTCAATGCTGCATGAATAGCCAATCAGTCCAGTAGATGAGCTAATTGAGCCTAGCCATTCTGCTAAGGGGTACCAAGAATCAAAGAAAGTGTCATCCTCAATCACTCGTCGCACAGTGAGTCTGCCGTTCGAAAGTCTGCTTCCTAGAGGCTTTTCTGAAAAGTCGCTTTCCCTACAACCCGGTTCGTTGCCCCATAGCTGATTTGAAATCATCCAAGACCAGCCTGGCAAATACTCTCCTCCATCTACCTGTTCAAATAGAGGGTGCTGGAGGGTCGTTTTGAATTGCTCGAGGTTTGAGTTTGAGGAACGAGTCATGTACTCAAGTGTGTCAGAAACCTCTTGAGCCAGATCGGCGTTGAGGTTCAATCGAAAGCCAAATTCATAAAGTGCCATGGTGAGCCGTCAGTAGAGTAAGGGCATCGCGTTGTCAGACTTCACATTGGTGTTGCTGAATATCAGATTTAGACAACGCGATGGTGTTGTTTTAGAGGATCTGAACGCTGCCGTCATCTTGGAGGTAGATGGAGCGATCGCCAGGCGCTCTAAACCCAGGATTCACTTCAATGCGCAAAACATCTTTCTGAGGCTGGCTAATTTCGATTTCTAGGGGATTGCCCAGGGAATCCCAAAACACCACGGAGGAGTTATCGATGGTTCCGCCTCGGCGAGTGAGGCGAAAGCTGCGAGTCGGGGAGACGGGAATGGGGTCGCTGCCCTGGACTTCTTCCAGGAGAATCATGCCAGCGGTGCGATTAACCAGCTCTACTTTGACCTGCTCGCCAGGGATGAAGCGGATGGGCTTAGGGCCGCAGTTTGAGGCGCAGGTTCCAGCTTGGGCTGGGGCGGTGGGTAGGGTGATGGCGGCGGGCAGCAGCAATGACAGCAGGCCAAAGCTGAGCGCGAGGGAGAGCTTGCTGGATTGAGCTAGGAAGGTAGATAAAGGGCGTTTGGCGAGGGTGGAAGGGGGGAGCATGGTTAGGATTTGTCGGTAAAGGATCGAATAAAGCGGTGCTTATCTATTGCTTGTCAGTTTGCCACAGACTTTCTAAAAGCTGCTGGCTGTCACTCTCTAGACGAAGCAGGAGAGCAGCTTGAGCCTGGGGGAAGCTGGTAAAATTTGAGGGGAATGGTGCCGAGATGCCTTGCTAGGAAAAGCTTTGCCCAGAAAAAAGACTGGGATATGGGCTCAAACATCGGTGCAATTCTGCCTGCGATTCGCAAAGGGAACTGTGTGTGATGCCGATGGATATTTTGAACCTGGGCCTCTTTGTGGGACTGGGGGCGATCGCGGGTATCTGCTCGGGTCTCTTAGGCATCGGCGGCGGCATGGTGATTGTTCCTGGCCTGTTTTTCCTCTTTGGTTTGGTGCAGATGCCCGAGGCGGCGCTGATGCATATGGCAGCGGGCACGGCGACCTGCATCATGATTTGCACGGCGGCTTCTTCCACCTGGGCGCACCATAAGCGGGGCCACATTCACTGGGATATCTTTCAGCGAGTTATTGGTGGGATTGCTGGAGGCGTCATCGTCGGCAACCTGATTGGTAATCGACTCAATGGCAGTTTGTTAGAGCTAATTTTTGGTCTCTTTTTGATTGTGGTGGCGACAAAGATTTTCTTTGGCAAAAAAGCTGTTTTAGGAGAAGAGACACCTGCTGAGCTACCGACGATTTTGGTGGCCAGCTTTGTGGGTGCGGTGATTGGTTTTAAGTCTGGGGTGCTGGGGATTGGTGGTGGCGCATTAAGCGTACCGTTCTTGCTTTACTGCGGTTTGCCCATGAACCATGCGACGGGAACTTCGGCTTCGTTTACCTTGCCAATCGCGCTAGTCGGGACGGCTTCGTTCATGCTGTTGGCTGGAAATCAGCAGGAGCTGATTCCTTGGTCCACGGGCTATGTTTATTGGCCTGCGGTGGCCTTGGTGGCTCCGTTTACGATGTTGGGGGCTCCTGTGGGGGCAAAGTGGTCCGACATTGTCCCGGCTGATAAGTTGCGGACGATGTTTGCAACTTTCTTGTTGTTGATTAGCCTCAAGATGTTGGCTGGGACTGGCTATTTGACCTTCTGGGTTTAGGTCGATTGATCTTGGGATAGAGATTGAAAGTGGACCTGGAATTGCTTCCTAGGTCCACCTTGTTGATTAAGCAACTGTTGAAGCTGGCTCCAAAAATCTGTCCTTGCCGCAGCCCAACTCGATGTTATGGATTGGGAAAGCCGTTGATCTGGAGGGTTGAGTCATCGACTCCGACCTGCCCATCAATGAGGACGAGCAGGCGTGCAGTCTGACTGGGCTCCTCGCCAAGGGTTTCGATGATGGAGTAGCGAGCATTGCCGTTGTGCCAGGTGGTCCAGCATTCGCCGTCACGGCAGGCGCTGGTTCCGCCGGTTAATTCGATGCAATTGCCGTCGCGATCGCATCCCTTATAAGTCGCATTGCCCGTGTCATTGACACCGGACCAGGGCTCAAAACTGCTCACGGTAATATTCCAATCCCGATTGCTGTAGTTCGTGCTGACGATTTGGGTGCTGTCAACGGGCTCAATTTGGGTGATTACGATTTCAGTGGCTGTGACATCCTGAGCTGAGGTTTCGGGGCAGTCCTCGGCAAAGTTGACATCTTGGCAAGTCAAAGAGGGGATGCGCTTGTAAGTGAACTGAACGACATCGTGGAGATATTGGTCAGTGCAGACTTCAAAGGTTGCGCCAAGATTGTATTTCTTTCCATCCTGACCCGTGATGCTGGCATAGCAGCGGTAGTCGCCAGCTTGGATGTCGGTGAGAATGCCAAACTTGGGACCGGGCTGTTCAGAGGCAGGTACTGCTGTAGATGCCACTTCTGCAGAAGGGATGTCTGCTGCAGTTCCGGTGGGGATGGTTCCTAGGTCTATCGTTTCTGCTCCAGCAGTTTCTAGCGCTGCGCTGGGTTGGGCTACAGGGGATGCGGCGTTATTGGTCGCAACTGGGCTGGGCGTAATCGCTTCGGGAGATTGCGTTGCAGCGGCGAGGGGAGAGGTCTCGCTGGGGCTGGTCTGTTCGATGCGACCAGCGTTACCCGGATTGGCGGCATCAACGCGGTTTCCCTGGCAACTTGCAGTGAAGAGGGCACAGAAAACAAGGGCTGTGGAGATGAAGCGAGTCTGCATAATCGAAAAGAGTCCTGTCCCTCAAAAACGTTGCTGCATTCCGCAGCTGCTAAAAGGAAGATCCAATGGGAAAAGGCTCAACTCCGGATAGGCTAGATTTCTGATTGTCGAAGTTTTGAGTGGCATAGGCGTTAAGCCTTCATTGCCCACGCTCTTTGCTGAGCTTTTGCGATCGTACGTGCATTCCCTGTCTTTATCTTTATGAGCCCTCTGCTTGAAAACCCGGCCCCGATGCTGCGCTGGTTTGTTGCCTTGGTGCCGCCAGAAGAGATTCAGGCGCGAGCGATCGCGGTGATCGAAGATTTGACGGCGCGCTATCAAACGCGAACAGCAAAAGCTCCGCCCCACATTACGCTGGTGCCACCGTTTGAGCTGGCGGTGAATGCGATCGGCCCGGTGAAGGTTGTGTTGGCTGAGTTTGCTCAGCGGCAGGTGCCTTTCGGGGTAACGCTGGATGGATTTAGTGCGTTTCCACCTCGGGTGCTTTTTGTGGATGTGGTGCGATCGCCCCAACTTTTACAGCTAAAAGCGGAGCTGGAAGATTGTTTGGTCCAGCAATGTGACCTGCCCCGCGATAGCCATCCCCAATTCAGTCCCCATATGACTGTGGCCTCGCGCAAATTAGATCGAGCGAAGTTCAAGGAAATGTGGGCGGAGCTGGAGCCGCAGAAATTTGATGCGGATTGGGAGGTCAATGCGTTGACCCTGCTTCGCTATGAGCAGCAGCGCTGGCAGCTAGAAGACTGTTTCCCGCTGCTCAAAAGTTAGAAGCTAAGGGCTGCCGCATTGCTGCCATCTTGATGGCTGGGATGAATAGGGCAGGTGGCATCTCTACGTGCTTGACTTGTAAAATAAGCTACTTGATGAAGCCAGTAGTTTACAGGTAGTCCTATGCCCTCCCAACCCATTGTTACAACTGCGATTCAGGATGTTGTTGCAGATAACCAAGCCGCAGATTTGCGCTTGAACCTGTTGGATCATTTTGATGATCCGTTTACCACTGGGCAGGTTGCCCAGTTTGCTCTCTATGACACGACCTTGGGGAATGGCGGAATTACCAATGTGTTGCTCTATGACCAGCCTGGAGAAGGAGCACCGCTCAGCGTTCAGAACTTCCTGAATTATGTGAATGATGGTGACTACGTTGACAGCGTGATTCACCGCTCTGTCCCAGGATTTGTGATTCAGGGGGGGAGCTTTGTGATTGATGGTATTGCAGATAATCTCGATAACTTGCCCAATGCTGTATCGTCAGTCGTCACCGATGCTCCTGTGCAAAATGAGTTCAGTTCGGCTCGTTCGAATACTCGGGGAACATTAACCTACGCCAAGACGGATGAAGGGCCTAATACAGCAACGAGTGGGTGGTTTTTTAACCTTGCCGATAATGGTGCAAATGGTCCTTTTGCTGGACAACTTAGAGATTTAGATCAGCAAAATGGTGGGTTTACTGTCTTTGGCGAAGTTCTATCTAGTGCAGATTTAATTCCCATTGATGCGATCGCCGCATTACCAATCATCAATTCGGGGGGAGCTTTCGAGGATTTGCCAATTGTTGCTCAGACCGCGACAGGGTTTCAGTTCTCTAGTGACGATGACTTTGCTCGCTACCAAAGCATCACCGTTTCACAACAAGATGAGCTGTCTTTTGAAATTGTAGGCAATACGAATCCAGGGTTAGTAACGCCCTCTTTTAATGGCACTGAGCTGGTTCTAGACTACGTCAACGGCCAGGCTGGGACCACCAATCTAACGGTGCGTGCAACCAATCTCCAGGGGCAAACCATTGACGATAGCTTTTCGTTGACTGTGCTTGCCGACCCCAGTCCAGGGGACTTGAATCGGGATGGCCGACAGGATTTGTTATGGGTCAATGAGGGCACGGGAGCGCTGGCTTATTGGTCCATCTTGGAATTGAACAATACCGCCGACTCTGTCCAGAGGGATTTTCTTTCAGTCTCTTCTCTAGATGACCTAGAAGTGATTGAATTGCTGGACTATGACCAAGATGGTGATAGCGATATCCTGACGCGAAACTACGCTACTTCAGAGAACCGGGTGTTAATTCTGGATGGCACTCAGCAAGTGGGTGAAGTCTTGGTGGGTGAGAACTTTAAAATTCAAAACCAGGATTGGCGACTCCAGGCTGCCGGGAATTTTGATCAAGATGGTGAGAGTGAAATGCTCTGGCGTAATGCGGTCACTGGGGGCTTTGGCTTCTGGGATTTAATGGGAGAAACGGCCCAGTCGAGCTTTATTGATCTCACGGTCCTGGGGCTTGGCAGTCAAGGGGCTTTGACCAATTTGGATTGGCAAATTAAAGCCGTCGCAGATTTTGACAATGATGGTAAGGATGAAGTGGTGTGGCGGAATGAGGTAACCGGTCAAAATGCATTGTGGACGCTGAATGGCGATGTTCTCGAAAGTTCTGTTTTTCTGCCAGAGCTGGGAGCGACTGCTTGGGATCTTGTTGATGCGGCTGATTATGACGGAGATGGCACGGTGGATTTGGCTTGGCGCAATGCGATGACGGGCCAAAACGTGGCCTGGAAGCTCGAACGTCAAGGAGATGAGTTTGTCCAGGTAGATGGATTCTTTTTGCCAGAGTTGAGCGCCGCTGGATGGCGTGTTGTTTAGTTAGGCGGCAGGGCTGGGATATCGTTCGCTTGTGCTGAGAGGTGGAGTTTGTGAGCTAAAGCTGGAGGTTGGTTGTTTCTCAGCAGCAGCATCAGTCGAAAGTCACGAATTCCATCTTTTTAAATTTCAAGGTCAATTTAAAGAGTGACATAAGGGAGGGGACGCTCTCAAAAAGTGCGCGTCTAACGCTAGAGAAGCCATTTTCAGGGAAGGGAAAGAGATGTCGATGATGCTGCGTTGCTGGGGCTTTTCAGGTTGGGCTAGGTTTGGGGCTTGCACTGGACTGTTCCTGGCTCCCCTGGTTTTGATGGGACCTCCTAGCTGGGCAACGATTAAGCTCGATACGACTTTGACCGCAACGGAGAGCTGTGAGGCCACGCAGTCGATTAAAAAGCGCAGAAATGCGGGCAATGTGCGCCTCACGCCTGGTGAAAGTTATCGCGTCATTGGCAAGAACCGCTCCAGTGAGGCGACCCATTATTTGCTGAAGTTGGAGGATGCCAGCCCGAGCCTGCGCTGGGTGCCTATCAGTTGCGGAAGCCTAGGTGCACCGCCTGAAGCAGAGCCACAGCCATCGCCTGCGGAGCCTGAGACTCCTGCGCCCTTAGAGCTGGAGAACAATACTTTGCCGCCGGTGCCGAGTAACGATTTACCGGGGTTAGATACTAGCCGTCGAGGAGATTTTCTTTTGGCATTGAGTTGGCAGCCGGCCTTTTGCGAGACGAGACCGACGAAGACGGAATGCCGCAATCAGTCTTCGGATAGCTTTGAGGCGGGGAATTTGGCGCTCCATGGTCTGTGGCCCCAGCCTCGGGGTAATGATTATTGTGGGGTGAGTGCAGAGATTGAGCGTTTGGATAAGGCGAGGCGCTGGGATGAGCTGCCGCCCATTGAGCTAACGGCTCAGACTCGCGAAGCCCTGGCGGATCAGATGCCGGGCTATGCTTCGAATCTGCATTTGCATGAGTGGTATAAACATGGCACTTGCTATAGCAACTCTCCAGAGGAGTATTACCGCGAATCTCTTGCGTTGATGGACCAGGTGAATGATTCGTTGGTGCAGGTGCTGTTTGAGGAGAACTTGGGGCAACGCATTTCTGGTCGAGAGATTCGTAAAGCGTTTGACCGGGCCTTTGGGGATGGGGCGGGGCAAAGGGTGGAGGTTGCCTGTGCTAGAGATATTAATCAGGGGCGGCGGGTGATGGTGCAGGAGCTCAAGATTTTGCTGAAGGGCAAGGTTGAGTCTGGCACTGATATTGCCGATTTGATCCAGGAGGCCCCTCGGGCGAAGGCGGGATGCAGTCGTGGAGTTGTTGATTTTGCTGGGGTGGATATGTAGGTCGTTAGCTGAAGTGGGAGGCGATATTCTAATTAGATGGGTCTAGAGGGTCTCGCTGATGGCTGGAATGGCAAATGCTTATGCTCTGGTGGTGGGGATTGGGGCTTATGAGCAGATCAATGCTTTGCCGGAGTCGGTGGGGCGGGATGCCCAGGCTATTCATGATGTGCTGGTGGATCCGCAGTGCTGTGGGTATCGAGCTGGGCAGGTGCAGTTGCTGATGGATGGGGCGGCGACGCAGGCTGGGTTGCGGCAGGCGTTGGCGCAGTTGGCGCAGCGGAGTGATGAGGATTCGACGGTTTTTATTTATGTGTCTGGTCATGGTGGGCGGATTGAGGCGGGGGCGGATGCGGGGGAGTATTTGCTGCCGGTGGATGTGGCTTGGGATGAGGCGGCGCAGAGTATTGTGGCGGGTTCTGCCATTGCGGGGGCGGAGCTGACTGAGGCGTTGCGGGCGATTCCGGCGCGGCGGCTGGTGGTGGTGTTTGACTGTTGCCATGCGGGGGGATTTGGGCAACCGAAGGATGGGACTGTTGGGCAGTTTAAGGCGGGTTTGTCGGAGGGTTATTACGAGCAGTTGAAGGTGGGGCGGGGTCGGGTGATTTTGGCTTCGTCGCGGGATGAGGAGCAGTCTTGGATTTTGCCGGGGGCGGAGAATAGCTTGTTTACGCAGCATGTGGTGGCGGGGCTGCGAGGTGGGGCGAATGGCGCGGGGGGCGTGATTCGGATTTTTGATTTGTTTGATTATGTGCAGCCGAGGGTGACGGCGGCGGAGGGGCGGCAGCATCCGATCTTTAAAGCGGAGGTTGAGGAGAATTTTGCTGTTGCGCTGTATCAGGGGGGGAAGGCTCCGGCATCTGGGCCGTCAGCGCCTGAGCCGTTGGCGGATGGCTATGAGTACGATGTGTTTATTAGCTATCGGCAGAAGTCAGAGAAGGCTTGGGTACGGACGCGGTTGGTGAAGCAACTTGAGGCGGTGGGTTTGCGGGTGTTTGTTGATTATCGTGATTTTCGCTTGGGTGCGGTGTTGATTAAGGAGATGGAGCGGGCGGTGGTGACGAGTCGCTATACGTTGGCGGTGTTGTCTCCGGCTTATTTGCAGAGCAACTTCACGGAGTTTGAGAATTTGCTGGCGGTGCATTTGGGGCTGGAGCAGAGTCAGCGGCGGTTGTTGAAGGTAATGCGGGAGGATTGTGAACCGAGGTTGAGTTTGAAGTCGCGGATGTGGCTGGATATGACGGATGAGGATGAGTTTGAGGTGAATGTGGCGCGGCTGGTGCAGGAGTTGAGGCGATCGCCGGACTTGTGAATTTGGCTTGTTTTCAGGTTGTTTCTGTGCGGACCTTTGGTTGAGTTGAGCGTATAGAATTCAACTGAGGGAAATCTACCTACGGCTGTGGTGCGTGTAATGGGCGAGGCGGATCAATCTTACGAATACGATGTGTTTATCTCCTACAGCAAGGCTGATAAGGCTTGGGTGCGGGGAGAGTTGCTGGTGCGGCTAAAGCAGGCTGGGCTTAAGGTTTTTAGGTTTCAGCTGGGTGCTACGCGGGATAAGGAAATTGAGCGAGCAGTCGTCAACAGCCGAAAAACCTTATTGGTTTTGACGCCCAATTATGTGGGCAGTGAATGGGCTGAGTATGAGGCTTCCCTGGTGCAGTCGCTCGACCCAGCGAGTCGTTCGCAACGCTTTATTCCAATCCTTAAAGAGGATTGTGATTTACCTCCGCGCATCAAGCAGTTGATTCCGGTGGAGCTGACGGAAGATGACGAAGACGAAATTCAGATTGCTTGGACGCAATTGTTAACGGCTTGTGGGAAGCAGCCGGAGGCTGAACAAGCTCAAAAGAGCGATATGCCGAAGCAGTGGGAGCTAGTTCATCCCTATGGAATGCCGCCACATTTTACGGGGCGGGTGGAGGAGCGACAGATGCTGAGTGATTGGCTGCGTGGTGATTTGCAGCATCCGCTGTTTGTGTTGCGGGCGCTGGGGGGCTTTGGTAAGAGTGCGCTGACTTGGCATTGGCTTATCCATGATGTTGAGCAGCAGCAATGGCCCAAGGTTGTGTGGTGGAGCTTCTATGAAGAGAAGGCGGGGTTCGATAATTTTGTCTATGCAACACTGACTTATCTGACTGAACAGAAGCCGGAGAATTTGAAGCGATCAGAGCGGGTGGCGCTTCTCTTGAATTACCTGCGGCAGCATCGGATTCTGCTGGTGCTGGATGGGTTTGAGCGGGCGCTGCGAGCCTATGGCAATATGGGGGCGGCTTATCAGGGGGATGGGGAACAGGTTATTTCGGATGCGGGGCGCGACTGTGTTAGCCCGGATGGGGAGCAGTTTTTACGTAGCTTGTGTAGTCTGCCCTACCTTAAAGGCAAGGTACTCATGTCAACACGGTTGCGACCTAGGTCGGTGGAGGTGACGGGGGGAATGCTGCTAACGGGCTGCCGGGAGGAGGAGCTAACGCAGATGCAATCTGCCGATGCGGTGCAGTTCTTTCGGTTGCAGGGGATTCGGGGAAATCGAGGGGAGATTGAGCAGGCTTGTGAGGCCTATGGCTTTCACCCGTTGAGTTTGCGGCTGCTTGCGGGACTGGTGGTGAAGGATTTTCGTAATCCGGGAGATATTCAGGCAGCACAGGGGCTGGATGTGACGGGTAGCTTGGTACAGCGACAGCACCATGTGCTGGAGCAGTCCTATGAAAACCTGAAAGAGGATGGGCGAAAGCTCTTGAGCCAGCTAGCTTGTTTTCGTAGTCCGGTGGAGTATGACGTGCTGGTGGGACTGGCGGATGATGAAGCGGATTTGCAGCGGGATTTGCAGGATTTGATCGGGCGGGGGGTTGCACAGCGGGAGCAATCTCGCATTGACCTGCATCCTATTGTGCGGCGCTATGTTTATGAACGAATGGGTAACGAAGATCGCCGTCAAACCCACAGCCAATTGCGAGACTATTTTGCGGCAGTACCCGAGGCAGAGCACGTGAGCAGTATTGATGACCTGGCTCCCGTTATTGAGCTGTATCACCATATGGTGAGGGCCGGTCAGTATGACGAGGCATGGAAGTTATTTTGTAATCGCATTTGGAAAACCCTCTATTACCAACTTGGAGCTTATCAAGAACAAATCGAACTTCTCCGTGCACTCTTTCCCAAAGGTGAGCAGCAGTTGCCGCAGCTGCAAAACGAGGCGGATCAGGCTTTAGCACTGAACGAACTGGCCAATAGTCATAGCCTCAATGGTCAACCCGCGCAAGCTGTACCGTTGTTTGAAGGCTATATGGCGATTAGTGAAAAGCTCAATAGCAAGATAAACTTTGCTATCGCTCTCGGAAACTTAGCGATCCGTTACACCGATCTTGGTGATCTGCAACTTGCCGAAATCTATCTGCGACGCCGTATCGCCCTCTGCCAGGAAATTGAAGATGAATCCCGGGAAGCCGTGGGACATCAAAACTTGGGGCGATTGCTTGTCTGCCGGGGAGTCTGGACAGCGGCGGAAGCAGAGTTTGATCGGGCGCAAGCTATGGCAGAACGACGTCAAGAGACCCAAAATCTAGGATTAACCTGGGCCTATAAAGCATTAAATTTATTGATGCTGTTACGTGTAGCTGAAATAAGCAAGAAACAGCGTATCGAACTTACGGGCAATGCATTGGCTGCCGCCAAGAGAGCTCTGGAACTTGCTGATGAAGAGGCCCGCACTAGTTACCCCGTAGAACGCGACTACGTCCGCGCCTACTGGCTCCTCGGTGCCGCTCACCGCCTCATTCCCAACCTCTCTAAGAGCGACCATCATCTCAGCGAAGCAATCCGTCGCTGCCGCGCCATCAACTGTGTAGAAGCCGAAGCCGACATCCTGCTCGACCTCGCCCGCCTCCGCCGCGACCAAGGCAACCCCACCGAAGCCCTCCGCCTCGCCGAAGAAGCCCAACGCATCGCCACCCGCTGCGGCTACGTCCTCCAGGGCGCGGATATTCATCTGCTATTGGCGGAGTTGGCGCGAGAGGATGGGGATTTGGAGCGGGCGCGGGAGTTAGCCCAGGAGGCCTTGCGGTTGGCGACTTGTGATGGGGGGGAGTACACCTATAAGGTGGCCTATGATGAGGCGGGCGCGTTGTTGGAGCAACTGGGTGGGGCTTTGTCATAATCTGAGTCTGACAGCCAAACAGCCGACCTCTTTCCCTGTCATGGAAAAAGTCAAGTTTTGAGCAGGCTATACAGTGGGGCATCGATAAGGTGCCCCTTCTGCTGTCATGGGTAGCAGTGAATCAATTTGTTATTTAACGGTTGTGCCTCCTTTGACTTCATTCCCTTCCTCACT
>CALECT010000144.1 GCA_937949725.1 uncultured Pseudanabaenaceae cyanobacterium
GCCGATGCGATCGATAAAGCTGCCGCCAAAGGGCAGAAGCAATCCGCTGGTGAGGGTGCCGATGAGATAGGCATTGCTGAGGGAGAGGCGGGAGAGTCCGGTGGCGGCGATGAGGTGATCGGTGAAGACGCTGACGCCTGCAGTTTGGCCCGGAATGCTCATGATCACGCCGAGGGTAGTGACGATGAGGATGATCCAGCCGTAGAAGATGGGGGATTGGCGGGGGGCGAAGGGGAAGTTGGGGTTGAGGGCGCGGGAGCGGGCGAGGGACTTTAGGAGATGCAAGGGGAGGGGCTCGGGGCAGGTTAGTTGTGGAGCCTGACTGTTGCGGAGTCGGCGCGATCGTATTGTTGCAGCTCGTTTGCGATCGCAATAACGAAGAGAAACGAAATTGTTAGACTGTATGTAACCTTGATCGCTCCACTTTTGGTCAGTGGACATCCGCCAGAACAGCACCCAATAACAACAGTGTTCAAGAAGTTGGATGAATGGATGTATAGCAATCCACGTGTAAGGAAAGCTTTCGAAGCTCTTTTCCTCAGTGCCTTCTCCGGCTTTATTACTTGGTTGAGTATTTTACCTGGGGAGGATGGCTACTACTACGGCTGGGATATATCTAGCGGCAATTTCGGTGTTCTTTACGATCATCTACCTCCGGAGCGAATATTAGGTGCGTTCATTGGAGTTGTCTACAGCGCAGCGTACGCATTTTGGTGCTTTTGGAACGTTTACAAGCTGTCTGAAGGAAATAAAAGAAAAATAGATTAAGAACTCTGCTTTTCCCAAAGCGCATCCCGCCCACCTCTCACACATTCAATCTGTCCCAGCTCCCGCAACGCCCGACTAATCGTCGCCCAACTCACCCCCGCACAAACCCGCTCCACATCCGCCACCTGAAACTGCTCCGGCAAACACATTGCCAGAAGCGAAGCTAACTAGATTTCCGAGGATTTGCACCCACCCAATAGTGCTGACAAGTGCCTAAAGGCCTGCAAATAATTCCTCCCAAGGGATCGCACTGGGCCGATCGCCTTCATTCACAATCTCAAACACCTTATCCTTCGCAGCCTCAGACTTCAGACAAGCCACCGCTGCCCCTGCCACGTCAATGCGGCTGCTTTCACCATTGATCTGATCGCCAGTGCCCAGCTTGACGCCTTGCTTGCCTTCGGTAGTAGCTTTCAGCAGAGTATTGAGGTCATAGGAAGTGTAGGGGCCATCGGTGAGGCGCGCAGGACGAATGATGCTGTAGGGACGACCGGAGCTAGTGATGGCCTTTTCACCCTTGGCTTTGGCATCCAGGACGCCGAAACTATTGAGGATATTGAAAGGGAAAGAGTCTTTGCGCGTGATGCCGCAGGAGGAGATAAAGACAAAGCGTTGGAGATCTTCAGGAGCGGCGGCAACGAGGTTTTTGACGCCAGTTGCATCTACAGTTTCTGGACAGTTTTGGGCTTTGCGATCGCGATAGTCTTGATCCACCAACACCTGAGGCCAAGCCATCCACTCCGGCTCATTGCCAAAGTCAAATTGCCAACGCTTTGAAGGGAAGGCGGTGGTGCCGGTAGCACAGATAATGTGGGTGACGCCATCGGTGGCAGCGGCGAGGCTATGGGGCTTGCGAATATCGGCGATGGCAATTTCAACCTTGTCGCCAAACATTTGCTTGGCCTTGTCGGCACTGCGGGTCATGACGCGAACGCGGAAGCCCTGGTCGATCAACATGCCGGTGGCAAGCTGGCCGACGCCACCCGTTGCCCCTGCGACCAAAACCAAGTAATCCGAATTCGCCATGATGCCGCTAAGCCTTGAGGGGCTTTTCCATATAGAACTGTTTGAACTGGCAGCTGCCCAGGGTGCGAAACTGCTCCCGTATGACCTTGAAACCTTTTCGGCTAAAGAAGGGCTGGGCGGTGATGCTGGCCTCTACATAGAGTAACGAAATGCCTTGGGCTTTGGCATCGGTCTCCAGGGCAGAAATGAGTGCGGTTCCCACGCCTTGCCCCTGCCATTGGTGATGAACGTAGAAGCAGTCGATGTGGGCGTTGCCATTGCCGTTGCCATTGAATTCGGGTGGGTCTAGCTCAGCAAAGCCCGTTATGGGGGCTGGGTTGTGCGTGGATCGGGCAATGTAGATGCTCTGCTTGGGGGCGAGGCGGCTGTGCCAGGCTTCTGCGGATTGGGGCTGGGGAGACCAAACGGCGATTTGCTCCGGGCTGTAGTCTTGGCAATTAATGATGTGAACAGTGTTGTGGAATAGCTGGGCCATCACCGCACAAGTAATGAGGGAGGGATAAGAGCTCACTCCATTACGATACGTCTGCACTTGCATAGCCCGCTGGTTCTCTGAATTTAGACCATCTGCAGATCAGATGATCTAATTAAAATTTCACTGATATATCTTGCTTAAATTGGAAAATTTCATTCTCAACCTTCAACTGAATCTGTGACTCCTTTTCATAATTATTGAAATCATAATCGACATTCAATGAAGCTTCCGAAGTCTGGTATTTAAAAGGCTCGTTACTTGTTTCAAAAAGACTACAACTTGGCTCTTGGACAGGGACAATAGGCAAGAGAATTTCTGCAAGAGTAAACCCTGCCTTGTTCAAGTCACGTCGCAATTTCGAAGATTGCGAAGCGGCCATTAACCCCAAAAGTACAGGACCTTCAACCATGGGAGCACGAGCCTTAGTCTTGATATTAAAGCAAGGAGAGCAAATATTTATTCCATCTTTATTTTCAACCCCATAGAAGTAGTATTCGCCATACCTATAAACAGGTGTATCATAGCGAACAAAACCACCAGACCTTAGCATGTCACCAACTTTGTCTAAGGCAAGCTGATCGCTCCTGTCTTGCTTGTAATACCAGTCTTCAAATCTTTCAGAGACTTTATCTAAATCGATATTCACGGCGAAATCAATGAAACGAGGCACAAGATCCCCGATTATGACCTTAACCGTCTCCTTCACCACAGGACTGGTCACGATGGGTCTTACACTAGACGCACAACCATGAAGCAGAGAAGCTGATGAAGCGCTCGTAAGCCCTGCCAAACTATATTTGATGAATCTTCTACGTTCCATATTCAAATACCTCACGCCAATGTAGCAATCTGACAGATTGGTCTCATGGATGGCTCTCTGAAGTGAAGCTTTTCTATTACTTCGAGGCCTATAGGTATTTTAGATGAAATTTCTGAGCCATGGTTCTCAATAAAGTCTCAGATCGAGATAGTAACTAGTTTTCCGCCCTGGTCATATTCACAATCATTGAGCGAGTTAGCTCTAGCAGAACAAGACTTGATCTTTAAGATTACTTACAGTTTGGCTAAGAACTATTGTCAGACAATGACCTAGACTCTTGGAGACTTACAAAGTTTCAGTTAGACACTTATTTAGTCGTTCTTCACGCAATTCTCTAGCCAAATGAATTGGACTGCCTTTTCCGGTGCCCTCGAATTGGGCTTTCTCTATAGCCTGGTGGGCCTTGGAGTCTATCTCTCGTTTCGGATTTTGGACTTCCCTGATCTGACGGTGGATGGCAGTTTTCCCCTGGGCGGTGCGGTGGCGGCGAGCTTGATCGTGAATGGGGTGCCGCCTTTCATGGCGACGGGAGTTGCCGTGGTGGCAGGCTGTCTGGCGGGACTCTGTACCGCTTGGCTGTCGGTACAGTTCAAGATCCTCAACCTGCTGGCCAGCATCCTGACGATGATTGCCCTGTACTCGATTAATCTACGCATCATGGGCCAACCCAATGTCTCACTACTGGGGGAGCCAACGCTGTTTTCGCCCTTGCAGGGTCTGCTGGATGCTCTGCCAAAGCTGGTGGGTTTACCGTTGCTGCTACTAGTAGTTGCTGTAGCGACTATCTGGTTGCTGAACTGGTTCTTGGCCTCAGAGCTGGGCCTAGCGATGCGGGCGACGGGCTCAACACCGACCATGGCGGAGGCCCAGGGCGTCAGGACTGGAGCCATGCTGCTGGGGGGATTGGCGCTGAGTAATGGCTTGGTGGCTTTGGCCGGGGCGCTGTTTGCCCAGACGAATGGCTTTGCCGATGTCTCTCTAGGGGTGGGAACGATTGTGTTTGGCTTGGCAGCAGTGATTGTGGGGGAGACATTGCTGGGCAGTCGATTGCGGTCGATTCCGGTACAGACGTTGGCAGTGTTGGTCGGGGCGGTGGTTTATCGCTTGGCGATCGCCCTAGCCCTCAATGCGGACTGGATTGGGTTGAAGGCACAGGATTTGAATTTGGTAACGGCGGTGCTGGTGGCGATCGCACTGATCGCCCCCCAAGGACGAAAAGCATTTACACGAAGTTAAACGGATGTCTGAAATGCTCCTTAGCCGTCTGCCAACATCCTTCTAAAAGGGCCTAAGGAGGTCGATCCTAGATCTAGTTCAGCCCTACAAACCCTGCAGGACATTCCATAGAGGCTGTGGGCTGTGGGGATGGCAGGGGGGTCTCGCGAGAAACTGGGGTTGCAGTCTCACAAAGAATCGTGCTGGTGTTGAAGTGACTGTCATCTACTGGTGTCAAAAAGACGAAGCCAGCGTAGCCCTTGAGGCTGTCTTGGGTAGGTTTTGCCAAGCTAATAGCGACAGGTGGCTGGGTTTCGTAAATGCCAATTTGATAGGTATAGTTCTCCGTCTGTGCCGAGATGCCAATACCAGTCGCCTCAAGAGAATCGGTAAATGTTTTGTTTTTTATAAAGTAAGCCTGTTGAGCGCGGTTGAGCGAGCCCACGTAGGTTTTAGCTTCAGGCTGTCTCGCTTTATTGTCCTGAGCGAGTAAAGACGGTAGAGCGATCACAAATAAAATGCGGGGAAAAACGACTCCGAAGCCGAAACAGCCACAGCCTGCGAGCCCCCACATTAGTAGGTTCCCCATCTTGCTTGCAGCATTTTTCTGAGTGGGTGCTTTGTCTTGGGTCATTGTGATGAAGAGATCCCTCCATCTCCATATTATTAGGATTCTACCTAAGATGGGTATATTCAGCTCAGATGATTGATTGGGTTAGCCCTGAATTGAGGAGGATCAACTCAACGCTCAATTAGCGCAGGGAATTCTGGTAGCACTGGCGTAATCTCCCGACGCTTCAATGCTGACTGGCTTGGGTTACAGGTTCGGAGAAGGCCTCAAGAAGGCCGCAACAAATCCAGCCTTAAGCGATGGTCCGCGCTCAACAACCGGTTAAATGCCAACAGAACCACCCCAAATGTCCCCATCGCCGTCGCCGAAGCAATCATAAACATAATCACAATCTGATAGCGCACCGCATCAATCGGACTGGCCCCAGCCAGGATCTGCCCCGTCATCATCCCCGGCAAGCTGACTAGGCCCGTCACCATCATCGAATTAATAATCGGAATCATCCCGGTACGCACGGCCTCTTGGATCAATCGACGTCCTGCCTCCCAGCGATCCGCCCCTAAACTCAACAACGTCTCTACTTGATCCTGTTGCTCGACCAAGCCTTCCATAAATCGATCTAGCCCCAGGGAAATTCCCGTCAGCGTATTACCCAACACCATGCCCAACATGGGAATAAAATATTGCGGGTCATACCAAGGTTCTACCTGGACAGTAACGCCTAAACCCCAGCCAGCCACTAACCCAGCAGCCACCAAAATTGAAAGCAAGCTATTCCAGTAAATCCCCACAAAGCGGCGTTTTGTCCGCCCCACCGCAGCTTGACTAGCCACACAAGCCATAATGAGGGCGATCGCCACAATCACCAAAGGATTTTGTTGCAGAAACAACCATTCTAAAACAAAGCCAATCAACAGTAGCTGCACCACCATCCGCACCGTGGCAATCATCAAAGACTGGGCCAGCCCAAGACGAAACGTCAGTGAAATGGCAAAATTCACCACGATTAGCAGCGCTGCCAGGAGCAATTGCCCGTTCGAAATCACCAGGTAATCAGCCTGCATCCTGTACTCCCGCTAAATCCAATATCCCATCCGTCACTCGCTCAATCTGAGTCGCATCATGGCTCGTCCAAATACAGGCCCGTTGCTGATCCGCTCTCAGCCAAGTCTCCAACAACGCCTCCACTCGCGCTGTACTCTCCGGATCTAACGATGCTGTCGGTTCATCCAGCAACAGCACCTGGGGAGCTAACTGTAATGCTCGCAGCAAGCCTAAAATCTGCGCTTCACCGCCCGACAGCCTAGGGGCAACTTGGTCCAAGAACCCTGCACTACGATTCAAGCGTTCCAAATAATCCACAATGCGTTCCCGCTCATAGCATCGCTTCTGATGCACAGCCAACTGAAACAGCATTTGCAAATTCTCCTCCACCGTCCCCTCAAACAACGTGGGCCGCTGGGGCAAATAGATCACCCGCGTTCGATACAGCGGCAACGACCAAGCCGCCAAGGGCTGGCCTTCAAAACTCACCTGCCCTTCGGCAACCCGATCCAGCTGCACCAAGCTGCGCAACAGCAGCGTCTTCCCCGAGCCCGATGGCCCGACGAGGCCCAACCGCATGTGAGGCTCCAGCGCAAAGTTCACCCCTCGCCACAGCCAGCGTTCATCCAAGCGACGCCCAAGGTTCTCAACGGTCAACATGGCACAAACTTCAGCAGAGTCATCGCCGGACACCAAAGCAATGCCTTCAGCTTACGCTGTCCATCTACCCCGGCGCTGGGCAATCCCCAAGCGGGGGCAACCAAACATCCAAGAGCCGATCAATCCACTGCTCCGCCGAATGGGGGGAACGGTCATGGTGTTCTAGGATTTCAGATCGCGGCTGAGCCCCGGGGAACTGCAGCATATGGGAAGCCTTATTCAAATGGCGATCGATCATCTCCCGCGTGGCCTCGGGGTGAAACTGCAAGCCATAGGTCCGTTTTCCATGGCGAAATGCCTGCCCCTCAAACTCGTCACTCTCCGCGAGCTGGGTCATCTCCGGCACCAGCTCAAACCCCTCGCGGTGCCACTGATAAAAGGCTTCTGTGTCCCTTCCCTCAAACAAATGCACTCCCTCTGGCGTGGGGCGCACCGAACAGTAACCAATCTCCACCCGACCATGGACATGGGGCTTGACCTCTCCCCCCAAAACCCGCGCAATCAACTGTGCCCCTAAGCAAATGCCCAACAAGGGCACCTCTGCCGCCATCACCCCCGGTAGCCAGTCCAGCTCCGCGCGAATAAAGGGTAGATGTTCATCATTGGCACTCATACCGCCACCAAAAGAAATAATGCCGACATAGCGGTCCAATTTCTGGGGCAACTCATCCCCCACGGCGGGGCAGCAGCTCTCTAAGCGATAACCTCGGGCCAGTAGGCGTTCCCCCACTCGACCACTTTTGGAATCTTCTTGGTGAAAAACGGTCAAAATCCTATCGGCGGCCACGGCGTCCCACAGTCATCGGCTGAAGCTAGATCGAGCTGTTCTCACCATAGCAGCAGATTTCCTTGTCTAGGGGCAATCGCGAACATCTATGGTGGAAGAGAGCACCATCGTGCAAACGCCTGCCATGGATCAGCAAATCCCGACTCAAAAGCAAACGGTCCCCTACAGCTATATCAGCATTCGCGGCGACCAGTACCACAGTGCCACCGTCTCTATTGATAGCGTCCATCGCTTTCTCAGCTCCCTAGCCGAAGTTGTCGATAACGGCGATCGCACCTACAGTAATGCTCCTGGATTCCCCTGGCTCTGCCTGGCGCTGCTCAACTGTGACCCCATGGGCAACTACCCCGCCGGGCTCCCCCA